>JAVLBR010000186.1:0-3950 GCA_031581125.1 Schleiferiaceae bacterium | reverse complement strand
CCCCGCTCTCCCCTCCTGGATCAGGAGGGGTTGGGGTGGTCGAAAATGTCAAGGGTTCGGAAAAGCGATGACCATCATTGCTACCGCGATTTTCCATTTTTGGCTGTTACAACCACTCCTTACCTCTCCTTTTTTAAGGAGAGGAGAGGGCCGGTGCCGGATGGCGGCAGCTGGCTCCCTTCCCTCAGCTACCTCTTGCCCTTCATCAGTTAAACAGTTACCCAATTACACAATTTAACGCCATTAATATCAGCGATCTAAGGTTGAGGATCTACTCCTCCCTTCCCTCACCTACCTCACGCCCCGCAGCAGTTCAACAGTTACCCAATTACACAATTTAACCGTCTCGAATGCAGCGCCCCTTTCTTATACCAACCGGATATGCCCGGTGGACTAAAATTTCCCCAGAAGCGTCCTAAGAGGCTACTCCTCTTCTCCGCGGGCTTCTATTTTCCAGGTATGGTCGGCCAGGAGCCGCACCGTGTAGAGGAATTTGGCGTAGCGGGGCTTTACCCACTCATCGGGCCCGATGAGGGAGAGCACGTGCTTACCATCTTCTTTTTCGTAGAGATGGTACTGATGGTTGATCTCCGGCTTAAAATTGATGTCGGCCGCGTAAATAATGGCCGCCAGGTTTTTGCGCTCCTGGATCTCGTGGGCTTGTTCGGCCAGCAGGTCAATTTGCTTCTTGATCTGGGAAAGTTGCTGGTCGGTTTGCTCCTGCATAGCGCTCTGGGCGCGGCCTCTGATCACCCCTTTCTTGGTAGGCTTGATCACCGCCCCACTTACCGAGTGGGCATAAGGCAAGGTACCGGGGTTTTCGGTGATTTTCTCCGGGTCGATCGGGTTTTCGAAAAACTCTTCGTTGGTCTGCGCGTCTTTGTCTTTTTCCATTACTTGCAAATTTAGGAGGAACGAATTACTTCGCGGGTACGTTGGTCGGTATTTCGGGTGGCGGTAGTGTGCCGGGCCAGGATGCGGCGGCTTTCCGCCTTTACCTGGGGCCAATTTTTGGCGGGAAATAATTTCTTTTTGGCGGCGCGGGCCGCTTCCTGGTGGTCTATCACTGGCCAGGGGTAATCCTGGCCCAGCTGAAGGTGATACCACTGCTGCTCCCAGGAAGTGAGCAGCCAGGGCTGGTGGATGAGTTCATTGGGCAGTTCCTGCAGGGCGGGCAGCCAGTAGCTGATAAAACGCCCCGCTTCATCGTGGTCTTGGGACTGCTTTACGGGATTGTAGGTGCGCACCGAATTAATGCCGGTCACGGCGCTTTGCATCTGCATCTGCGGGTAATGGATGCCGGGGTGAAAATCCAGGAAAAGCTGGGCGAGGTGCTCTACCCCACTGCGCCAGGGCTGCCAGAGGTGGTGGGTAAGAAAGCTCACCAGCATAGCCCGCATGCGAAAATTTACGTAACCAGTTTCCTGCAGGGCCCGCATGCAAGCATCTACCAGCGGGAAACCGGTCTCCCCTTTTTTCCAGGCCGCCAGGAGCGCCGGATCTTCCCGGCGATCCAGGGCGTCAAAACCGCGGTTTACGTTTTCCCATTCCATGCGGCATTCCATTTCAAATTTTTGAATAAAGTGGGAATGCCAGTGCAGGCGCGAGATAAAAGCCCGGAGGGCGCCCCGGTGATCGCCGGTGGCGTAGCGGGCGCGGGCCGCCTGGTACACCTGGCGCAGGCTCACATTGCCCCAGGCCAGGTAAGTACCGAGGCGACTGCAGCTTTCCCGGCTTTCCAGGGGGCGGGAGATATGCTTGTTGTAGGCATAGTAGAGGCCCCGGTCCAGGTAAGTGTGCAAGCGCTCCTGCCCGGCCGCCTCGCCCGGTTTTTGGAAGGCATCGGGCCATTTTTGGAGGGCCTGCCGCTTTTCCGGGGGCAATGCGTATCGCCGGGCCCAGGCATTAAGTTGATCGAAAGGCATGCCGGCGGCCGGTACCACATTTGGCCGGGAGGCCTGGGGCGCCTGCATGTAATGCCGCCAGGCCGCGTCCCAGCCCTGGCGATCGCGGCGGCCGCGCTGCACCCCGTTGCGGTCGAATTCCTGCCAGGGAATGCCCGCCTGGCGGAGCCATTGGCTTACCGCTTGGTCGCGTTGGTAGGTGACTTGCAATCCCGTTTCCCGGTAGCTGTAGAGGGCGGCTACGCGCAGGTGCCCGGTGAGGGAGCGCAGGGCTTCCACCGCCTCGGCGTAGAGCAAATAGAGGGGGATGCCGTAGGGCCGGAGGGCCGCCTGGAGGGCACGGGCGCTGTGGTACTGCCACTGCCAGTGGCGGGGCGCCATGGCGGGGTGGGCTTCCAGGGACGGCTCCATAAGCCAGAAGGCCGCCACGGGCTGGCCCTGCTCGCTGGCCCGGCGCAGGGCTTCGTGATCCTGGAGGCGCAGGTCGCGCTTGATCCATACCAGGTGCAGCGGCGCCATTATACGTAGATCTGTCCTTCCTGGGGGTGCCCGTAGGTCTCGCACTCGCCGCACTCGTAAGCCATGGCGCTCATCAGGGCCAGGAGGGCATCCAGATGGTGCCAGGTGGTAATGTGCTGGGGCTGTAGCTTCACGCCTGCCCGAAAAACGCTGGCTACCTGGCGCGCACAGGGGGCCAGGGCATGCTTAGACTGCTTATACCCCATCTTGGGCAGGCCCAGCTGCCCGGCGCGGATCTTGGGGTAGGTCTCCATGACGCGGATGCCTTCCGCTTGCAATTGATTTTTAAGCTCTATGGCCCGGGCGGCCAGGCCGCCGAGAAACATGGGCGACATGGCGCGGCATTCCTTATCGGCCTGCCTAAAGTGGTAATCCTGGCAGCCCGGAATGCCGCAGTACACCCCCGGCAGAGACAAGGGTGCATCCAGAAACACCCAGCGGGGCTGGAAGTGCTGAACGGCATTGCGGATAAACTGGTCGGCATCCACTTTTTTCTCCACCTGCATGAAGTGGATGTGCATGTCTTCCAGAATGGCAATCACCGTGTTGCCGGTGAGTTTGCTGCCGTAGTCTATGCCAAAATAGGTACTCATACCGCGCGGCTTCTATTGAGGGTTTGGGGGGTTTAAAAGCTGCTCCGTAGCCTGGTGGCGATAGGCAAAGAGCTTTTCGATCTCTCCTTTTACAAGCCAGGGGTGAAATAGTTTACCCACAAAGCCCAGCGGTAGCGCATAGTGCACCGTATCGGTAAGGCGGGTGCCCGCCCCTTCCGGCGCAAAATGGTGCTCGTGCTGCCAGGCGGCAAAGGGCCCCTGGCGGAGCTCATCTACAAAACGAGTGGGGGGCTCCACCACCGTAATTTCGGAGGTGAAAGGCAGCGGGATGCCCAGCAGCGGACGCACTTGCAGGCGCACCACCATACCGGCTTCCATTTTTGGGGGCGGGGCCTCCCGCAGGCGCGGTTTCATGTGGGGAGGGGTAAGCCGGGGCAGATTGGCCGGATCAGCAAAAAACGCCCACACCGCTTCGGGCGGCAAGGGGAGGTATTGGGAGGAACGGAATTGGTACATCTTGTTTTAAGGCTTAGCGGCGCGCCGGCTTGGGCCTGGCGGCCAAATGTGGGACAGGCGGGAAAGAAGCATTTCTTTAAAAATTACCGGTGCACATTGTGATAAAAGAAACCCTGCCGGAGCCGATTAGTTGCGGTCAAAGCTCAATTTTGCGGCTTGCCAAACCTGGAGAAGCCCAAGAAGTAGATTAAATCAAGGACTTGCCTGGCCCCTAAAAGAAATCTTCAAGTGGCTGCGCCTGAAAAAGCATCTACCTGTACCGACTGATATTCCGGGGCCAGGGCAGAGATACCTTCGTGGAAGAAGAACGCCATGGAAGTTTACTGCTTATACGGTGAGGCTTCCCCCCTCCCCCGAATCTTAAGTATCGAGTAGTCAATTTGATAGCTGCTAACCATAGCTGTGCTTAACTCCGGAAGATAGGTTAAGCGGACGGTTGATAATTGCTTAGAATGCA
>JAVLBR010000011.1:0-29674 GCA_031581125.1 Schleiferiaceae bacterium | reverse complement strand
TCCTTCTCGCTTCTAGCGAGACTGCGGTTTTATCGTCCTCTCGCGCCTCCCCGAATAACTCGGGACAGGCCCAGAAAAAATAGGGACAGGCCCCGAAATGGTTCGGGCGGGCTTTTCTGTGGGCTTTCTAGACGAGACACCGGGCAGAATGGACAGACACTAAGTAGTGTCCATCTATACAGTTGCGTGTCTGAGCTAGAAAGTTGGTCAGCGAGGCTTGCGCAGCTCTAAAAAGCATAGTCTCGCCAATGGCGAGATGAGCATTTTTAGAGCAAGCGTAACGAAGCTGACCGACTTTATAGACAGACACTAAGTAGTCCCCCCCTGTTTGTCATCGGGCAGGCAGGGGGTTTTATTTTGCCCCGTCGGTCGCGCTTCATCCCGGGCCCCTTCGTATTTTTGCCCCTTATGGCGCAGGATTTTAGCATTGAGAGTGAATACAAGCCCACGGGCGATCAGCCCGAGGCCATCCGGCAACTTCGCGAGGGCGTAGAGCGCGGCGACCGTTACCAAACCTTACTGGGCGTGACCGGCTCCGGGAAGACCTTTACCGCGGCCAACGTGGTGACGGAGGTTCAGCGCCCTACCCTGGTGCTGAGCCATAACAAGACGCTGGCTGCCCAGCTGTACGGAGAGTTTAAGCAGTATTTTCCCCATAACGCGGTAGAGTACTTCGTCTCTTATTACGACTACTACCAGCCGGAGGCCTACATTCCCAGCAGTGGTACCTACATCGAAAAGGACCTCAGCATCAACGAGGAAATCGAAAAACTGCGCCTAAGTACCACCTCCGCCCTGCTTTCCGGGCGGCGCGATGTGCTGGTGGTGGCCTCGGTGAGCTGCCTTTACGGCATAGGCAATCCGGAGGAATTCAATAACCAGGTGATAGAACTCGCCGTGGGCCAGGTCATCGCTCGCAATAAGCTCCTGCATCACTTAGTCAACGCGCTTTACGCCCGCACAGCGGCGGAATTTGGGCGGGGCAATTTCCGTGTAAAGGGCGATACGGTGGACGTATTTCCCGCTTATGCGGACACCGCCTTTCGCCTGCACTTCTTTGGCGATGAGATCGAGGAGATCGAGCGGTTTGATCCCAGTGACAACAGCATCATCGAGCGGTTTGACCAGATCCGCATTTTTCCGGCCAATCTATTTGTGACCAGTAAGGGCCGCTTGCAATCCGCCATCCACTCCATTCAGGATGACCTGACCGATCAGGTGCAGGCTTTTAGCAACCAGCAAAAACCCCTGGAAGCCAAACGCCTGCAGGAGCGAACGGAATTTGACCTGGAAATGATCCGCGAGCTGGGCTACTGCTCAGGCATCGAAAATTACTCCCGCTACCTGGACGGCCGCGCCCCCGGTACGCGCCCTTTCTGCCTGCTGGACTATTTCCCGGACGATTACCTGATGGTGATCGACGAGAGCCACGTAACCGTACCCCAGGTGCGCGCCATGTACGGCGGCGACCGCTCTCGCAAAGAAAACCTGGTAGAATACGGCTTCCGCCTGCCCGCGGCGCTGGACAACCGGCCGCTGACCTTTGATGAATTTGAAACCCTCCAGAACCAGGTGGTCTATGTAAGTGCCACGCCCGGCGACTACGAGATGGAAAAGAGCGAAGGCGTGGTGGTAGAACAGCTTATCCGCCCCACCGGCCTCCTGGACCCGGCCATCGAAGTACGCCCCGTCCAAAACCAAGTAGATGACCTCATGGAGGAGATCCGCCTCCGCCAGGAAAAAGACGAGCGCGTGCTGGTGACCACCCTTACCAAGCGCATGGCCGAGGAACTGACCAAGTATTTCACCCGCCATCAAATTCGCTGCCGCTACATTCACTCCGATGTGGACACCCTGGAACGGGTGGAGATCATGCGCGATCTGCGGCTGGGGCTTTTTGATGTCCTGGTGGGGGTCAACTTGCTGCGGGAAGGCCTGGACCTCCCCGAGGTATCCCTGGTGGCCATTCTCGATGCCGATAAGGAAGGCTTCCTGCGGGCCGAGCGCTCCCTGGTACAGACCGTAGGCCGCGCCGCCCGCCACCTGGAAGGCCTGGCCATCATGTACGCCGACCGCGTGACCGAAAGCATGCGCAAGACCATCGACGAGACCAACCGCCGCCGCGCCAAGCAAAAGGCCTATAATGAGGCCCACGGGCTCAAGCCACAAGCCCTGAAAAAATCGCGCGAAAGCATTCTGGCCGGCAGTAGCGCGGCCAGGTCGCCCCACACGCCCCAACCCGAGGCACC
The DNA here is from genome assembly GCA_031581125.1 of Schleiferiaceae bacterium. Taxonomy (GTDB): domain Bacteria; phylum Bacteroidota; class Bacteroidia; order Flavobacteriales; family Schleiferiaceae; genus CAJXMS01. The sequence goes on along the minus strand of JAVLBR010000011.1, from coordinate 27,425 downwards.
GGATGCGGTGGCGGCCGAAGAACAGGTGGCCTACCAGAGTGCCGCTGAACTCAAAAAGGCCATTCAAGCCACCCGCAAGAAAATGGAGAATGCGGCCAAAGCCCTGGACTTTATCGAGGCGGCCCGCTTGCGCGACCTTATGGCCCAGCAAGAGGAGCAGCTGGAAAGCCTCACCTCTTCCACTAAGTAAGCTGTGGGTAGGCCTGCCGGCCAAAGGAGGTTCATCGCCGCGGGGAGCTCCGCTTCCCAAAAGGGCTTTTTGCCCCGCCGGAAAGGACCTCGGCTAAATCGGGGGGCCGATTTATTGGCTTTTGCGTACTTTAGACCCTCCTAAGAAAGGTCTCTGTTATGAACAAACCCATTTGGTATCTACTCCTGCTGCTTCCCCTACTTATGGCTTGTGAGCCCGACCCCGAAACGGGAACCCCGGAAGAACCCGACACCAAACCCAAAGATCGCCTCATGTACCTGGCCACCGAAGGGGTAAGCCCGACAGGTATCTCGGAGCTCCACCAGTACAACTTTACAACGGGGGAACTGGAGCGGAGTATTTACCGCAAGCGCAATTTGGTAGAACTGGGGAGCCAGCTCAGTGATCTGTATTTTGATGCGGAAACCCAATCCATCCTGGCCCTGCTGCCCCAGAATGAATTCCTTCGCGTGATGGACGCCGCTACCCTGGAGCTCAAGAAGACGATGCTGGATATTCAGCGCGGCAACGATATGCTCCGGGCCGATCAAAACTCCCTTTACATAAGCAGCGAAAAGGTTGACGGCATCTACGTGATCAGCCGGAACTGGCAGGTGCGGGAAGAAATCCCCACGGGGGTAAACCCCACCGCCATGCTCAAGACCCGGGATATGGTCTTCATCACCAACTCCGGCAATGCCGCCAAAGACGATAGCACCGTGACTATTCTGGACGCCCGGATGGATACCATCATGGGCGAAATCCTCACCAATATAGCGCCTAACAGTATGGTGGTGGACGAAAATGACTTCCTGTACGTACTCTGCTCCGGTGATTTTAACAGCCAAAATCCCGTCCAAAGCGGAGTAGGCTCCCTGCACCGCTATCACCTGGACAGTATCCAGCGGCAGCTGGACAGCAATGAAGTGATCACAGCGGATACCGTGCTGTACTTTTCGGACAACCAAATTCGTCCCAACAATCTCACCCTGGGTGGTCAGGGCCAGTTTCTCTATTTCCTCGGCAATCAGCCCGGTGCCATTTACAACCAACCCACCTACGATCCTTTCCTGAACGAAACACCGCTGGTGAACGGCCGCTTTAACCGAATCTACTATGACGAGGCCACCGAACAAATACTGTCCCTTACCCAGCCCCGGCAAGAGGATAAAAAGCCGGGCAATCTGAATTTTTACAGCGCCATAGGCCAGCTCGAACAAAGTGTGATATTAGGCATCAAACCCCGCGACCTTGTCATTCCCCCCCGATAGATTTCCCATTCCAGCGCCGGTGAACCCCGCCCTGGAAAAGGAACTTACCGTCAACCTGGAACGCCTACAAAAGCCCAACACCACGTTGGGCTTTTTTGCGGACATCTGGATACGCCTGGGGCTGCAACAGCAGCGCGCCGTACCCGCCATGCCCCGGGGCAGCCTCCTCCTCTTTGCCGGTGATAATGCCCTGGCCACCGAGCAGGCGCCCCCGCCCTCCGGCCTGAGTACCCCGGCCCAGATCATGGACATCCTACACGGACAAGCCGCCTTTCAGCAGTACCCGGCCGAAAATGCGCTTCCCTACCGATTGGTAGACGTGGGGGTGGATTTTTCCTTTGAAAGCAACCTGAGTTACTGGCTCCACCACGGCAATCGGTTTATCAACGCCCGCCTGGCCAACGGGGTGGCGCATCCCCTGCAGTACCCCGCGATGCCTACTGCGCACAGCCAGGCCGCCGTAGACCTGGGAAGCAAGATGGCCCAGCGCGAGCACCATCATGGCCATAATCTACTGGCCCTAAGCAGCCTCGCCTGGGGCGCTCCCCTGGTGGCCTTTGTACTGCACTGCGCCGCGACCGACGCCCGCCCCGAGGCCCTGGCCCGGGGGACCAGAACCTTACTGGGCCTGCCCGAAGAAGAAGGGGCCGCGCTGACCCGGCGGGTGCTGCGCAGCCATCCCAAAACGACGGACGGCCTCACCCTGCTCAGTTTATACGGAAGTTACGAAATGGCCGCCCTGGTGGGGGCCCTGCTGGAAGGGGCCAGCCGGCGGATGACGCTGCTCATCGATGGCTACGCGGCGGCAGTGGCCCTGCTCCTGGCCCGGGCTTGGCAGCCCGAAGTAGTAGCCTATGCCCTATGGGCGCACACCCCCTGGCAGGGAGCGCACCGGGCGCTGTACGAAGAACTGGGAGCACCGCCCTGCCTCCATCCCGGTGCCGCAGAATATGCGGCGGGCGAGGGAAGCATGCTGGCCTGGAGCGCCCTGCAGGGTAAAATGGCCACCCTGGGCAAGCCTGAGCCGGGAGAAGGTCCTTATTAAAGTATCACATCGGGCAAAGCGGTGCCGCCTTTAAGATGGCCGTTCCTTCCTAACCCGGCGAACGCGAAGGTACGCGGTGCTTCTCTCGTCTTTGTCAAAGTGTGCTGCCTTCCCCCCATAAAGGGAATCAGGAGGAAGAAAAGCCCGGGCGGTTCCTTTTCACAGGAATGGAGGTCGAGGAGGGGAATGCGTTTTGCTGGTAAGGTCCTACCTTTACCCTCTATGATGATAAGAATGATCCTCTTGCTCGCGGTGCTGGTCACATTTGGCCGGCAGGCCGAAGCCCAAAACCGCCGCGCGAAGCGCAACTACGAAAAGGCGCAGAAAGACATGCGCGCCAAAAACTACACTGATGCCCTGGGCCATCTCTATGAATCTATAGAGCACAGCCCGGAATACGTGGCGCCTTACCTGCTTATGGCCCGCATCTACGGAGAGCGCCGGCAAAGAGATAGTGCCGCTGCCGTACTGAAGCGGGCCCGGCCGCACGGACTGCCCTACTATGCGCTTTTTACGCTGGGCAAGCTGCTCATAGGCACCGGCGAATATGGGGAAGCGGAGGAGGTGCTGCAACAATACCGGGAGCACCCCCAATCTTCGCAGCGCTACCGGGAAGAAGCGCAACGAATGCTGGAGAAGGTCGGCTTTGCGCGGGAGGCGGTGAAAAACCCGGTGCCCTACGAACCCCAAAACCTGGGGCCGGAGGTAAACACGCCCCACATGGAATACTTCCCCAGTGTGGTGGGCGATGGCAATACCCTGGTATACACGCACCGGCAAATGGAAGGCCCCCGGGATAAACGCGATGAGGATTTCTGGATAACCCAACGGGACAGTGCCGGGGCCCCCTGGCGGAAAGGCCACCGAATGCAGGGCTACCTGAACTCCGCTGGCAATGAGGGCGCCCAAACCATTACGGCCGATGGGCAGGTGATCTTCTTTGCGGGGTGCAACCGGCCGGATGGCCTGGGCTCCTGTGATATATACGTAAGTATCCGCCAGGAAAACGGGGACTGGGGGCGGCCGCACAACCTGGGCAAACGCATCAACTCTGGCCTGTGGGAGAGCCAACCCTCCATATCGGCCGATGGGAAAACGCTCTACTTTGTGCGCGGGAAGACCAGCCGGGACAAGGCTATGGACATCTATTACAGCCGCCTAAAAGAGGGCCGCTGGACCCCGGCTGCCAAGCTTCCCGGCGCCGTGAATACGCCCGGACAGGAGACCTCGCCTTTTATCCATTTTGATGATCAGCATCTCTATTTTTCTTCCAATACCCACCCCGGGATGGGCGACCTGGACTTTTTTGTGAGCACCCGGCAGGCAGACGGTTCCTGGGGCGAACCCAAGAACCTGGGCTACCCCATCAATACCGCCGCGGAAGAGTTTAGCCTGGTGGTGGCTCCCAACGGCACCACGGGCTACTTTAGCAGTGATGCCCTGGAAAGCACCCAGGGTATGCTGGACCTCTACAGCTTCCAACTGCCCGCCGAAAGACGCGCCAAGCCGGTGGCTTACCTGCAGGGCCAGGTGGTAAACCAAAAGACCCAGGCCCCGCTCCAGGCAAGGATTTCCTTTGTGAACTTGCGTGATAGCACCCATCAATTTTCCCGCACCAGCACGCGCCAGGGACAATTCTACGCGGTACTGCCTGTGGAGGAAGTCTATGCGCTGAGCATTGCCAAGGAAGGTTATCTATTTTATTCCCGGTATTTTACGCTCAGCGATTCGAACCGCCGCCAGGCGCGCCGCTTAAAAGTAGAGCTGGTACCCATCGAAGCAGGCCAGAAAGTAAAGCTGGAGAATGTGTTTTTTGCCTTTGACTCTTATGAACTGGAAAGCCGTTCCTATGCTGAACTCAACAAGGTGGCGCAGTTTCTCAAGCAAAACAAAGCCGTTTTTGCCGTGCTGGAAGGGCATACCGATAGTGAAGGATCGGCCGCTTACAACAAGGAGCTCAGCCAGCAGCGCGCCAAAGCCGTTTACGAGTACCTCATAGCCCAGGGCGTGAACCCAGAGCGACTTAAATACGAAGGCTACGGCGCCTCCCAGCCGGTAGCGAGTAATGATACCGAGGAAGGTCGAGCACTCAATAGGCGGACCGAACTACGCATTGAAGCCTACAAATGAGTCATTCGTGCCAAATTTAGCCTTGGTAACTAAAATATTTTATACTTTTATAAGCGCAATCAATTGACTAACAAATTCTCAAATATTGAGAAAGCTTCATTTTAAAACCTCTCCTCATGCGTCAATTTATGTGGCTCTTGGCGCTGGTAAGCTTAGGGCTGGCCAGTTGCAGCAAAGAGAAGCTCGACTTTGATATGGCCAATGATATCCGGCTGAGCCCCGGGGCCACCCTCCCCCTGGTGAACGCACGGCTGACCCTGGGCGACTTGGTCCAACCCGATGACTCTCTGCTGAGTGTGGACACCAGCAATGCCCTGCGTATCTACTACCGGCAGGATTCCATCTTTAGCTTTGCCCTGGAAAGCTTACTCGAAGTACCGGATCAAGAAATAGCCGCCCTCCAAATGAGCCCGGTGGTTCCTTCTATACGGCTCTCCCAGCAGCTGCAAACCACCTCTAATGCCGAGCTGGAAGGCATCCTTTTCGAAAGCGGCAAAATTATCGTCAGCCTGAGCCGGAGCACCCCAGCGACGCAGGATATTGACATACAACTCACCCTGCACAATGGCACCCAAAACGGCAGCGTGTTTAGCACCACTTTTAGTTTGGCCGGCGGCCAAACGAATGACGTCGATACCGCCAGCCTAAGCGGCCTGAATATAGACTTGAGCGATGGAGGCACCAGCAATAACAAGATAGACCTGGAAGTGTCCTATCCCAATGCGGGCAATTTAACACCCGCTGACAGCCTCAACCTGCAGCTCAACTTTGAGAATGTGGCCATCCAGAATGTAAACGGCTACTTTGGCAACCGGACGGTCAATGCCCCCAATGGAAGTTTTGACCTGGGGTTCAATGGTATTGATCAATTTGCCGATGGCCTCTTTCTTACCGAACCCAATTTTACCCTCACCGCCCATAATGGATTGGGCTTGCCCTTTGATCTAAGCACCTTTTTTACCGGAATCAACCGGGAAAATGATAAAGTAAAGCTAGGAGCCCCCACCTTTTCCATCAGTGCCCCATCCAGCGCCGGCAGCGTGGTGGTAAGCAACTTCTCTCTTCAATCCAATAACTCCAACATCGTGGACTTCCTGGCCAATATCCCGCAGCGTATCCTTTACTCGGGGTACGGGGAAATAAATCCAGCCGGCAATACGGGCCCCGCCAACTTCATCAGCAAAGGGAGCAAACTGTGGCTGGACCTGGAGATAGACCTTCCCCTGGAACTGCGCGCCGAGAATATGACCCTGGAGCAAACCATTAGCGACTTCTCACTGGATGCCGATAATCCCGAGTTCCTCAAATCGGCCGAGCTGTTTTTTCGCACCACCAATTCCATCCCCCTGGATTTGAACGTAGCCATCACCTTTCGCGATTCCGTGAGTGGGGATAGCCTGACCGGTTTTCAAATGGACGTCATGCGCCCCGCGGACGTGGATGCCAACGGCCGCGCTACCAATACCCGCACTACCGATGCTTCGTACGCCTTTACCGGCGCAGAGCTGGAGGCCCTCAACCAAAGCAACCAAATAGACATAAAAGCAGTGGTCAATACGGCCAATGCCGGCGCGCAGGAAGTGAAACTCTATGCCGAAAATTTCCTGGAAATGCGCATCGCTGCTTCGACGGAAGTTAATGTAAATCCCACGGACCTATGAGTAGTTTTAAGGCCATGGCCCTAAGTGGGCTGCTCTTCTTAAGCTTGGGGCTTACCGGCCAAAGCAATATGATGCTTTACAACTTTGACGCCGTACCCCAAAGCTTGCATACCAATCCCGCTATGCCGCAGCAAACCAAGGTGTGGGTGGGGCTTCCGGTGGTTTCCGGGGTTTCGCTCTTCTACCACAATAGTGGTTTTTCGGCCGCCGATATTTTTGCCGAAGGCACGGATATAAACGCCAATTTGGCCGAAGTGACTTCCCAGCTGGGCGATAATGATCACCTGGCCCTCCGGCAATCCGCCGACCTGCTGGGCGTAGGCTTCAAAGCCGGTAAGGGCTACGTGAGCTTCGGCGCCCGCCAGGTGTTTGACTTCCGGATGGATCTGCACAAACCCTTTTTTAACCTCCTCTTCGGACCAGAAGGCAACCTCACCAATTTTAACATGGCCGGCTTCTCCCAGGAAACGATGATCCGCCACCAAGCCTACCTGGGCTACCAGTACAAGCTAAGCCCAAAACTCACCATCGGCGCCCGGGCCAAGTACATCTTTGGGGTGGGGCACAGCTACGTGGAGCGCTCCAAACTATCGGTGCGCCAGGAAAGCCCCTTTCAGCCCGCCATTATCGAAACCGATATCCTGGTAAAAACCAGCGGCAATACCGATCCCAATCTGGACAATATCACGGAAGAGCTACTTACGGAAAATAATGGCCTGGCGGTAGATCTGGGCTTTAACTATGAGCTCAACGATGACTGGCAAGTCTCCGCTAGCTTTTTGGACTGGGGCAGCGTGGAGTGGACCCAAAACAACCGGCAGTATGAAAGCAAGGGCCAGTATGAATTCAACGGGGTGGATATTGACTTCAGCGAGGACGATTTCCAAGACAATTACGAGGCGGCGCTGGACAGCCTGGAGCAGGAGCTCAACATAAACGATACGGCCGGGGTGGCCTACGACCGCCAGCTGGCCCGTCAAATCCACGCCGGGGTCAACTGGAACATCAATAAAAAGCATAGTCTGGGGGCCCTTTATCACGCCCGCCTCTGGGAAGGCCAAACCTACCATGACCTGGGGCTTATGTACCGGGCCAAACTGGCCCGCTGGTTTCAGCTTACCGCGGGCTATTCCATTATCAATGGCACCTACAACAACGTGGGCCTGGGCTTCGACCTTAGATTAGGCCCCCTACAGCTCTACGTATTGACGGACAACCTCCTGGGAGCCCTGCAGTACCAGGAAGCTTATACCACCAGCGTAAACGTAGGCCTGAACCTGGCCTTCTACGGCAAAAAAGACCAGGAAGACGAAGAAGAGGTTTCCCCCGAAGAAAAAGTAAAAACCCCCAAACCAGTGCCGCCTGAAGCCCCTTCCGATGAAGAAGATGAAGACGACCAGGCGGGACAGCTGAGCGCCCTTTAAAAACTTTTAAACTAAACACTAAACCCCCAAATTAAAAACCAACAGTTATGAAACGATCCTTTATGCTTATTGCCCTGGTTGCCCTGGGGCTTACCGCCTGTGAAGAGGACATCCTCTTTGGCGGTGAACAAGGGGAAGACCAGGCCTCCTTGAGCGAAACCTTCTTGAAGGCACAGGTCCGCGCCAATTTCCTTTACAAGGTCTTTGACCAAACCATGCGCGACTCGTCTTTCCAAGCTACCGACAGCACCACGGTGGAAGGCGCTACGGCTCAACGGGCCAACAACGGTGACATCCTCGTAGACTTTGGCAACGGGGCCGTCGGTTCCGATGGCCGGACCCGCGCCGGACAGGTGCGCTACACCGACGTAGGTGGCGTGCCCTACACCAGCCCCGGGGCCAAATACGACCTGAGTTTTAACAACTACACGGTAGAGAATGACCCGGTAACCGGAAGTATGTCCATGGAAAACAAAGGCAATAATAAGATCGGCTTGAATCTGGCCAATTTTTCCGTGATTGAGCAGACCGCCTTTAATGCCAACCAAGAAGTGCAATGGGACAGCGGTTTTGCCACCAATAACGACGTAAGTGATGACATCTACAGCGTATCCGGCACGGCCGATCTTACCGATAGCGCTACCAGCCAGAGCATAGCGGCCAATTTTACCGCTCCGGTGAAGCTCAAGCAGAGCTGCGCCTTTGGCGTAACCCAAGGGGTGCTGGACCTCACCTTTACCGGCGATAGCCTGGACTATAACCAGGGCACTATGGACTTTTTGGCCAATGATGGCTGCAACAACATAGTAGAACTCACCCTTAGCGATGGCGGCGGCAACGAAATAACCGTGCCTTTAAGCTTTAATGGGTTCTAAAAAGACCTCCTGTTTGAAAATTTAAAAACGGAGCGTTCATACGGGAGCGCTCCGTTTTTTTTGGTAGATAATCCGGTTCCAAGAGTACCCCCATTTCGGTTCAAAAAGGGCCACTTTAGGAGAACAAGGAAAAATATTCATTCAATCCAGCGAATTGCCTCGCCCATCCCTTGCTATACAATCAAAAAAAGAAATCGGAAACAAAATCCGCTCTACCACCTCAAGGTCCCTTCCAGCTAAGTTTAAGGATTCGCATTCGTTTTCCTAAGAGAAAAATCACAGCAAGGGATTTGCTCACCGATGAAATGGTACGCTGATGAACCCCAAAAACAAGCCTAAGTTAGTCTTAAAACTTGCTCTTAAGGGCCGATTGATAGCGTATTAATTTGCTACCATTCTTAAATACCAAATCTTAATCCAAAGGATAAATCAATTCGGTTAAGACTTTCATACTCATCTTTATTCAATTTTATGTATTCTATTGTTGAACCATACTTCAATCTGTAATCCGTTAAAGTTCCCGTCAAATACGAAAGTTGGAATCCCAATGTTAAATTATCGACCAATTCGAAATCGTATCCAAGGTCAAAGGATAAGCCTAGTGTGTTCCCGGTTATTTCCATGGGGTATATCAAAAATGCATCGTTGGTATAGCCCATATAACCTACTGACAAGTTCATAAGAAATGCACCGCTCTTATCGTGGCTTAAAAGCCTGGTTGACAATGTCGGTCCTATGAAGGTGATGGTCAAATCATCACTCATATCTCCACGCATCTGATTTCCATACTCATCTTCAAAAGAAACATTGGCTTTATAATTTGACGCATTAAAAAGATAGCACTTTAATCCAAAGCCTAACGGTTCGGTAGAATAATAAGTAAAATCTGCTCCAATATGATAACCCGACTTTAATCCCCGGACATAGTCCTCAAACACAATTGGCACTATTGGTGAAACTTTTGCAGTTCGATAACTATAGCCACCACTAATCGCTATTCTAAAATCGCTATAACCATTTTTTTTCTTAACCTCACCTAACGGCACCTCATTATTCTTAAAATAACCAAATTGGTATCTCTTAATTCTTCTCAGTGGAATTAAGGTGTTTCTTATGTCCTCTTTGTGTTTAAACCTAAAATAGATACTGCCTGAACTTACCTCGGTTATTTTGGCGTTAATGGTATCTCCCTCGTTAGTTACAATTAAATCCTGCGCAATGAGAGAGCCTGTCGAAAAAACCAAAACTACGATAAATGTAGAAAACAATTTAACCATCATCATTCAGCTTTTTTTATTGATCTCACTTCATCCGTATTTACTTGGGCATGAATTCTCTTTCCATGATCGTTTATAACAAAATATACATACTGGTCATTTTCTTTTAGGATTACGCACTCAATCTTACGACCGTCTTTTAAGAATAAAAAATCTTTATTATTTGACGATCTTGGATTAAGTTCGTTATATTCTGCCTTGCCCGTCTTATGGTCCACAAGTTCCAAACTTGGGTTGCCCACAAAAACGCCCCAAGTTACGCCACAACGCACATAATACTCCCTTCCATATTCAATCTTAATAGGAATTTCGCTTTTGCTCACGGTTCTGGCCCATAATTTATTATACCCATCTTTTTCCACCCTTATTGTCTTAGACCATCCATTTTTCACCCTGCAAATGACTGTATCGCCCAAATGCAAATCATAATTTAATAAAACTCCAAGGTTGGTATTCCTATAAATATGTAAAATGGCATAACCTGCTCTTCGCATAGCCGAATCAAAAACCGCTTCTGGTTGTTGATAAGGGACATCATCATCAATTTTTAAAATATCAGCAGTAACCCTGTGACATGCACTGCCCATCGGGGAAGGCAATTTATGCCCCACTACCTTTATCGTGTTTCCTCCTACTTTTCGTGCTTCTAATTTGGCTCTATTAATCACGTATTTGTAACCACAGTTTGTACTAAATCCTGAGCCGTTTATTTTTACTTGCCCTAATACTTCAGCCTTATCCGGGGCCGATTGGTCCAAGGGTATAACGAGAACTTCCTGTTTATAATCTAATATCGGATATGAATTGTATATGCTTGTAGATACTTTCGGACTACATGCGCTCAGCAAAGCCAACACAAGAAAAGTAAAAAATCCATGTACTTTAGTCATGGTGGTTAAAATCAATCTATTTATTGCAACTTCTTGGGCCAAACCCCACGGGTAGCTAAAACCCCCAGGTTCGGGCACTTTAACTACCTTCGGGTTGATGTTCAACTAAAAATCATGTAAAGATAAAAAAATAGCGCCCTCTCATCGACCAGGCTTGGCATGAGGTGCCCGGCTTTCAGCCGGTATTCAAGCCCCTCCCATATGCTGTGCAGCTTACCAACTATTGGACCAGTACACTACCCTGCGTGGGCCAACCCATAGCGGAAATAGCTTATACCTGTACCAGTATAGCCCCTGGGGCGCAGGGACTACCTATTCTCAGGATCGCACGAAGCTGCTCAGCGGGCCGCCATGGTATACTACCTTTTTGCCAGTTGCAAAGCAAACGGACTATATTCCTACAGCTGGCTCAAAGAAGTCCTCGAAGTAATCCCCGATCACAAAGCCAACGGGCTTCAAGAGCTCCTGCACTCAAGCCCCCGTTTTAAACAAAAATCCTAGGTCTTCAGAAAGAAACCACGCCGCATGCTTACAAACATAAGTGACAATGGCAGCCTCCGGGAAAAGGTTAGACAGACGGACGTCAATTGCTCAGAGCTTTTGACGTGCTTTTAGCTCCAAGAAGGTTTCCTTCAGTGCCCCATCCAAAAAAGTTATTTTCTCCTCTATTGCGGGGTCATCAACTTCGTTTTTTCCCATTTGCTCTACCTCCCTAATGACATCACCAAGATGGGGGAGGCCAAACAAATCAAGATTGGGCTTTATCTTATGAGCAATTTCACCCATTGCACGGAGCTTACCTTCCTCTTTGGCCCGTTTAAGCTCTTTAAACTGCTGGGGGATGTGTTCTAAAAAAGCATCTACCATCCCCTTAATAAAATCTTCATCGCCACCCGCGAGCTCTTCAAGCGTAGAAAGGTCATAAGTGGTATTTCCCATGTCTTTTCAAGTCTCTTAAATAAACCACCAGTAATATACACCTGGCGTAATCGGGACCTAGCGAATGATTACCTCCTGCCGCCAAGTGGGCAGATGGGCTGCCTCTAGCTCTAATTGATACACCCCGGCAGGGATATCCCAGGAAAACCTTATCTGCCGCTGACGCACTTCTTTTTGTCCCTGGGTTACCACTTTCCCGCTTACATCCAGCAGTCGGTAGCGAAGGGTTTCTAAATCGGCCGGGAGGGCTTGGAAAGCGGGCTGGCCCTGGCTGGGATTGGGGTAAAGGGAGGGCAGGCCCCAAGCGCTGGCATCCGGCAGGCTAGACTGGCCATTGATAAGGGCTATTTGCCGGCTAATGAGGGAGTCGCGGGTAAAGTTAACGCTTATGGTATCGGTCATGTAACCCGCGGCGGAAATTTCCACCTGCGTACGGCCGGTATCTAGTTGCCCTTCTTTGAACACCCCGTTGAAATTGGTTTGTCCCGCCATACCATTGGCAGAAAGAGCGCTTATCTGCGCATTGGGGATGGGCTGTCCGCTCATGGAGTCGGTCACCGTAGCTTCCAGGTAGCAGGCGCGCGGGTAGCTGCTGCTGAGCACAAAGAGCCCTTCTCCCCTATCACTTACCAGGATATTACCACTGGGCAAAAAGGGATAAGCCCCCCACGCCCCATCAAAGCCATCGCCATCGATCGGTGAAGTATCGTAGGTACCCACCTCTACCATGGTGCCCGGTCTGCTTACGTCTGCTATTTGCAGGCCCGCGGTGTAGTAGCTGGTCACCAGAAAGTCGTTGAGAAAATGGGTATTGTGGGGGATGATGTTATTGCCAAAGGAAGTCCTTATCTGGTCAAGCTTGGTAATGTTGCCCAGGTTATTCACATCGTAAGAAGCTATGTAAGCAGAGGTCCGTTCGTCGGTGGTAAACACCCGCTGGTTGTCATCACTAAACCAGATGTTGTGCGTAAAATTAAAGGGGGTACTTTGGGTAGCCATCACCGTTGGATTGCTTTTGTTGCTGATGTCTACCGCGGTAAAGAAGCCCTTATTAATAGCCGCTCCCCAGAGGGTGTCCCCCCGGGCTACGCCATCGTGATAGTAATAAGCATCGTCTATCCCGAGATAAGTCGGATTAGTAGGATCTTGGGTGAGGTCAAACATCAGGGCCCCGCCCTTGCCCACATTGGAGCCGAAACAATAAAGGATACCTTGCTCGTCAATGTAGATGTTATGAGCCCGTTTAAAATTGACCTGCGTCCCTTGATAATTGATAGTAGGCTCAAAGTTGTAAACGGTAGGGAAGGCGTTGTCCAAGGTGCTTAAGTCTATGATCATGATACCATCGGAAGTACCGCTGTAAACATCATGGACTATGTAAGCATAATGCTGGTAAGATTTTAAATCACGCCAAATAGAACTGGCTCCACTCCGGGAAAACACTTCTTGGGGATTGGCCGGATTGGTTACATCTACCACCGACACCTGGCTTTGTAGGCCTACCAGGGCGTACTCCTTATTATTGGCTGTATCCACCCACCCCCAAATGTCATTTAATCTTTGGTTATAACTGAGCTGCCCCAGTTTGGTAATATTTTGCGCGGTAAGCCCGGGAGCAATAATCGCTAAAAGAAAGAGGGTTAGTAAGATACGCTTCATAATGCTAAGAGGGAAAAATTAAAATTCGAGGCTTATTTGATCGGAACCCTCTTCGGGAGAAGACCCTTCTGCGGCAGAGTCTGGGGGCGCTTGTGCGGGTTCCTTATTCAGTGGCTCCAAGGTAGCAATATTTTTAACGGGATACCGGCTCAGCATATTACCCTGGGCTTTTTCCCCTTTTACGGCAATGAAATCGGCTATGTCGATGGTTTCGTTTTCGCGTTGTTTGCCATTTTCCTTGCGGAAGCTGAGCTCCACCACGGGCTGGTCAGCCGTGCTAATCCACTCCAATTTGGACTGGGCGTGCTCACTGATGAAGGGTTCCTTTTTACCTTCCGTTTCAGGGATAAAGCGTTTTACGTAATGCTTTTTCCTCGCTCCATCGTAGTAGATTACCGAAACGGTTTGCTGTGGGTCGTACTTCTGCACGTGCACCATGTCTTCTTCAAAGTGGGTACTCAGGTCATAGGGGAGTAAGCGGTAGTAGCCGCTTTGCGTGATTTCCAGAATACGGTCTTGCCCGCGGAAGCTTCCCAGCAGCCTACCTCTCCCATCCGCATTGAGGCGATTTACCGTTTCATCCAGCCATATTTTGCGGGCTCCGAGGGTGCTTTGTCCTTCTTCGGCCAGGTCTATTTTTTTAACGGGATGTTTGGTTACCAGCTTACCTTTCGCCCCGCGGCTCTTGATGCCTACCTCAGAAAAGTCCAGGTCCATCTTAAGCTTGCGGAGCCGCTGCAGCGCGCGCAGCCTCACCACTACTTTTTCCGCCTCCCCATTGGGATTGGCGGTAAAGTGAAGCACCTTGGTACCCTTCGTGCCGAGGGTAAGGTCGTAGAGTTTATCCCGGGTTATGCTGGGCACCTGGAAGCGCTTCACGAGGGATTTTCCACTGGCGCCGTCCCGGTAAATCATGTTGTAGGTGGTCCGCTTATCGCCCCGTTTCCACACGGCCACGTACATAATATCTTTTCCCACGTAGGTTTTTGGCCCCACGCGGGTTACCATCATTTGGCCGTTGCCTAAAAACACGATCAGGTCCGCTAAATCAGAGCATTCCGTTACAAAACTGTCTTTTTTGAGGCTGGTACCCACAAAACCCTCCTCATAGTTGGCATACAGCTTAGTATTGGCCAGGGCCACCTTACTGGCCTCTATGTCTTCGAACACGCGCACCTCGGTTTTACGCTCCCGGCCCTTGCCGTATTTCTTTTTAAGGTTTTTAAACCAGTCCACCGCGTAGTCTACTAAGTGGGCCAGGTGGTGCTTAATCTGTTCTATTTCCCCTTCCAGGCGCAGGATGTTGTCATCGGCTTTGGCTTTATCAAACTTACTGATGCGCTTAATGCGGATTTCCGTGAGGCGTAGGATATCCTCTTCGCTCACCTCGCGGAGCAACTTGCCCAGATGAGGCGCCAGCCCTTTGCGTATAAAACTGAGAACCTCATCCCAGCTTTCCGCCTCTTCTATATCCCGGTAAATTTTTTCTTCAATAAAAATACGCTCCAGGGAGGCGAAGTGCCACTGTTCGCGCAGGTTATTGAGCTTGTATTCCAGTTCCGCTTTAAGGATATCCAGGGTGTGCTGCGTATTGCGGCGGAGAATCTCCTTTACGTCGAGAAAATGCGGTTTCTCATCTTCTATGACGCAGGCCAGCGGGGAGATGGAGACCTCACAGTCTGTAAATGCAAACAGCGCATCGATGGTCTTATCGGGCGATACCCCGGCCGGCAAATGCACCACAATCTCCACTTTTTCCGCGGTATTGTCCTCTATTTTTTTGACCTTAAGCTTCCCTTTATCATTGGCTTTAAGAATGCTATCAATCACCGAGGTAGTAGTAGTTCCGTAGGGGATATCATCTATCTGGAGGGTCTTTTTGTCCTGGACGCTTATTTTGGCCCGGATACGGATGCGGCTGCCGCGGCTACCATCTTGGTAATTGGTCACATCTACGATCCCGCCGGTAGGAAAATCAGGCAGTAATTCGAAGGGCTTATGCCGCAATACTTTAATAGAAGCCTCTATAAGCTCATTAAAGTTATGGGGCATTATGCGGGTAGATAAGCCCACCGCAATGCCTTCTACCCCCTGCGCCAGCAAGAGGGGAAATTTCATAGGGAGCTGCTCCGGTTCCCGGCCCCGCCCATCATAGCTGGTCCGCCATTCGGTTATTTTGGGGTTAAAGGCCACCTCCAGGGCAAATTTGGAAAGTCGCGCCTCGATATAACGAGGAGCGGCTGCCCTATCGCCGGTAAAAAGGTTACCCCAATTGCCCTGCGTTTCGATGAGCAAGTCTTTTTGCCCCAGCTGCACCAGGGCGTCCCCGATGGAAGCATCCCCGTGGGGATGATATTTCATGGTTTGGCCTATCATATTGGCCACTTTATGAAAGCGCCCATCCTCCATCTCCCGCATGGCGTGAAGAATACGGCGCTGCACCGGCTTCAAGCCATCGCCCATCTCTGGCACGGCCCTTTCCAGGATCACGTAGCTGGCATAGTTTAGGAAGTACTCCTCATACATTCCGCCCACCCGGGTTATACTCCCCTCCTGGTGATTCTCTAAATGCTCATTTTCAGCTTCGTGTGGGTTTTCCTCCATCGGCTTTGCTCGCTCTTAGGGTTTTGTATTAGGCGGCCTGGCGGCCAAATGTACTTCGTTTAAACCGTTGCTTTGGGCTTCTTTCCAGCCTTTTCCGCTAGTTCTTCTATCTCTTCTTCCTCTACCACATCGGGTTCTATCCGCAAATTTTGGATGATAAAATCCTGACGACTAGGGGTATTCTTACCCATGTAAAAGGCCAGCAATTGCTCGGTTGTGTAGTCCTTATTCAGCATTACCGGATCTAGCCTTATGTCTTCTCCAATAAAGTGCTGGAACTCTTCCGGAGAAATTTCCCCCAGACCTTTAAAGCGGGTAATCTCGGCATTAACCCCCAGTTTAAGAAGCGCTGCCCGCTTTTCTTCATCGCTGTAGCAGTAATGGGTTTCTTTCTTATTGCGCACGCGAAACAGGGGCGTTTGCAAGATGTAGAGATGCCCCTCCCTCACCAGTTCGGGGAAAAACTGCAAGAAAAAGGTGATAAGCAGCAGCCTGATGTGCATGCCATCCACATCCGCATCGGTGGCTATCACCACCCGGTTGTAACGGAGGTCTTCCAGGCCGTCTTCTATGTTGAGGGCTGCCTGCAGAAGGTTGAATTCTTCGTTCTCGTACACCACCTTCTTAGTAAGGCCGTAGCAATTGAGGGGCTTACCTTTTAGGCTAAATACCGCCTGCGTGTTGGCATTGCGGGATTTGGTGATGCTGCCGCTGGCCGAGTCGCCCTCGGTAATGAAGAGCGTGGTATCCAGGCGCCGCTCGTCCTTCTGATTGTTGTAGTGCACCCGGCAATCGCGCAATTTCCGGTTGTGCAGGCTGGCCTTTTTGGCCCTCTCCCGCGCTAGCTTTTTTATGCCGCTCAGCTCTTTGCGTTCTTTCTCGGCCCGCAAGATCTTCTTATGGATTACCTGCGCCACTTCCTCATTACGATGGAGGAAATTGTCCAGATGGGTTTTGACAAAATCCACCACAAAAGTGCGCACGGTGGGGCCCTCCGGACCCACTTCCGAGGAGCCCAGTTTGGTTTTCGTTTGCGACTCAAAAACCGGCTCTATCACCTTTATGCTTATGGCGCCCACCACGCTTTCGCGGATATCGGCCACGTCAAAGTTTTTGTTAAAGAACTCCCGGAAGGTTTTGACCAAGGCTTCGCGAAAGGCGGACTGGTGCGTTCCGCCCTGCGTGGTGTGCTGGCCGTTTACGAAGGAAAAATAGTTGTCGCTTTGGCTTTTTTCGGCGTGGGTAAGGGCTATTTCGATATCATCGCCACGCAGGTGGATAATATCGTGCATAACCGGTCCGTCCAGATTATCACTTAGAAGGTCCTTTAGGCCGTTCTCGCTGTAGATCTTTTCCCCGTTAAAATTGAGGGTGAGCCCGGGATTGAGATAAGCATAGTTCCAGAGGAGCTTTTCCACGTACTCCCGCACGTAGCGGTAATTTTTAAACACCTCGGGGTCTGGCTGAAAAGCAATACGGGTGCCTCTTCGCTGTTTACTTTCGGCTACGGGCGGATCTTCTACCAGCTCCCCATGCGTAAAGCGGGCCTTTTTGCTTTTACCATCCCGGACGGCCTCCACGGTAAAGTCCGCGCTGAGGGCGTTTACGGCTTTGGTCCCTACTCCGTTAAGGCCCACGGACTTTTTAAAAGCCTTAGAGTCGTATTTGGCGCCAGTATTGATCTTGCTTACACAATCTATCACCTTCCCCAGGGGAATGCCGCGGCCGTAGTCGCGAACGGTGACCCAGCCCTCTTTTATTTGAATATCAATGGTTTTTCCGGCGCCCATGACAAACTCGTCGACGGAGTTGTCCAGCACCTCTTTGAGGAGAATGTATACCCCGTCATCATAGGAGGAACCATCGCCCAGCTTACCGATGTACATACCGGGGCGGAGCCGGATGTGCTCTTTCCAGTCCAGGGAGCGGACGTTGTCTTCACTGTAATTGTTCTCTTGCTTAGCCATAATTCTAGTGCGCTACATTTTTGCTCAAAGCAGGCTAAAATTAGCACAAAAGCCCACGCCCAGGGCGGGGAGGGCCGCCTCACTTTTCCACAAGTTATTCAAATCGGGTATTAAACCGCAGGCGCTCACACATTAAACCGGAAGTGCATCACATCTCCGTCCTTCACAATGTACTCCTTGCCTTCCACCTGCATTTTCCCTGCTTCCCGCACCGCTGGTTCCGAACCGTACCGGGCATACACCTCGTAGGGGATCACCTCCGCCCGGATAAAGCCCTTCTCAAAATCGGTGTGAATGGCGCCGGCTGCCTGGGGAGCCGTGCTTTCTTTTTTAACGGTCCAGGCCTTCACCTCCTTCTCCCCGGCCGTGAAGAAGGTCTGTAAATTGAGCAGATCGTAAGCCGCGCGGATCACGCGGTTTACGCCTGGTTCTTCCAGCCCCAGATCGTCCAGGAATAGCTGCCGTTCTTCGTAATCTTCCAGCTCCGCTATATCGGCCTCGGTAGCTGCGGCCAGATAAATCACCCCGGCGCCTTCTTCTTTTACGGCTTCCCGCACCTTGTCTACCCAGGCATTGCCCGTTTGCGCCTGGCGCTCCCCCACGTTACAGAGGTAAAGCACCGGCTTATCGGTAAGGAATTGGATTTCGTCGAGCAGCGCCGCCCCTTCTTCACTGCGCTCGAAGCTGCGTACACTCTTGCCCTGCTCCAGGTGCTGCTGAAGGCTTTCCAGGATTTTCACCCTTTCCAGCTCACTGGCTTGATTGCTTTTAGCGGCTTTACGATGCTTGTCCAGCCGCTTTTCCAGGGTATCGAGGTCTTTCAGCTGCAGCTCGGTTTCAATGGTTTCCCGATCGCGCAGGGGGTCTATAGCCCCGTCTACATGGGAGATGTTATCATTTTCGAAGCAGCGCAAGACATGAATTATGGCGTTGCACTCCCGGATATTGGCCAAAAACTGATTGCCCAGCCCTTCCCCGCGGCTGGCCCCTTTTACCAGGCCGGCTATGTCCACGATCTCCACCGTGGCCGGCTGCACCCGCTGCGGTTTCACCAGTTCTTCCAACTTGTAGAGTCGCGGGTCGGGCACGGTAACCATGCCTACGTTGGGCTCAATGGTGCAAAAGGGAAAATTGGCCGACTGGGCTTTAGCGCTGCTTAAACAATTAAATAAGGTGGATTTGCCCACGTTGGGGAGCCCCACAATGCCACATTTCATAGGCGAATAGCTGGATTTTTTTGGATAGCCGGCAAAGATAGCATTCTTAAAAGGGCACAATGGCCCCTTCCTGGCCCGGAAGAGATCTATCACATTTGGCCGGTAGGCCGCCCAAACAAGCCCGGCATTAGGGCCGCCCAAACTATTAAAACTTATCAACAGGCGCCCGGCCCAAGCTGAGGAGAAACGCTACTTTTGCCAAAAATTTTCTCCATGGCTGATCAGGTTCATTTGCAGCGTCTTTGCTCCCAGGTAAGGCGCGATATAGTACGTATGGTACACGGCGCTAGCTCGGGACATCCCGGGGGGAGCTTGGGCTGTACCGAGTTTTTTGTGACGCTGTATTTTGATCTGCTCCGGATAGATCCCACCCGTTTTTCGGTAGAAGACCAGGGAGAGGATCTCTTTTTTCTCTCCAATGGCCACATCAGCCCGGTATTTTACAGCGTCCTGGCGCGGCGGGGCTATTTCCCGCTGCGGGAGCTTCCCACTTTTCGTAAAATAGACTCCCGCCTGCAGGGACACCCCACCACCCACGAGGGATTGCCTGGGGTGCGGGTAGCCAGTGGCTCACTGGGCCAGGGACTTTCGGTGGCCATAGGTGCCGCGCTGGCCAAAAAGCAAAATGGCGATGAGCACCTGGTGTACTCCCTGCACGGTGATGGGGAGCTCCAAGAAGGTCAGGTGTGGGAGGCGGCCATGTTTGCCCCCAATAAAGGGGTGGATAACATTATAGCCACCATAGATGCCAATGGCCAGCAGATAGATGGCCCTACCGACGAAGTGATGCCGCTGCGGGATATTGAGCAGAAGTTTGCTGCCTTTGGCTGGGACACCCTCCTTATAGAAAGAGGGAATGACCTGGCTGCGGTACAGCAAGGCCTACGGGCCGCGCAAAAGCGCACCGGAAAAGGCAAACCGGTGATGGTGATAATGCGTACGGAAATGGGCGCAGGCGTGGACTTCATGGAGGGCACTCATAAATGGCACGGCGTAGCGCCCAACGACGAACAACTGGAAACAGCGCTTAATCAGCTTGAAGAAACCCTGGGCGACTATTGATGCGAAGTAGTTTTTCTACAGGGCTGATCGCCGCCACGCTGCTCTTCCTCCTGCTGGGTACTGCCCGGCCGGGTTTTGCCCAAAGAGACCCCACGGAGAAGTTGACCCGCCTGCTGGTGATCTTTGATGGCTCCCGCAGTATGTACGCCCGCTGGGAAAAGCAGCAAAAAATAGTACTGGCCAAGGGCCTCATGCGCAATTTACTGGATAGCCTCCAAAGCCTGGATAATCCCAAACTGGAGCTAGCCCTTCGGGTCTATGGGCACCAAAACCCGGTACCCCCGCAAGATTGTGAAGATAGTAAGCTGGAAATACCCTTTTCCAAGAACAACTACGTAAAAATAAAGTCCTTCATCCATTCCCTGGCGCCCAAAGGCACCACTCCCCTGGCCTATTCCCTAAAGGAGGCGGCGCAGGACTTTCCGCCCTGTAACAATTGCCGCAATGTGATCTTACTGATTACCGACGGCATAGAGGCCTGTGAAGGGGATCCCTGCGAGGCGGCCCTGGCCTTGCAAAAGGAAGGCATCGCCCTGCGCCCTTTCGTCCTGGGGATCAACGTTTCCGATACGCTAAACAACCGCCTGGATTGCATCGGGGAGTACTACGATATTCAGAAGCCGGGCAATTTTGGCCGTACCCTGCAGGTGGTGATCCGCCATATTCTAGACCCTACTACCGTGCAGATAAACCTCTTGGATCAACGGGGACTTCCCCGGGAAACCAACCTGGCCATGAGTTTTTACAATGCCCTCACCGGCGAGGTAGAACGCCAGATGGTTCATACCCTAAACCACAAAGGCAATCCCGACACCCTGTATCTGGACCCGCTGATCCGGTATAACCTCACCGTGCACAGCAAGCCAGAGAAGAAAAGGAAGGATATAAAGCTAAGCCCGGGAAGACACAATATCATAGGCGTAGACCTGCCCCGGGGCTTTCTGCGCTTTAAAAGCTCAGGCCTCAGTAAGTACCAAGACCTCAAGGCGCTCATCTACCCTCCGGATGAGACGGCTATTCTGAACCAGCAAGATCCAAAGGAAAAAGTGCGCTACCGCAGCGGCCCGTATCAGCTCAAGATACTTACCCTCCCCCCCATTCATATTCCCCGGGTGGAGATCCGGCCCGGAGAAACTACGGAAGTAACCATACCCCCCCCCGGTACGATTAATTTTGTGAGTGGCGTTCCCGGCTTTGGCAGTATTCTGCAACGGCGTCAAAACGGCCCCAGTGAGTGGGTCACCGACCTGGAAACGCGTAAGTCCCGGCAGTCTATCACCCTCCAACCCGGTAAGTACACCGTTATATTCCGGCCGCGTACCGCCGGCAGCAGCCGCTTTAGTGTGGTGCGTCAATTTGAGATCAAATCCGGTAGCAATACCACCATCAACCTGAAATAAGCATATCCCATGGCAAAGCAATTTACCAACTCCGGCGATAAGGATACCCGCTCCGGCTTTGGCGCCGGTCTTCTGGAACTAGGCCGCACCAATACGCGTGTAATAGGCCTTTGTGCCGACCTTACGGGGTCCCTGAAAATGAATGATTTTAAAGAGGCCTACCCCGATCGCTTTTATCAGGTAGGCATAGCGGAGGCCAATATGATGGGCATTGCGGCCGGCCTCACCATCGGAGGGCAGATCCCCTTCACCGGTACTTTTGCCAATTTTGCTACCGGCCGGGTATACGATCAGGTCCGGCAGTCCATCGCCTACTCGGGCAAAAACGTTAAAATTTGCGCCAGCCATGCCGGCCTCACCCTGGGAGAAGACGGGGCCACCCACCAAATTCTGGAAGATATAGGCCTGATGAAAATGCTGCCGGGCATGACGGTGATCAACCCCTGTGATTACAACCAAACCAAAGCCGCTACCCTGGCCATAGCCGAGCATGAGGGACCGGTTTACCTGCGCTTTGGCCGCCCTAAAGTGGCCAACTTTATGCCCGAAAACCAAACCTTCGAGATAGGCAAAGCCATCACCTTACGGGAAGGTAAGGATGTAACCCTGGCGGCCACCGGCCACTTGGTATGGAGCGCCCTAGAAGCGGCCGAAACCCTCGCTCAGGAAGGCATAGAAGCGGAAGTCCTAAATTTTCACACCATCAAACCCCTTGATGAAGAGGCCCTGCTGCGCTCTGTATCCAAAACAGGCGCACTGGTTTCGGCCGAGGAGCACCAGATAGCCGGAGGGCTGGGCGAAAGCCTGGCCGCTACGCTGGTACGGCGCCAGCCTACGCCCCAAGAATTTGTGGGCGTAAACGACAGCTTTGGAGAAAGCGGTAAACCGCTGGAGCTGCTCAAAAAGTACGGTCTGGATGCTGATCACCTCCTCCAGGCAGCCCGCCGAGCGATGTCTCGTAAGGCCTAAACAGAACTTTCTAAGGGTCCATTTTCAAATTGGGGCGCATCACATTTGGCCACCGGCCTGGCGGCCAAATGTGCTACCCGCTCCACTGCTTGTTCGGCGTATTTTTGGGGCTGCCCTTCCTGGTAGAAGCTTTCTCGCCAGCGGTCTTCATTTTCGTAAATGAGCACATAGTGTGGCCCCTACTACCAGAGATCGCTACCGGGGGCCTGCATCTGTTGGTCTACCTGGCCTATGTCCCCTTCCCATACGGCTGCATTTATGCTGTTCAGGGCCAGGCTGCCCTTCAGCGCATCTACCAAAAACTGAGGCGCAGAATCACAGAGGACCGCCAGTTTAAGATCTTCCCGGGGGATAAAAGCCCTGGCCGCCTTGCGTAGATGATTGAAATCTGGAAGCTCGGTAGCGCTGAGGGTCATGATTTAGTGGGAATTGATGGGCGCAGAAAAAACTAATCTAGCTCAAGAACCGCCGGAGATCACGGCCCTATTTCAGGCCGGCGCAGGGCCAGTAGCTGAGGAGCAACTCAGCGAAGAGGCCGTTACCCGCTACTTAAAAGCACAGAACCCCGAAAATATCCTCTTATGAAAACCTCATTCACCCTTGTATTTGCCTTCTTTTTTACCCTCCTCTCTGGCCAGCCGGAAGAGCCCCAGGGGGCTTTTCCCGGCCGGGAAAAGGTAGAACAGGCCAAAATAGCCTTCTTAACCCGTAAGCTTGACCTTAGTCCCGAGGAAGGGCAAAGCTTCTGGCCTCTTTACAACGAGCTGGAAGAAAAGCTACAGCCGCTCCGCGAGAAAAGGCTCCGGCTCATGCTGCCTGATGAAGCGGAGAACGAAAGCCCCAGTGATGAGCACATCCGCACCCGCGTAATGGCCGAACTCAACTTACGGGAGAAGCAAGCACAGCTGCGCAAAACCTACTTTTCCCGCTTTGAAGAAGCGCTGGGCACCCAGAAGGCCGCTCAATATTACCGGGCCGAGATCGAGTTTAACCTCCATCTCATGCGGCGCCTGGAAAAATTCCGCCGTAAGAGGTAACTTTTTGCGGGCCCATCTTGGCTTATCGATGGTAATATTCTTTACCTTTGCGCTCCCGTTTGAAAAACGGTTTAAATGGTGGTTGTAGCTCAGTTGGTTAGAGCGCTGGATTGTGGTTCCAGAGGTCGTGGGTTCGAACCCCATCTTCCACCCTTCTTTAGCATCCGCAGCCCGCCCGGTCTGCGGATTTTGCTTTTTGAGCCCCCCTTTGCTTACTCTTTATTTGCCCATACATTCCCTTAGGGAGAAGAATGGCTCCCGCCAGATGAAGTACTTTTGGCCTCCGTGCCCCCAAAACCCCACATACTGCACCTGGCCAGCTGGTATCCGGGCCGGCAAGATCCACGCCTGGGGAATTTTATCCAGCGGCATGCCGAGGTGATCGCGCGGCGCTGCCCCAGTGCGCTACTTTATGCCGAACCGGCCGGAGCTGCTTCTATGGAGCTCAAATGGCACGGCCAGCTGCGCGAAGTGCGGGTATATTACCGCAAAAAGCTGCCCTGGATAAGTCATCGCCGGGCCCTTTACCAGGGCCTTCAGGCATTGCGCCGCGAAGGCTTCCAGGCCGACCTGCTTCATCTGCACGTGGCTTTTCCGGCTGGTTTGTGGGCCCTGGAGCAGCGGCTTCCTATGGTGGTAAGCGAGCATCACTCCGGCTATCATACACCGGAACAATGGCCTCCCTGGGAGCGGTTATTGCGGCGTGTTATTCTCAATAAGGCCGGCTGTATCTGCCCGGTATCTGCTCATTTGGGCGAAGCCCTCCGGCAATTTGGGGCCTCCAAACCGCAAAAAACCATCGGAAATGTGGTTAATGACAGGCTTTTTGAGCCGCCGCATACGGCCCGCCCCGCAGGCCGTATGCGGCTTATGCACCTTTCTTCCCTGGCCGATCAGTGGAAAAACATCCGGGGCCTCCTCCGGGCCGTAGCCCGCCTTTACCGCCGCCGACCCGACTTTGAGCTCTGGCTCGGGGGCGATGGCAACCTGGAGCAGGTAAAACACTGGGCTGGCGAGGCACAATTGCCCGATGAGGCCTGGCGCAGTTTTGGTCCTTTAAGGCCGCAGGAAGTGGCCACCATGATGCGCAAATGCGATGGGTTTGTGCTCTTTAGCCATACCGAAAATCAGCCCGTAGTGCTTTTAGAAGCTATGAGTACGGGGCTGCCCATCGTCAGCAGCGATGTAGGGGGCATCCCTGAATTTGTGGACGAAAAAGCCGGACAGCTGGTAGCCGCCGGCGATGAAGCCGCACTGGTGCAGGCTCTGGAGCAATGGCTCGAAAAGGGGCCGTCCCGCCCACGCCAAAGCCATCCTGCTATCGCCTCCCTGGCCAGCGAAGAGGCCGTGGGAAAAAGTTTTGAGGAGCTTTACGAACAGCTTATGGCGAAAGGGAATTGAGCGTGATAATCCTTAGCGGACCCCTTGCAGGTTCATGAGGTCCTGTATTCCGATATCCTGGGCTTTGGTAAAGCCTTCGCCGTAATCAGCCCCGATAAGCCTTCCCAGGTCTTTGGCCCGGTAGGTGATGCTTTCCAGGAAATTCTTGCCACTGATCACCGTTTCCGGTTCCTGGGATTGGGGATCGTAAAACTGGCTGGCGTAAGCTTCAATTGCCTTCAGCTTGGTATGGATGTGCTCGCCTATGTTTACAATTATATCGGGCTGATGCGCTTGAAACTGGATGTAGTGCAAAAGCATCTGAGGCCGGTGGGCCTCCTGTGGCTGTCCTTGCCACTCGGTAGTTATTTCGCGAAGCCCGGCCAGAAAAGTTGCTTCCTTTACCACCGCGGCGCCCCGGCCATGGTCGGGGTGCCGGTCAGTAAAAGCATTGGCCAGGACGGTCTTGGGGCGATATTTGCGTATCATCTGCACGATGGCCAGTTGGTGGGCTTCATCGTTTTTAAAGAAACCGTCGCGAAAACCGAGGTTTTCCCGGGCTTCTACGCCCAGAATTTGCGCTGCGCTTTGGGCTTCTCGCTTGCGAATTTCCCGGGTGCCCCGGGTACCCAGTTCTCCTTCGGTAAGATCGACTATGGCGGAGCTATACCCCAGGGCTTTTTGGAGCGCCAGCGTTCCGGAGCAGCTTAACTCTACATCATCAGGGTGTGCGCCAAAGGCGAGGATATCTACGGTAGCCATGTAGGGATGTTTTAATAAGGGGTATAAATAAAAAGTCCCGCCATAAGCGGGACTTCAAAGGTACGGTGTACCGGGAAAAATTTACTCCTTGTATTCTCCGGTAATGGTAATGGTGGTGCCGGCGGAGCCACTGCTTACTTCCCCATTGGTTACGTGAATGAGGTAGTGCGTACCGTTGTGGCTTACGCCCAGTACATCATCGTAAGTATCATCTTGCTGGGCCGATACGCCGGTGTATTCATTGATACCGGTACCATCGGAAATGGCGGCAGAAAGACCTTCTTTAGTGGTGATGCTGGTCCAAGCCGCGCTGCCGAGGTCTACCATTTTGGTAGCGGCATCGGTTTTTACGATAGCGGAGGTAGAGGAGTTGGAATTCCACTCCAGGCCAAACTGGGCCAGACCAGTGCCATCATTACCTCCCACGCGTTCCCAGGTGAAGGATTGGGCGCTGCCCAAGGGGGTAGAAGCGGCTTCTACGGTTACATTGAACTCTACGGAAGTGGTTTCTCCATCCTTATCGGTGGCGGTAAAAGTGTAGGCCGTTTGTCCCAGGGAGGTTCCGGCATTGTTAAATACCAGCGTATCTACGTAGTTTTCGTCATCGTTATTGGATACTTCATAAGGGAAAGTATTGCCAGCCTCGCTGGAGGGCAGAGGGCTAGGGGCGTTAGCACCCACTACTTCCACTGAGAAGGTTTCCAGCTTGGCGCTGCCACTACGGGAATCCCAGGTAAAGACCAAGTCTTGCCCCTGATTGATGGTAAGGGCTCCACCGGTACTGCCGGCGGTTTCTTCCGTCATGTTCAGAGAGGGAGGTAAGGGGTTGTCTTCAGTCGGTTCGCAGGAGGTAAAGCCTAGTGTCAGGGCCAGGAAAAGAGTGAGCAATGGTAGTTTTTTCATAACGATACTAAGTAATTAAAATTAAAAGTGTTTGGAACAATACTTTATTGCTAAAGTGACGGCAAAATTAATAATTTTCCCGATCAACGATAGGATGACAAAAAGTAATAATTTCGCGGGCGGACTAAAAGTTTGTTTTAAATCAAAATAGTAAAATACACCTGAGTATGCCCAGCACCACTTTCACCATGATCAAGCCAGATGCCGTTCAGAACGGGCACATCGGCGCCATCCTACAGCAAATAAACGAGGCCGGCTTTCGCATTACGGCTATGGAAATGACCCGCCTGAGCCGGGTAGAGGCGGAGACTTTCTACGCTGTTCACAAAGAGCGCCCTTTCTTCCCGGATTTGGTAGACTACATGACTTCGGGCCCCATCGTGGCAGCCATACTGGAAAAGGACAACGCGGTGGACGACTTCCGCAAGCTCATAGGCGCTACGGATCCTGCCCAGGCGGAGGAAGGCACCATTCGAAAAAAGTACGCTTCCAGCATCGCGGCCAATGCCATCCATGGCAGTGATTCCGACGAGAACGCCCAAATAGAAGGAAGTTTCTTTTTTGGCACGCGCCAGCGTTTTTAGAGCAGCGAGGCTTAGGCCGCCATGGCTTAAGTGCCCCTGCAAGAAAGGTTTGCCAGCGGCTTAAGTGTGACGCGCCTCATGGTCAGCCCGGCGGGCTATGCCTGACGGGCTTTTTGGTGGGGCTCAGCTAGCGGATTTCCAGCGTTTCCACCGGCCGGTTTTTCAGCCGCTGATTGATC
>JAVLBR010000185.1:0-3987 GCA_031581125.1 Schleiferiaceae bacterium | reverse complement strand
GAATTACTTCCATTACTCATACAACCGTTTGGGGGGATGGGGGTTCGCTGAGGGGACATTCGGGGCGTAATGGAAGCTTTCGGAATCATGGTTCCCTGGGAAGAGGGGAATTTAAATTTAGGTAAGCCTTTTTGAGGGCTAAATCAATAGTTAAAAGGGAAGGTCGAAACGGGAATTAGAGGCGGCTAAAAACTTAGCGTAGCCATATTTTTTGCGTATGCGGCATTCCTGTGGGGCTGGTAAACTGCAACAGGTAAAGGCCCGGCGAGTAGGCGCTTACTTCAATCCGTTTAGGGACCTTAAACCATTTTTTTAGGCGCTTGCCCTGGATCGTTTGCAATTCTACTTTCCGGATAGCTGCTTTGTCGGGATAGTGAATAAATAAAAAATCGGTGGCGGGATTGGGATATACACGGGGCGGTTTAGACCCATGGCTGAGCCTGGCCGCCTTAGGGTTTTGGGAAGCCAGTTGCAGTACACAGTTCAGAGGTACCTCGGTTGGGGTGAGCTTTAAGGAATCTGGACCTGCGCCCAGTTGGCCAGCAGCATTTGCCCCCCAGGCATACACCTTTCCGGCACTATCGATGGCAAAGGCCGAGGCATCACTAGCTTCAATGAATTGAATGCTATCCAGTCCAGGGACAAAGGCAGGGGTAAAGCGGTTTTGGTGCCCCCCCGTTCCCAGGCCATAGTAATGGCCCCAGGCTTTAACTTTTCCGCTTTTGAGTAAGGCAATGGAAAATCGGTACCCCTGAGCAGCGGTCACCGCATTGTTGATACCGGTCACCTGCTTGGGCTTAAAGTTATAAGGCCCCCGAAAATGAGGGGAGACGCCCAGCTCCCCTTGTTGATTTTCCCCCCAGACCCACACCGCACCATTGGAATCTACCGCTATGGCGTTGGTATAACGATATGCGCTTAGGCTTTTAAAATTGCCAGGCGCAGAAATCATGCGCGGGTGGTGACTGGTATCGCGATGGCCCAGGCCTAATTGCCCGAAACTATTCCAGCCCCAAGCCCAAATGCGGCCCTTATGATCTAGAGCCAGACTAAACGAATGCCCAGCGGCAATGGCTACAACTGGGGGAAGGGAATTAAAGGGCCGGGCGGTATCCCAATGGTAAGGTGGAACAGGACCTAACTCCCCGTAGGTATTTGCCCCAAACCCCCATACTGTGCTATCTTCCCGCAATACCAAGCTGTGATAATTCCCCGTGGCAATGGCCGCAACCGAGTCCAAATCCGTTCTTAATACAGGCTGAAAGAGAAAGGATTGATTACTGCCCAGGGCGCGGCTGCCATTGGACCCCCAATTGTAAAGCCGGCCATTTTTATGTAAGGCCAGCACAAATTGACCATGGGCGGATACGGCCTCTATGGAGTCAAGTGCAGGTATCGCGGTAAAATAGTTTACATCAGGGGCTGAAGCGCCCATTCCCAGCATGCCAAACTCATTGGAGCCGGTCATGTAAACCTTTCCGTCACAGGTGAGAGCAGTGGCCTCAGCGCCTACCGAGATGGCTTGGCCAATCCCTAAGACGGGCGCCAAGGCCATCAAAATAGCAAAACCTAATGAATACTTTAGTGTTCGGATCATCTTTGTCGGATTTAGTGTTCGGCTCACCTTTATTGGATTTGAAGGTTTACAGCATGGGCTACTATCCCATCGCATACCAGCAATACCAAGTAATTACCAGCACTGATGTTGGAGGTGTTTAATGTGGACTGGGTCTGCTGGGGAGGGATGTTCTGGGAATAAATGGTCGTGCCTGTTGCCACTTTGGTGATCAAAAGCTGCGCTGTGGTAGCGCCATCCGCATCATAAATTACCTGGCAAGACTGGTTGGCCGGATTAGGACTTAAACTTTCAATCTGATAAGGGTTTACAAAAATGGTTGCCTCGTCATAGGCCTTGTATAAGTCTATGTTTGCAGTTACTTCCAGGGTATAAGTACTGGTTGCTAAAGGATTCACCGTAATGTTTTGGCCTTCACCCACGAGATTGCCTTGGTTGTCGTACCAGAAGTAATCTGCCGACTCATTTATACCGGTAGCGGTCAAATCAGCAGATTCCCCTTCAAAAATGTATTGATCTGGGCCTGCATCTGCGGAAAAAGGATTTCTAGCCTCTCGTTGGATGTTAAAATTCATCGACCCAGTTATATCTCCCTCTTGATATTCAGTGATATGATACCGGTAATAATAATTGGAATCTACTTGCTCAGCTAAAAAATTTACGCCAAAGAAATAGGAGGCGCGTTGCTCCGGGCCAAAATCCAAGTTGTACAAACGCGCTCGGGGAGAATTAATCAACAGAACCTTTTCTTCTAAAACCTCCAAACCTTCTAGTATTTTCTCCTCGCTCTCCTGGAATACCTGCCAAAATTCATCGCTGAGAAAAATTCGAAGCTCAGCATCTCCTACCAATCCCTCGCCTGTTTGATTTGGAGGAATATCAAAGTAAAGGTCAATGGGTAAATTGTTTTCTTTAGGATTGCCTGAGTAGATCTGAATTCCGTAAGGATATTCGACTTCATTGATTACTGGGGGTGATTTACCTGGATTTATGCGCAACACATGAACATTACGCAGGGCAATATTGTTATTCTCGCGTATTTCTAGAGCTAAATCAGATGGATAGGCTGTAATGGGGTCATTTGAAGAAGTAATTCGCGCCATGATGCAGGTTCCCCAACTCTGTAAAGTATCTGGTGCGATGGTCCAAGCAAATTCAAATATAGTATCCTCGCCCGCGTTTAAAGGGGGCAGAGATATTTTTCCAATTTGATTGCCAATAGAAGGGTTGCTCCCGTTCCAATTTTGTGGCCATGAGCTGGCGGTAGAAGCCTTACTCCAGTAAACCCCGATGCTATCGCCACCGCCGTAATTCACACAACTTTTATTACGCACTTTAACATACACAAATGCGGTACTATCAGATCCATCATCATAGTGTATTTCGTCCATTTCTTGTTTCTGGAAGCCACCAGTCGACACCATTATCCATGATGGCAATCACTGCTGAGGTATCCCCCGTTGTAATGTTCCAAGCTTGATCAACTTGGGCTTTTGCGATACTCCATTGAGGTGGTGGCCCACCTAATGGGGAGGATGCCTGCATAAGACTATCATTCGCTTGAAGTGTGAGCTCAGGAGCACTACTTAGCTCAACCTGATCTATCAGTGGGTGATTCTGGAGGGAATCAGCTTTTTCTAAAAGGTCCACGACTTGCCCCAAATCTGCATCAGCCCAGGATGTTTCTAATATACGACCTATCTGGATGTCTTCCGAGGCCTCCAGGTTTTCCACTTGATCAGGGGTTACATTTGGGCCAAGCCTTAAAGATACCACATCATCACTCAGAGGAATAAAGCCTTGACTACCTTTATCAAAGAAATACCAGCTACCTCCCATTTGGTAAAATCGCTGATTATTTAGAACTTTAGACTCTAGTGCTCCTTGGCTCATTGTAGCCTGACTTGATGCCAGAAATAGACTAACGGTAAAAATGAGATACTTCATCTTAATAAGATTATTGGTCAAATCTAAACAATTATCTGTGGATATAAAGCGGGTGCGGTTTAAGCGCTGGCCAAAAATTTCTCCGCAAATAAGAAGTTACGAGCGATAAACGTTATGTGTAATTGTGAATAGGTGCTGGTAAAAGTAGGAAAAATAGGTATTTAATGAGGCGTGTGTTTAGTAGTATGGATATACAGCATCCTTAATTCCTCTACATTGGGCAGGCTCCTGGGGAAGGAAATTTTGCCGTTTAAACTTTCCTATCAAAGGTTAATCTGGGCTTAGCCAGCGGTTTTCCCCGTTACACCAAAAAGCTCACAGCCACCCCACGCCCTACTGCAAGGCCCGCAAATCCGCCAGGACTTCCTTAAGCTTCCGGATTTTGCGGCCGTACAGGAAAAAGGTGACCAAGCGGTACACGCCCCAGGAGTACAGGGCCATAAAGCCCCAGAGCCCCAGGACCA
>JAVLBR010000184.1:0-4000 GCA_031581125.1 Schleiferiaceae bacterium | reverse complement strand
GAAAGGAGCATAATGCCCAGGCCCATTTGAATAAAACCCGCATATACCCCGGTGAGAAATACCAGCCCCCAATTGAGGAGCGTGCGATGGGGGTGGCCTATTTGCGTAGGGGCGGCCCAGCGCCGCGGACTTAGCAGGAGGGTGCCCAGTAGCAAAAGCATCACCACGCCGATGAAGCGCTTAAGCCAGAGTTCGGGAATATCGATGGCTAGCCAGGCGCCCAGAAGGGAGCCCAGCAGGGCCGGGATAATAAAAAAGCGGCTTTGGCGGAAGAGCAGCACTGTACGGGGACTGCGGCGCAGGGAGCCCACCGCAGTAAGCGTTTGCGCCAGGGCGCCGATGCGGTTGGTTGCATTAGCCACAGGAGCGGGCATCCCGCTAAAGATGAGCAAACTGAGCGTAATGGCGGAGCCATTGCCGGCCAGGGTATTGATCATACCGGCCAGAAAGCCTCCCAGAAGGTATAGTAGCAATTCTGTAAGGCTCACCAGAAAGGGGATTTACAAGTTTAGATATATTGCGGGCTTTCGGGGCCGCAGTTAAAAAGCAAGTCCAGGCCCGAGAGATGGGAAATAAAATGAGCACCTACCTGGGGATAGGTGGGGTGCTTAAAGTCGGTATAGCGGAGTTCGATACCCGCCGCCTGGTAGGCTTCCGCATCATTGTAGCTTTTGGCCCCCTGGCCTGATAAGTACACATCCGCGCCATAATGCTGGCATACCTTAATGATCTGCTCGCTTTTGGTGCCCAAATCTCCGGGGATATTACTCATTCGCTCCAGCCGCGGGTGCACGTCGAAATGGCGGGCCAAGAAGGTGATCAGGGCAATATTGAGTTCGGCCAGATTGGGAAACTCCGTACGGATGAGCTCTTCTACCCGGGGAAAGTAGGTTTGGAAATAAGGGGCTTTTCCGTAAGCATGGCGCAGGGTATTAACCATCTTGTCCTGCCACTTCTGCTCGTAATTCACCTCTAGCTCCAGAAAGCTCACGTCCTGGCCTTTCTTACTGCTCACGGCCACGGTGATCCACTGGGCTTCTTCCTGGGAGTTTTTGATCTTTTGGCGATTGCAGATATGCCGCTTAACAAACTGCACGGTGTCCATAAAAACAAAAACATCAGACTGTTTCATTTTATGAAAATAGCCCAGCCAGGGGGCAAAATTGGGTTGGTGTACGCTCAGGATCATGAAAGTTGGTTTTGTACCTGTTGGAGGCTTTGCTGCAGGCGCTCTCTTAGAGCCAGGTCTTCGGTGTGCTTACGCAGCTCAAAGGCTTTTGGCAGGGACGGGTTTATGGGCAGGTTGTATGCCAGGGCTTGTTTGGTCCGTTGGGCGATGTCCTGTGCCCTGCCATGGGGGTCTTGCATGAGCTCTGCATAACTTAGTCGTATCACGCGGCTGGCTGGCAGGCCCTTTAAGCTCTTTTGATAGAAGCGCTTGAGGTAGGTGATCTGCCCCGCTATTTGGTCATAAACGTTCAAGTCTAATAACTCCCTTACCTCGGGAGGCGTGTAGCTCCACCACTTTTCCATGTTTTTCGGGCCATAATATTTTTCCCGGGCCTTGTAAATGGAAACCGCCGTATCCAGCTCATCCCGCTCAATGTATACCACCATCATTTTTTGTTCCAGGGCCTCCATAAGCCGGGACAAATGATAAGAGCCAAAGATATTTTTGAACACGGAGGCATTGTCCCAGTGACGCTGCAAGGTGCTCAAGCAGCGCCGCAGGCCGGCCCAATCGATGCGGGCTTCATCTTCCTGTAGGCGCTCCATCGCGGCCAGGTCGCCTTTGTAGAGCCAGTGCCGCCAGAAATAGCCAAACTCGTGGATATCCCCCAAATTATTCGTGAGGGCGTAATTGCTATCAAAGGAAGGCTCTATCGAAGTGCCCAGCGTGGCTTCCGCCAGCCGTATGCCTTGCAAAGGGGCCCGGTAAAAGCGCGCGGCCAGGTTGTTTACATAACTCAAGCCAAAGGCTTTGGCCAGAAATTGCGTGGTAAAGGTAGTCCCTGAGCGGGGCAGGCCTATCACAAAGAAGAAGGGATGCTCCAGCGGATAGTCCTGATACTCCTCTGCATCCAGCGGCGCCAGTGCTTCATTCATACGGTCCAGAAACTGCTCTTCCCGGGCATCTTTCTTAAAAGCGCCGGAACGCTCCGCAGCCAGTTTGCTTAAGTGCGTCATTTTGGAGGATTTAAGTCCCGGTGGAGGACTTTATTCAGCTCTGCGGCCAAAGTCTCAAAGCTATACTTTTTGATTTTTTCGGGGGCAGCCCCGGCCGGGATTTCCGCCCCATTCAGTAGGGCTTTCAAATAGCCGTAGGTAGCCTCTTCCGCCTCATGTCCCGCGCAAAAACCGGCCTCGCAGTCTTGGATTACTTCGGCCGCTGCCCCGTCTTCATGGGCCATGGCCAGAATAGGGCGGCCCGTACGCAGATACTCAAAGAGCTTGGTGCTATACACCGACTTACTGCGGGCCGCCCTGCCGATAAAAAGCAGCAGCATATCCGCCGCCTGCATTTTGGCAATGGCTTCCGCATGGCTCACCCGCCCGGGAAAGCCCATGGAAAAACCGGGTGCAGCGGTCTCCAGAAGCGCCCGGTATTGCTCATCTACCGCCCCTACAAACTCAAAGCGCGGCTGTCTTTTTAGGTGTGCCCTTTCCCGATAAAGCCGTTCCAGCGCCCTAAGGAAACCAGGAGCGAGCTGGTTCATTTTTAAGGTCCCGATGTACTTCATTTCCAGGGCTTCCGGATTTTCATTTGGCCTCCGGCCAAATGTGCTTCCGGCGAAGTCACGCGGATCGTACCCATTGGGGATAACCGTTTGCCTGGCGGCTGCTTCCGGCTGGGGGAAAAAGCCGCGATTGACCACTACCAGGTTATGGGCGCTGCGGACCACTTTGCTTTCGAGCTGCCGGTTCAGCCAGCCGGCCAGGGCACCGGGCGGAAAAGTTTCGTAGTAATAGATCTGGGTCCAGGGATCGCGAAAATCGGCCGTCCAGGGCCGGCCGCTGAAGCGTGCCAGACGGCGGGCCACCAGGGCCACGGTAGGCGGAGGAGAGGTGGAAAGTATAGCGTCAAAATGTTGATTTTGAAGCAGCTCTTTCCCTTTTTTAACGGCGCTGGGGTACCACCCGATTTTGGCGTCGGGTACCAAGAGGTTTAAGCGTGCCCAGATGAGGAGCTTCTCTTTGAGGGATTTATCACGTTTGTAGAAAAGACTGGGGCTAAAGCCCGCTTCTTTCGGGGCAGGGCTCTTGCGCCCGCCCCATAGCTGGCTTAGTTTAAAGCCCGGTACCCGCACCACCTGCCAGCCGGCCTGGTGATCTTCAGGCAGGGGCTCACTCGTGGCGGTCAGGACCGTGATGTGCCAGCCCAGGACATGCAGGTAATGGGCCATTTTGGCAATGCGGTTCACACCGGTGCCGCTGTCCGGATGCCAGTAGTAACTAAGGAGCAAGAGGTGCCGCTGGGGCTGCATGAGGAGGCTTTTTGCAGCTTGCGAAGCTAAGGAAATTGGCGGTGGGCCTTGGCATAGGCAGGATAGTATTAGTTTTGCCGGCACTACAGATCTAGGTCTTATGGGGATCGTTATCCGCCAAAGTTTTTACAACACCCTAAACGCTTACGCCGGACAGAATAATTCTTCTATTTGTAGCAGAGAAAAAAATTTATGGCTTTAGGCTTTTGTCAAATACAGCTAATGTGCTATATTTGTGCTAATTAACAACTTAGATATGGAAGCAAGATACAAAAGCCTATCGATTTTCGAGTTTCAAGAGCGTTTCCCTGATGAGAGAAGTTGCTATGCCTATCTGGCCAAGCTGAAATGGCAGAATGGTTTTAAGTGTAAGCACTGTGGCCATACGCGCTATTGTTCCGGTAACCAGGAGTTTGACCGCCAATGTACCTCTTGCCACTATGTGGAGAGTGTTACGGCAGGAACACTGTTTCATAAGATGAAATTCTCCATTCTAAAGGCTTTTTGGATAGTCT
>JAVLBR010000183.1:0-4022 GCA_031581125.1 Schleiferiaceae bacterium | reverse complement strand
TGTCTTTCGTGGTGCCGTTTCCGCCATCTCCCCCACCGTTCGGTGGTGGGGGCGGGGGGTCTTCTGGTTGGCAGGCGGCGAACAGTACCAGCAGGAGGGATAATCGAAATAAAGTGGCCATGATACTTTTTTTAGGGCAGGCAAAAGCCTTCAGCTATAGAACAAATTTTAAGCTTTTTAGCCAATTTGCATTTTCTATTTGCGAAACAGCTTGCCCGGAAATGATTAAAAATTGGCAAAAAGGCCTTCCCCTGCCGGGGGTTTTGCTAAAAATCCGTAAGCATGGGCCTCGATTGGGCCGGAGGGCGCAATTTATTGGGGAGCGGGGTTGTCAGGCATTAGGGCCTGTATAATAGGCAAGGCTTAGTCCTAATTTGAACGCTGGAGCAAGTGCAACGCCCACCCGACTCACATTTGGCCGGCAGGCCGCCCCAGGATGCGGTGAAACGGGCGCGTGTGCCTACTTTTGCAGGAAAGAAAATGGATATGGATCATTATGAGGCGCCCGATTACTACGGGGTAGATGAATTGCTGACGGAAGAACACAAGCTGGTGCGCGGCGCTACGCGCGACTGGGTGAAAAAGGAGGTGAGTCCCATCATAGAGGATTATGCCCAGCGGGCGGCCTTTCCTAAACACCTGATTCAAGGCTTGGCGGAGGTGGGGGCCTTTGGGCCTTATATACCGGAAGAATACGGTGGCGCAGGGCTGGACCAAATCTCCTACGGCCTGATGATGCAGGAAATAGAACGGGGCGACTCCGGGATACGCTCTACCTGCTCGGTGCAGAGCAGCCTGGTGATGTTTCCCATCTACGCCTATGGCACCGAAGAGCAGCGGCAAAAATTCCTGCCCCAGCTGGCCCGGGGGGAAATGCTGGGCTGCTTTGGGCTGACGGAGCCCAACCACGGCTCCAATCCCGGGGGCATGGAAACCCACTACGTGGATAAGGGCGACCACTACCTGCTCAATGGCGCCAAACTGTGGATCAGCAATTCGCCCTACGCCGATGTGGCGGTGGTGTGGGCCAAAAACGAAGAGGGCCGCGTGCACGGGCTCTTGGTGGAGCGCGGCATGGAGGGTTTTAGCACGCCGGAAACGCATAATAAATGGAGCTTGCGCGCCAGCGCTACCGGAGAGCTGGTATTCTCAGACGTAAAAGTGCCCAAGGAGAATCTCCTTCCGGGTAAAAGCGGCCTGGGCGCCCCGCTGAGTTGCCTGGACAGCGCCCGCTACGGCATCGCCTGGGGCGCGCTGGGGGCGGCCATGGATTGCTATGATACGGCCCTGCGCTACGCCCAGGAACGGCAGCAGTTTGGCAAGCCCATCGCGGGTTTCCAGCTGCAGCAAAAAAAGCTGGCGGAGATGATCACCGAGATCACCAAGGGCCAACTGCTGGTGTGGCGCCTCGGGACCCTCAAAAACGAAGGGCGCGCCACCGGCCCTCAAATAAGCATGGCCAAGCGCAATAGCGTGGAAATAGCCCTGCGCATAGCCCGCGAAGCCCGTCAGGTGCTGGGCGGCATGGGCATTACGGGCGATTATCCCATTATGCGCCACATGATGAACCTCGAATCGGTGGTGACCTACGAGGGGACGCACGATATCCATCTGCTCATTACGGGCATGGACATCACCGGCGAAAATGCTTTTAAATGAGCCTGGACCAACGCCTGAAAGCAGTCATTAAAGAAGTACCGGACTTTCCCAAACCGGGCATTTCTTTTAAAGACCTGACGCCCCTGCTGCTGGAACCGGCGCTGCGCAAAGAAGTGGTACAGGCACTGGCGGAACAGGCCCAGGCCTGGAAACCGGAAGTGGTGGCGGCGGTAGATGCGCGGGGATTTTTGTTGGGCCTACCGCTGGCCGATGCCCTGGGGCTGCCCTTTGTGCCTATTCGCAAAGCGGGGAAATTACCTCGAACTACTCTGGAAGAGGAATATCAACTGGAATACGGCGCGGCGCGCCTGGCCCTGCACCGGGACGATCTGCAAGCCGGCCAGCGGGTACTCCTGCACGATGACCTGCTGGCTACGGGCGGCACGGCGGCCGCGGCCACGGAACTGGTGCGGCAGGCGGGGGCGACTCCGGTGGGGATGCTATTTTTGATGGAGCTGGATTTCCTGACGGGGCGCAAGCGCCTGGCCCCCACACCGGTAGAAAGCCTGCTGCATTACGAGGTGTAGCCAAATGGCGGGAGCCATGATTAAGCTCCCTAGTTGGCAGGCATTCCCCGTGCCACAGGCTTAAAATAGCTTGCACCAGGGGGGGCGGATAGTTCAGGACTAATCGGCGTGGAACTTTTCTTTTCCCGTAAGCAGGTGCCAAAAGAGAATAAAGTCACTAGCCAGGCTGTAGAGGGGATATTGAAAGGTAGCTGGCTTATTTTGCTCGAAAAAATAATGGCCCACCCAGGCGAAGCCGTAGCCCAAAACCGGGATGAGGGCCAGGAACAGCCAGTGAAAGGTAAGCCAGAAAGCAATAAAAGAGAGCACTACCAGCCCGGTACCCACAAAGTGCAGGCGCCGGCAAGCGGGGTCCTGATGTTCGGTTAAATAGTAGGGATAAAAGGCCTTGAGGCTTTGGTAGCGCCGTTCTTGGTGGTTATCCATAGGAATTCGTTTAGGGGAGACACCTTGTGTATAACCTGATAAATATAAGGCATCTACCCCGGCTGGGGCGCATCTTCAGCGGACCGTCGGGAAACGAATTGCGATGAATTGGGGGTGAAAGTGGCTGAAATTTTCAAAATTTGACAACCAGAAGCGGAGTTTGCTAAAACGTTTTTGTAAATTGAAAATCCTTAGGGAACCCAAAAGATTACAGGTCATATGCAGCCCACTTATTATCAAGAAAAGCTCTTTGCGGCCATAACGGAACGCTGTGGCGATGCAAGTCAATTATCCACCCGAATAGCTGACGAGCTCAAAATAAGCCGCGGAGCTGCTTATAGAAGGATACGTGGCGATACGCACCTCAGCCTGGATGAGGCCATGCGCCTGGCGGATGTTTTTGGCCTGGCCCTTCACGAACTTTCTGATGGCCAGACTCAAACGGCCGTGTTCAATAAGGGGCCCTTCATTCAGTCGCTGGACGAGTACCAGCGCTATCTGGAAAACAGCCTTCAGCAGCTGGAACTTATTGCCCAGATGCCCGGACACCAATTAATTTATCAGGCCAAGGATATTCCTATTTACTACCAATTTGGCTTTCCCAAAATGGGGGCCTTTAAAATATTCGTTTGGCTTTACTCGGTATATGGCATTCGTGAGGTAGAGGGGGCGCCCCTCACGCTGGATAATATACCAGCGTCTATGCTGGAGCTGGCCCGTCGTCAGGGGCGGGTGTTTGCCCAGATCAACTCGGTAGAAATCTGGAATGACACCACCGTCCTAAGCATGATCAAGCAGTTAGAGTACTTCTTTGAAGCGGGCCTTTTACCCAGCAGGGAGGTAGCGCTGACCATCATAGATGAATTTGAAGAAATGATGCGGCTCATCGGGCGGCAGGTAGAGGAAGGCTATAAGGGTCAGCCGCACCATACGGAGTCCTTCACCCAGGCCACCTACCGGATGTACTACCATGAGATCCTGATCATGGACAACCACATCCTGGCGCTTCTACCACCCGAAAAACAGTTTTACTTTATTCCCTACGCTGGGGTTAATTACCTCACTACTACCGATGCCACCCTTACCCGCAACTTGCAAGGCTACCTGGACCAGCAGTGCCAGAAGTCTTCCCTGATCAATGAGGTTTCCGAGAAGGAGCGCAATCGCTTTTTTGGTACCATCCGCCAGCGGTTGGAACGCCTGCGGCATCAGTTTCAGCATAGCGACCCGCTTGGATAGAGGGGGCGGCCCGCCGGGCGGTGGCCGGGGCTTGCTGCCTGGACAAAGAAATAGTCCACTTGCTTAAGCAGTACTCGAAAGCGAAGGGCACAAATAAAACTGGGCAGGACCAGAAAACCTTCCTCCTAAGCCCAGTACCGCCCAGTATTCGGCTGGCGCAAGACTTGCCTT
>JAVLBR010000182.1:0-4023 GCA_031581125.1 Schleiferiaceae bacterium | reverse complement strand
GTACTTCGTATCCTTGTTATACCAACCGGATATGGAGCGGCGGGGCTGCTCCAGGAGGACTAAAAAAAAGCCCCGGCATCAAATGCCAGGGCTTTTTAAAATAGAGGTGCGCACGAGAGGAGTCGAACCTCCACGCCCGAAGGCACTGCCACCTGAAGACAGCGTGTCTACCATTCCACCACGTGCGCTCAAAATGGGCGGCAAATATACAATTTATGGCCTTTTTGGCAACGGATCCTCGTGGGGTAACATTTTAATTTTAAAAACCCGGCTCTTCCCGCGCCGGCTTTACATTTGGCCGCCAGGCCTCCCCTAAAAAAA
Source organism: Schleiferiaceae bacterium (assembly GCA_031581125.1). Lineage (GTDB taxonomy): Bacteria > Bacteroidota > Bacteroidia > Flavobacteriales > Schleiferiaceae > CAJXMS01. The sequence goes on along the minus strand of JAVLBR010000182.1, from coordinate 3,702 downwards.
CCCGGCCATAGACCAGGTTTCTCGTTTCGTTCGTGCGGGTGGGAAGACTTCCCGAGACATGCTCGGGATAAACTTCTCGTCTCCCCATACCGGCCTTCATAAAAAAAACCCGGCCATAGACCAGGTTTCCCGTCTCTTTCGTGCGGGTGGGGAGACTCGAACTCCCACGCCTCGCGGCACTAGATCCTAAATCTAGCGTGTCTACCAATTCCACCACACCCGCGAAAGAAGGCGCAAATATAAGATGTTCCCGCGGGCCCGCAACCCTCTTTGGCGACGGTCCTTTTTGGCTACTTTTGGGGTCCCGCTATAAACGATACTTATGCCAACTTATACCCTTCAAGATTTACCTACCAAAGAGGCCCATGCCCTGTTGCTGGGCGCCGTGGGGCCCCGCCCCATCGCCCTGGCCAGCACCGTAGATGCCGAGGGCAATGCCAACCTGAGCCCTTTTAGCTACTTCAATGTCTTCAGCTCTAACCCCCCTATCCTGGTGTTTTCCCCTGCCCGCCGGGTGCGCAATAATACCACCAAAGACACTCTACGCAACGCGGAAAACCTGCGCGAAGTGGTGATCAATGTGGTCAACTATGCCATCGTACAACAAACCTCCCTCAGCTCTACCGAGTATCCCACGGGCGTAAATGAATTTACCAAAGCAGGCCTTACCCCCGTGGAAAGTGAAACGGTAAAACCCTTCCGGGTAAAGGAATCGCCCGCTCAATTTGAGTGCCGGGTAAACGACATTGTGGCTCTAGGGCCCGACGGCGGGGCGGGCAACCTGATCATTTGCGAAGTGACACGCCTGCACCTGGATGAAGCCGTGCTGGACGCAAACGGCCAAATAGATATGCACAAAATAGACCTGGTGGCCCGAATGGGTGGCGCCTACTACTGCCGGGCCCAGGGTGAAGCGCTCTTTGAAGTGGAAAAACCCCTGGCCACCCTCGGTATGGGCGTGGATGCCCTGCCCGCCTCCATTCGTAATAGCTCGGTGCTGCGGGGCAACCACCTGGGGCAACTGGGCAATGTAGAAGAGCGTCCCGCGGAAAAGGCCGTGCGCGCCTATGCCAAACAAGAAAATATTAGCAATTTAGCTTCTGATGCGGAGGCGCTTCACCGGCGCGCGGCTTCTCTCCTGGACCAGGGAGACGTAGAAGGTGCCTGGAAAACCCTCCTCTGCGCAGAAGTCAGTTTATAAACCTTTAACCCCCCAAGATTATGGATGTAACCGGTACCGTGAAGGTGGTGCGTGAAGAAAAACAGATCACCAACACCTTTAAAAAGAAAGAAATCGTAGTCACCACCGAAGAACAATATCCACAGCACTTGCTGATCGAGTTTATTCAAGACCGCACGGAGCTGCTAAAAGATATTAATGAAGGCGAGCGGGTGACGGTAAGCATAGACCTGCGCGGCCGCGAATGGCAATCGCCGCAGGGCGAAGTAAAATACTTCATGAGTCTGCACGGCTGGCGCATTAAAAAAGAAGGGGAAGCTGCGGGAGCGGCCCCCAGTCAGGGAGGGGCTCCGGCTGCCGGTGGCGCCGCCACCACCCCGGCAGCAGGCCCCAATCTGGAAAATGCGCCCGAAAATCCGCCTTTACCGGAGGATGATGATGACCTGCCCTTTTAGCAGAAGATGAGCGCGGGAAGCTCTTTTGAGCGCGCTTTTAAACGGCTGCTGCCTTCGCCGCTATCCATTGCCCTGGTATTAACCCTGGTTACCTTTCTGGTGGCGCTGGTATGGGGCCAGGTGCCGAGCGGAGCAAGCCGGCTGCCCTACTTGGTCCAGGCCTGGCGGGAGGGGCTCTATACGCCTCCCCTGGTGGTGTTCCTGGTGCAGATGATGCTCATTCTGGTGCTGGGCCATACGCTGGCCCTGGCCCCGCCCGTCAAAAGCGCCATCCAACGCATCCTTCGCCTCACCCGGGATCCCGCCACGGCCACGGCGCTCACCTGCTTTTTCACCCTGGCGGTAGGCCTTTTTAACTGGGGTCTGGGCCTGGTCTTTGGGGCTATTTTGGCCCGGCAAATGGCCGAACACCTCAGCCGGGAAGGCCGCTCCTTCCACTACGGCTTACTAGGCGCCGCCGGCTACAGCGGCATGCTGATATGGCACGGCGGCTTCAGCGGTAGCGCCCCCGTCAAGGTGGCCGAACCCGGACATCTGCTTAGCCTGGTAAAGGGGCAAAGTGCCGGCATCAACGAGGCAATCCTGCCGCAGCAACTGCCCCTGGAAGCCACCCTCCTCAGCCCGCTCAACCTTACGGTAGCCGCCCTGGTGCTGATTTTACTGCCCCTAATGGCCTATGGTTTGGCTCAGCGGGCCCCCCGCCGCTCCTACAGCCCGGCAGACTGGCCGGATACCCGCAGCCCTGCAAGGAAAGAAGAGACTCCCCAAGGGGCCGCTCGCCTGGACCATAGCCCTTGGGTGGGGCTGGTCTTAGGACTGGGGCTGCTCAGTTGGTCGGTGGTAGAAGCGCTGCAAAGGCCGGGTTTTTCCTTTCTTACTCCCAATTTCATCAATTTCACCCTGCTGGGTCTGGGGCTAAGTTTCCACCGTTCCCTGGCCGGATTTAGCGCGGCTGTAAGCCAGGCCATAGGCGGGGCCGCGGGCATATTGATCCAGTTTCCGCTCTACTTTGGCATCATGAGCGTAATGAAAGAAGCGGGGCTGATCACCCAGCTAAGCAGCTTTTTTAGCCAAATGGCGGGCCCCACTACCTTTCCATTGTTTACCTTTTTGAGTGCGGCCATCATCAACGTGTTTGTGCCCAGCGGAGGCGGCCAGTGGGCCATTCAGGGGCCGGTAATCATTGAGACCACCCAAAACCTGGGCATAGACCTGGGCAAAACCATCATGGCCATGGCTTACGGCGATGAACTCACCAATATGCTCCAGCCTTTCTGGGCCTTACCCCTCCTGGGCATAACCGGTCTTAAGGCCCGGGAAATAATTCCCTATACCCTGGCCTTTATGCTGCTGGGGGGCGTCATTTTTGTGGCTTGTTTGCTAATGTTTTAAGTATTCCCCATGTACTGGCTGCCGCCTCATAAACTTTGGTTTCCCCAGGGCAAAGACCTGCCCGGGGCGCAGGACATCGTAGCCGTGGGCGGCGACCTCTCGCCGGAGCGTTTGCTTTACAACTACCGCCGGGGAGGTTTTCCCTGGTTTAACCCGGGCGAGCCCCTGCTCTGGTGGCATCCCCAGCGCCGGATGGTGCTCCGCCCCGAGGAAGTCCACGTAGGCAAAACCAGCCGCAATCTCCTCAATCGCGGGCACTTGACCTTTACGGTAAACCAAGCCTTTGAGGAAGTGATTCGCCAGTGCCAGCAGGTGCCCCGGCCCGGCCAGGAAGGCACCTGGCTCAGCGATGAACTGCGCAGTTCTTTTGTAGAGCTGCACCGGCGGGGCCATGCCCTCAGCGTAGAGTGCTGGCAGGAAGGGGAGCTGGCAGGTGGCCTTTACGGCATGGACCTGGGCAGGCTGTTTTGCGGCGAATCCATGTTTTCCCGGGTAAGCAACGCCAGCAAACTGAGCTTTATTCACCTCTGCCGCCAGCTTGCCCGGGAGGGCTATTCCCTTATCGATTGCCAGGTGTATAATCCTTACCTGGCCCAGCTGGGCGCCTACGAAATAGACCGCGCGGCCTTTATCCAATACTTACCGGTGACCGGGGAAGCCCCCTCCCGCTGAAGC
>JAVLBR010000010.1:15802-30350 GCA_031581125.1 Schleiferiaceae bacterium | reverse complement strand
TCTCGCCCGTGGCGAGACGATCGTCCTCAAAATCCTCATCTCGCCAGTGGCGAGACTGCGCTTTTATCGTCCTCTCGCGCCTCCCCGAATAAGTCGGGACAGGCGTTCTTGAACTTTCTAGAACAGACACCGGACTTTATAGACATACACCAGTAAGCTCCTCCCTCCGGAGAGCGCACCGATCTTTCGAGGTCGGGGCGCTTTCTTTTTTGTGGCACCTCTACCGGCCGTGACCTAAGGCACCCCCACCCCCGCTCTGAGGCCCTAGCTTTGTTCTTGTTTATAGAAAATGCTCCCGCATGAAAAAAGGCCTCCTCCCCAAGCTAGCCGCCCACCTACCCACCCTAGCCATCGCCGCGCTTACCTTAGGGCTGGCCCCCTTTACCCCCCAGCCCCACGTTTGGCAAAAGATCACTTGGCTAGCCCAAGGCGGCCAGGGCATGGTTTGGTACGACTATTTTGACCTCCTGCTCCACGGCAGCCCTTGGGTGCTTTTGGTTTTGGGGCTCATCGGCAGGCTCACGGCTACCCCCGCCCAAAAGACGACCGCTAAAAAAGCCTCCTAAAGCGCGCCAAATAGCGCGCTAATCCGCTTCTTCCGGCCAGTAGAAATCCACAATTTTCATTTCCGTGGTTTCCCCCTCCCGCTGCCAGCTACAGCGCTCCCCCACGCCACGGCCCATTAGCGCCCGGGCCAGCGGCGCCACAAAACCTATCTTCCCCTGTTTCACATCCGCTTCATCCACCCCCACTAGCTGATATTCCTGAAGCGCTCCCGCCGCATCCCGAAGCTTTACCACCGCGCCAAATCGCACCTTATCGCGCTGCTGCGCCGGGGGGCGGCTTATCACCTGCGCCTTATGCAGGCGCTCCTGCAGCAATTTTAGTTTGCCCTCCGCCAGTTCCAGATCATAGCGTTCCCCGGTCTCTTCTTTTTTTCGTAGCGCCCGTTCCTTTTCCTTTTCCAGCTGCGCCTTTTCTTCTTTAAGCAGCCGCATGCCGCGCGGCGTAACGTAATTGGGCACCCCCGCCGGTAAGCTCGCCCGCGGCGGTATCATGGGCGCTTTTTCGCCCTCGTCTTCCTTTACAAATGCTCTACTCATCACTAGTTTTTTTAGCGGCCTGCCGGCCAAATGTGCCCTTCCCAGCCAGCAGCAGCCCGGTTTTTAACAAGGATTTTCTCCGCTACTTTGCCTTTCCGGGGCGGCGCAGGGCTGCTGCCCGCCAGGGAAGCTTTAAAAAAAACGAGCCGCTGGCTATTCTGAACCCAACGGTGCCGCTTCCAGGGCAGCGCGGCGCAAGCTATCTTTCTGAACCGGGGCCAGGTCGTAGCGATAATCATAAGTGGCGCCCAGCCACTCGCCGTACACCGGATTGGGCAATAAAATAAAGCGCCGCCCAAAAAGCGCCCGGTTTTCCCGAACCCCGGCCCACCGCTTTTGCCGGGGCACGTCATCCCAAAGGTGCCTAAAATCCCCCAGATTATCGCCCAGCAGCAGCACCGGCTCAAAGCCCTTGCTCGTAACCACCGCCCGCCGGGGGGCTTTATTGCTGGTAGTCCTGCGCATCAGCAGGTGGCTGCTATCGGCTTGGGGAACCCCTAAGGTTCGGAGGTTTTGAAGGGTAGCTTGGCGCCCCCTTTCCCGGCGATTGGTAAGGTAAAAAAGCCGCACCCCCAGGCTGTCGGCGGCTTTAAGGAAGGGCAAGGCCCCGGGGACCGCTTCGGCCTGTGCCTGCTCCACCCATTGCTGCCAGGTTTCCGGGCTGTAGGGCGCCCGGTTTTTCACCTGCCAGCCTGCATAGGGGCTGTTGTCCAGCACCGTTTCGTCCAGGTCCAGGATTACCGCCGGCCGTTTTACCGTGTCCGCTTGTAAAATGGCCCGGAGCCTATCCGTAGCCACCTGGTAAGACTGGTGGCAAAGGGCGCGGTACTCGGCTGCCTGCTGCACAAAGAGCACCGCGTACTGGCGCGGATCAGCCGTCCGTAGGGTATCTTCTTCCGCCGGAGCTTCATTTTCTACCGGGGGGGTTGGCTTCTGGCAGGCCAGGCAGCTCAGCGCCAGCAAAGAACTCCACAGGATGCTCCTCATAAAGCAGGGGGTTTTTAGGAGAAGCAAAATAACGAAGAAAGCCCCACACCCGCGGCGATTTTCCCCAACTCGGCATTCCCCTTACCTTAGAGCCGCATTTCTGAAAAAAACCCCTTCCCAAAAATATTCTTCTATGAGCAAGGCACCCCGCAAAATCGAAAACTACGTCATGGGCCGCTGGATGGCCGGCGAAGGCGAAGAACTCCTGGCTACCGATGCCGTAACCGGTGAACCGCTGGGCAGCGTATCCAGCGCCGGCCTGGATTACGAGGCCATCCTCGATTATGGACGCCGCACCGGCGGTCCCGCCCTCCGCAAGCTCACCTTCCAGGAAAGGGGCCTCATGCTCAAGGCCCTGGCCCTGCACCTGATGAAGGTAAAGGACAAATTTTACGAGCTCAGCTACCGCACCGGCGCTACCCGGATGGACGGCTGGATCGATATCGAAGGCGGCATCGGCAACCTCTTCGCCAATGCCTCCCTCCGCCGGCAGTTTCCCGACTTGCCTTACCACGTGGACGGGGAGCACGCGCCGCTTTCCCGGGGCGGCACCTTCATAGGCCACCACATCATGACCCCCAAGCGCGGGGTAGTGGTCCACATCAATGCCTTCAATTTCCCCATCTGGGGCATGCTGGAAAAGGTAGCCGTCAATTGGATGGCCGGAGTTCCTACGGTGGTAAAGCCCTCCGAGCACACCTCCTACCTTACCGAATTAATGGTGCGGGAAATCATCGATTCCCAAATCTTGCCCGAAGGCGCCATCCAGCTCGTAAGCGGATTGGGGCGCGGCATTCTGGATCACGTCACCACCGGCGATACGGTAACCTTTACCGGCAGCGCCGCCACCGGCAAAAAACTGCAAGCGCTCCCCCAGATCATCGAGCGCTCGGTGGATTTCAACCTCGAAGCCGATTCGCTCAATGCCGCCGTCTTAGGACCCGACGTGGAACCGGGCAGCCCGGAATTTGACCTCTTCGTAAAAGAGATCCAGCGGGAAATGACCGTTAAAGCCGGGCAAAAATGTACCGCCATCCGCCGGGCCATCGTGCCGGAAGACCGACTCGAGGCGGTGCAAGAAGCCCTGGTAGCCCGCCTCCAGAAGACCCCCATCGGCGACCCTCGCCAGAAGGAAGTCCGCATGGGTGCCCTGGCCAACCAAATCCAGGTAGAACGCCTGGAAAAAAACCTGGGCCGCCTGGCCGATACCATGGAGGTGATTTACGGCCCCAAAGAACTGGAACTGGTGGGTGCCGACGCCGGCAAAGGCGCCTTCGTGCCACCCACGCTCTTCCGTAGTGAACGTCCCCTGGAAGAAACCGCTGTTCACGAAGTAGAGTGCTTTGGCCCCGTTTCCAGCCTCCTGCCCTACCACAACCTGGCCGAAGCCGCCGAGCTGGCCAACCGTGGTAAAGGTTCCCTGGTATCCACCATCGCCACGGCCGATGACAGGCTGGCCCGCGAGTATGTACTGGAAGCCTCCACCATGCACGGCCGCATCCTGGTACTTAATCGGAATAGTGCCAAGGAGAGCACTGGTCACGGCTCGCCCATGCCGCTGCTTACCCACGGTGGCCCCGGCCGGGCCGGTGGGGGCGAAGAAATGGGCGGAGTGCGTGGCATCAAGCACTACCTCCAGCGCACCGCCATCCAGGGGCATCCCGATAGCATTACCGCCATCACCCAGCAGTACCAGCCCGGTGCCAGCCGCCCCGAATCCGAAGTACACCTCTTCCGTAAGCATTTTGAAGACCTCCAGGTAGGCGACACCGTGTATACCCATAAACACACCGTTACTGATGCCGATATCGCCAGCTTTGCCCAGGTAAGCGGTGATAATTTTTACGCCCACGTGGACGAAACCTCCCTGGACGAAACCATTTTTGAAGGCAAAGTAGCCCACGGCTACTACGTCCTCAGCAAGGCGGCCGGCATGTTTGTAGAGCCCCGCAAAGGTCCCGTGCTGCTCAACTACGGCATAGACGAGTGCCGCTTTACCAAGCCCGTTTACCCGGGCATGACCATCGGCGTGAAATTTACCGTGCAGGAAAAGATTCGCCAGGAAAAGAAAAGCGAGGAAGACATAGCCAAAGGCATTGTTAAGTTTTACGTAGATGTGTACGATGAGGAAGGCGAGTCGGTAGCCCTGGCCACCATCCTTACCATGGTAAAAATGAAGGACCAAAACGGCCTGCAGACCCCCTAAACTATGGCCCGCACCCAATGGCTTCACCGCCCTGCCGCCGGAAGCCGCTATTTTGCAGTGATCTTCGTAAGCGAGCGTAGCGATGATCAGGCCGGCTACGCCGAAATGGACGAGCGGCTTTTGGCGCTAGCCCATGAGCAGCCTGGCTTTTTGGGTTACAGCTCTGCCGGTGATGAGCAGGGCGGCATTTTCATCAGCTACTGGGCATCGCGGGAGGCCATCGATAGCTGGCGCAAACATGCGCTGCATGGGGAAGCCAAGGGCCAGGCCACCCGCTGGTACCGCTATTACCACAGCCTTATCACTGAAGTGGTGCACCACCGCGAGCACGAGGAGGATTCCTGAAGGTCTGGAGAAAAGGCCTGCTTTTTTTTGTTTATATTCGAAAACATTAATTATTAGCGCCATTTCCCATGAACCAATCCTTACTTAGTGTTTTTCCATACAGTCGAATGTCTGTTCTAGAAAGTTCGCTAACGAGGCTTGCGAAGCCCAAAAAAGCGGAGTTTACTAGGGTAAATGAGTATTTTTTGGGCAAGCGTCTCGCCACTGGCGAGAGCGGACTTTATAGACAGACACTACTTAAAACCCGGTGGCACCTGGTAGGGCTCCTATTACTTTTGGCCGCAGGCCAAATGAGGGGCTCGCATGAACTGGGCGCCCGGATCACCTGGACCCATCTGGGCAATCAGCAGTATGTATTTCACCTGGAATTGGTAGGCGATCCCCAAGGGGTCTCGCTCCCGTCTGCTCCGGCCATCAGCTACAGCCAGGGAATGATCAGCCTAAGCCGGGATACCATCCGGCCGTTACTAGTGCCCTTTAGCCAGCAGAATCCGCCCGAGAAATTCGCCGAAATTCATCATTACACCAGCGCACCGGTCACTTTAAGCAGCCTGCCCCCTCAGGGTTACCGCTTTGAATATTCCAGCTGCTGCCTGTCGGCCGACATAGTCAACCTCAACGGCTCCCTCACGCTCTACGCCGCCAGCACCATGCTGCCAGACACGGCTGGAAAGGCCCCCGGTTTTTCTACTTACCTTCCGCTGGGGGGCGAAGCGCAGCCCCCTTTGGCCCACTACGGATCTACCGGCGGGCGTCATCAGTACTGGATAGGGAGCTTCCGCCCGGCCACCGCCGGCTATGACTCGGTGGCTACGGCCCTTACGGCGGTGGCTACCGGACAAAATACCCAGGCCTCCTGGACGAGCGGGTACTCGTCCGCTGCCCCGCTTCCGGATGCCTCCGAATCGCCCCAAAATGGGCCTTATCGCTACGATCCGCTTTCCGGTATCGCCTCCTTTCGCGTGGATAGCGGCAGCCAATACGATGATTTCTTCCTGCACGGGGTGGAGCATCAATATTTTAAAAATTCCCAACCCGGGGCGGCAGCGACCATAAGGTCCGTACACATGGTAAAACTGGTGGAAGACAGCAGCGGCAATGCGGCTCCCAGCTTATCGGTGAGCAACTTGCCATCGGATACCCTGCGCCTTTACCCGGGAGATTCGCTCAGCGTGGATTACCTGGCCCTGGACAATGCGCAGGGCGTGATCGTAGGCGCCCACTCCTGGGGGCTGGATACGCAATATTTACCGGCCGGTAGCCCCGCTATGCAGTTGAGCTCCCTCAATAGTTCGGGGGGTTTTTACGGCTTTAGCCTAAGTCAGGCCCGCCTTAGGTGGGCACCAGACAGCAACAGCCTGGCGGCGGGTCCTTTGGACATCCCGGTTTACCTCTGGGCTATCGATTCGGTAACGCCCGGTAGCAAACGCGTTTACCATCGGTTGTTGGTAGAATTGCGGCCCAAGGTTCAAATTCTGCAGGGGGGGCGCAATAAGGTAGCTTTTTCCAGCCCTGTTTGTCCCTTAAACCTCCGGGGCGCTACCAAGAGCGGCCAGGCCCAGTGGCGCCCCGCCGCTGCAGTAACCAATGATACGGCCCTGCAGACCTCCTATACCGGCGCCGCCTCGGGCTGGGTGTACCTGCAGGATCCCGCTCATCCCCAGCAGGAAGACTCCCTGTACGTGGGGGTGGTAGATACCGCCGATTTTACCATCCATCAGAACAACACTTTCGGTTTTTTCGGCGATAGTTTGTCCGTAGGACCTTATCTACCGCCCCGCGGTATGCTCCCAGCGCCCCGCTGGACGCTCAACCATTTTCCCCTCAACGAAAGCGGCCCGAACCTACGAGCGCCTACCAACGGCGTTTACCGCGTGGAGCAAGCTTTGCGGGGATCCTGTACTTTAAGGGACTCGAGCGTTATCAACCTTTTCCCCAATTCGGCCGGAAGTGTGGTGCTTTTTGCCCCAAATAACCTCAGCCGGCAAGCCACCGCCCTTCAAGACCAGTCACTGGACAGCTTGTATGGTTTTAATTTTACCCTTCCCGTGCCCAGTCCTTTGCTGGCTGAGCTTCATCTCATGGGCCTTAGTGGCACCCAGGGCAAAGCGGCCGATAGCGGTCACGTGCGGGTTTGGCTCTACGAGCTCACCAATTCCGGCGCTGTACTCCTACTACACCGAGACACCCTCATCAGCACCCGCTTTTCCGGCACCCTTACCATGCACGACCGATCCCTTCCCAATGTAGTTCTGGGGGGGCGGGCCCGTACCCATCAACTGATATGGCAAGTGGACAGCAGCTTATCTGTCCATGTACTGGAGGGCGACATAGGGCCCGGTGATACCACCGGCTTTGAAACATATCAGGCCCTGCGCGGGAAAGATACCTCCCGACTACTCGCCCAAAGCAGCCGTTTTACCTTGGCCACTTCTATGGGATTTATGTGGACTTCCGATCTGGAAGAAAACCGCTTGCCGGTCCGCTCCCTGCACCCCAACCCGACCCGTGAGATGGTTTACTGGGAAAAACCCCTGGCGGAAACCCAAAATGCCGTGATCCTCAATACCGCCGGACAGGAGCTGGCACGGATTTCCCTGCGGGCCGGCGATACCCAAATGGCCCTGCCCGATCTTCCCGAGGGGCTTTACCTGGTCAAGCTGGGCGCAGCGCATTACCGATTGCGCATTGCGGCCCCGTAATTCTTTTTTTACCCCCTTTATGCTGCAGTAGGACCGGCCCGGGGGCCGGTCCTACTGTTTTATGCAAAGCGGGTCTTTCCCATCTTCATACCTTTGGCCCTGGCTTATGCCCATGCCTCCCCGCTTATGACCTTGCTGATTTTTTACCTTCTCCTGGCGTTGGTGATTTCCTTTTTGTGCTCCTTAATGGAGGCGGTGATCCTCAGCGTTACGCCCAGCTATATTCAAACGAAAATGGCGGATCAAAAGCCCTGGGCCAAGCGACTATTCCAGTATAAATCAGATATAGACCGGCCGCTGGCCGCCATTCTTTCCCTCAACACCATCGCGCACACCGTGGGGGCGGCTGGGGTAGGCGCCCAGGCGGCCATCGTCTTTGACGACATCTCTACCGGAGTGGTCTCCGCTATCTTAACCCTGCTTATCCTGGTGGTTTCTGAGCTTATTCCGAAAACCCTGGGCGCGAGCTATTGGAAGCAAATGGCCCACTTCGTTACCATCTGTCTGCGCCTATTTCTGGTACTGCTCTATCCCTTGATCTTACTGAGCCAGGGCATCACGCAGCTGCTGCGCCCCGCCAAAGAACCCTCTGTGGAACGTAACGAGATAGTAGCCCTGGCCGACATTGGCCTGCAGGAAGGCGTACTTACCCGGGAGGAAGCCACCGTATTGCGCAACACCATCAACCTCCGCAAGCTGCACGTGCGCGACATCATGACGCCCCGGATGGTCATGGTGGTGGCCCATCAAGATTTAAGTGTGCAGGAGTTTTTTGATCAGGATGCCTTTTACCGCTTCTCCCGCATCCCCGTGTACCGCGACAATAAGGATGACATCGTAGGCTTTGTGCACAAACACGATGTATTTACCCGCCTGGGCCGGCAGGAAACCGATGTTCCTCTCCGGGATATTCTTCGCGAAATCCCGGTAGTGCCGGATTCCCAGACATTATACGGACTCTACAGCTTCCTTACGGAAGAAAATAATCACCTGGCCTTGGTGGTGGAAGAGTTTGGCGGTACCGCCGGACTGGTAACCATGGAAGACCTGCTGGAAACCCTGCTGGGCATGGAGATCATGGATGAGTACGACGATAAAGCCGACCTGCGCGACTACGCGCGCCGTCGCTGGAAAACCCGTGCCAAGCGGCTGGGTATCTATGCCGAGGAGGAAAATCCCACCCCCAAAACCCGAAAGAACGGAGAGTGAGGCCGCCCTTTTTGCCGGTATCTTAAACGCTAATTGGCTTTTATTTTCGCCTATTTCAAGGCTCGATGGTTTTCTTCTTATACCTCTGGGTCATATTGTCATGAAGGTTTAATTTCGCGGCTTTGTTTTAAGAGTAAAAATATATGAGTGAAGCCCTGCAGCAAGGATACGTTTACCGCAGCGATGAGGACGGAATAGCCACCATCGAATTGTTTCATCCCTTAAGCAATTCGCTGCCGAGCCGGCTGCTGGCCCAGCTGGCCCAAACGGTAAGCGAAGCCGGAGAAGATGATACGGTAAAAGCCCTTCTGATCAAAGCTGCCGGAGAGCGGGCCTTCTGTGCCGGTGCTTCCTTTGATGAACTGATCTCCATCCAAAACCTGGAAGAAGGAAAGCGTTTTTTTAGCGGCTTTGCCAATGTGATCAACGCTATGCGGACTTGCCCCAAATTGATTGTAGCGCGGGTTCATGGCAAGGCCGTAGGAGGGGCGGTAGGACTGGCCTCTGCCGCGGATTACAGCCTGGCCACCCAGTATGCCGCCGTAAAATTGAGCGAACTCGCCGTGGGCATAGGCCCCTTTGTAGTAGGGCCCGCCGTAGAGCGCAAAATAGGCCTGAGCGGGATGAGTGAACTGGCCATAAATGCCTCCGAGTGGCGCAGTGCCCAATGGGCCCACCAAAAAGGCCTTTACAACGACCTCTACGAAACCACGGAAGCCCTCGATGGAGGCGTAAACACCCTCCTGGAAAGGCTAAAAAGCTATAACCCGGCCGCTATGGCCGCGCTCAAAAAAGTGTTTTGGCAAGGTACCGAACACTGGGACGAGCTCCTGGCCGAACGGGCCAAAGTGAGCGGAGAACTCGTCTTGTCCCGCTTTACCCGGGAAGCCATCGAAAAATTCAAGAAAAAGTAACCCCCAACATCCCCCCAACCATGCAAAAATGTACGCTGCCGCTCGTAATGGCGGTATCACTTTTGGCCGGAGGCCTAAAAGCCAGCCCTGGTCAATTCCCCAACGAGAAAGCTTCCCAAAAACAACTGGCCAGCCACCCCAAAGCCCTTCCCGGCGATAGCACAAAAGAAAGCTGGAAAACGGGCGGTAACCTGGGCATCACGGCCAACCAGGCCGGCTACAGCTACTGGCAGGCCGGTGGTATCAATTCCTTTTCGGCCAACGGGCTTTTTGATGTTTTTGCGCACTACGATGGAAAGGAGTGGAGTTGGAAAAACCGCCTTACCCTGGGCTATGGCGTGAGTTTTCAAGACACGCTCTTTACCAAAACCGATGACCAAATTCTGCTGGAATCCCGGGTAGACCGCCAGCTCAATGAAAACTGGGGCTTTAGTGGCTTGCTTAATTTTAGGACTCAGTTTGCTCCCGGTTTTGAAAGTCCCGGCGTAACGGCGGATAGTCTCAAAATTTCCGGCTTTATGGCCCCGGCCTACCTGGTAGGCGGTCTGGGCTTTACTTATAAGCCGCATGAGCGTTTTAATTTGTTCCTCTCCCCCGCCACCACCAAGATGACCTTTGTGCTGGACGATAGGCTGGCTTCCCGAGGGGCTTTTGGGGTGGATTCTAATGCCAACCTCCGCGCCGAAATAGGGGGCTACCTCAACTTGCTATACAAGCAGAAGCTCATGAAGAACGTTCGATTAGAAGCGCGCTTAGACCTGTATAGCAACTATCTGGAGAATCCTGAGTTTATCGATATCAATAGTCAGATACTGCTTTTCCTAAAAGTAAATAAGTACATCAGTGCCAATGTAACGGTGGATCTGCGTTATGATCACGACATTCTCTTTGACACCAACGATGACGGGGTAGCTGACGCGCCTCGAACGCAATTCCGGGAAATTATAGGCCTGGGCTTTACCTATGACTTTGGCGATACCCTGGAGGAATAAGCTTCACTTAAAGGCATAAAAAAAGCCGGCCCCATGGGACCGGCTTTTTTATGGGGCAAATGGCATTAGCGCACCAACAAACGCTGGGTAGCGCGGGGCTGGCCATCGAGCAAAAGCTGCACAAAATAAAGGCCTGGCGGCGCTTCCAGGGGCGCCCGGTAGCGGAATAGGCCCGCCTTCTGGCGGCCTGGGTCCCACTGGCTCACCAGCTGGCCCTGGGCATTCACCAGCTGCATCTGAACGGCCCCGCCCGCGGGGAGCTCGGTCTTAAGGGTGAAAAAATCGCGAGCGGGCTGCGGATACAGGGAAAGGGGCTCCTCCCCAAGCGGGGCCGGGGTTAATCCTACGGTACTATTGACGTAGATCAGGAGCGTTTCGTCATAGACAAACTGCCCATCGTGCAGACGGAACAAAACGCGATAGGCCCGGCTGCGCCGGTGGCTTTTCGCGGGTTTCCACTGAAAAGTGCCCTGGATCATGCCTTGCTTATTAGACTGGGTATCAATCACAAACTGGGCGGGCTGCTGATCGAGATTAAAGGGCGCGCCGTAAGCCTGCAAGTGCACCTGATCATATAGGTCGGCATCGGTAGCTTTAAGGGTGAATTGATGGGGTGCCCCCGCCATCATCTGCACATAAGCCTGGCCTTGGGGATTGGTGCTGAACTGCCCCCAATTGGCCATCGTAGGCATTTGGTTTCCACTGCTGATCACCACCATCTGCATATCACGGCGTATTTCGCCTATTTTCTGGCCCTGGCGGTATTCTTCCACCAGGAGGGAGGCCACAAAATTACCCACCGTATCCGCCGTGTAGGTAATGGTGCCACTGAGCGGATCTATGCTAAAGGGATTGGTGGTATCGGCGGGTGGCAATTGATAGCCCTGCACGGGCTGATTGGCATCGTCCAGCGGCGTAACCAGCGACCAGGCCAAAGAATCGCCATCGGCATCTACAGGAAGGGCGTTGTATTGCCAGGGTACCCCTACCGGAAGATAAGTGATGGGAGGCGCCAGGAATACCGGCGTAGAATTGACAGCCGTATCTACCTGGAAAACCGACTGCAAATACATGGCTTCATTTAGCGGCTGCATCATGTTGAGAATGGCCCCATTGCGACAGCAATTTTGCCAGGAAACTTTGTACTGGCCCGGCCCGGGGACCGAAACCGTATCTCGAAAGTAATAAACCTCTACGCCGTAGGGAACACCTTGAATAAGGGAGCCCGATAGGAAAGTATCCTGAGGCGTAGTGAGGGAGGAGGTAAATGTGCCATTAACCTGCCTTACATCAAAACGGGCCGTTTGCTGCATCGGAATACCCCCCGTGTCCCGGTAGGCGGTAAGCAGAATCTCGTACTGATTGCTGCCTAAGTCTTTGACGGTTATTTCGCCGCCCATCAAGTGGGTAGCGCTAAGGGGGAGCGCCAAAAGGAATGCCAGGGCGCCTAGCAGGGTAATTTTACGGAGCATAGAAAATTATTTGCATTATCTATCCTCTGCAAGTTAATGGAATTAGGTAAATATCGATAGGCCTCGCTAAGCCAAGGAGGCTTTTGGATGAGTGAACGGCGCCTTGCGCCGGATAGAAGCCCCCAAATGTTTCCGATATTTGTGCATCTATACTGAAACACTTCCCGTCATGGCGGATGCTCCTGATACTTCCACCCCTTCGATTGATATTAAAACGCTGGAAAAAGCCTTCCGCCTCATGTGCGAAGCCAAAGCCATGGCCGCGCTCTACGAGGCCCATAAAAAGGTGACCAGCAAATACGTACACGCCACTTCCCGAGGACACGAAGCCATCCAGCTGGCCTGCGCGCTACAACTCCGGCCGGAAGATTTTGTGGCGCCCTATTACCGGGACGACAGCATCCTCCTGGGCATCGGGATGGAGCCCTACCACTGCATGCTGCAGCTATTGGCCAAACGCGACGACCCCTTCAGCGGCGGTAGGACCTATTACAGCCACCCCAGCTTAAAGGAAGAGGACAAACCCAAAATTCCCCATCAATCCTCCGCTACCGGTATGCAAGCCATTCCCACTACCGGAGTAGCCATGGGCGTGAAGCTCAAAGAGATCCACGGCCTGCAGGAAGCCGACCAAAAGCCGGTGGTGGTATGCTCCATAGGCGATGCCGCCATGACGGAAGGAGAAATATCGGAGGCGCTCCAGATGGCGGGCCTCAAGCAGCTTCCCATCATATATCTGGTGCAGGACAATGACTGGGACATCTCCGCCAATGTAGCTGAAACCCGCGCCCAAAATGCGGCTGAATTTGCCCAGGGCTTTCACGGGATTGAAACCCGTAGCATCGACGGAAGTCAGTTTGAGGAGAGCTACCAAACCTTACAAGAGGTCATTGCCAAAGTCCGCGAAGAACGCCGTCCCTTCTTGGTACACGCCAAGGTGCCCCTCCTGGGCCACCATACCAGTGGCGTACGGATGGAATGGTACCGGGATGACCTGGACGAACACCACCAGCGAGACCCTTTCCCCAAAATGCAGGCGCTGCTGCGGCAAAACGACTTTAGCCAGGAACAACTGGAGCAAGTATGGGAAAATGCGCAAGAGCGAGTAGCGCAAGATTTCGAAAGAGCCACCGCCCAGGAGGACCCCAAGCCGGAAGACCTTTATAAACACGACCTGGCCCCTACCGAGGTAAATGAGGAGAAAGGGGAGCGGGAGCCCGCCGATAAGGAAAAAACCGTGATGGTAGATGCGGCTCTTTTTGCCATCCGCGAAATCCTGGAAGACCATCCCGAAGCCTTGCTGTACGGACAGGACGTGGGCGGCCGTTTGGGAGGCGTTTTCCGGGAAGCTGCCACCCTGGCCCAGCAATTTGGCGACGACCGCGTCTTCAACACCCCCATCCAGGAGGCCTTCATCATCGGCAGTACGGTGGGGATGAGCGCCGCCGGGTTGAAACCCATCGTGGAGGTCCAATTTGCGGACTACATCTGGCCAGGCTTAAACCAGCTTTTTACCGAAGCCAGCCGCAGTTATTATCTAAGCAATGGCAAATGGCCCGTTCATGCCGTGATCCGGGTACCCATAGGCGCTTACGGGAGCGGCGGACCCTACCACTCCAGCAGTGTGGAAAGCATCCTTACCAATATACGTGGCATTAAGGTGGCTTATCCCAGTACGGGCGCCGACCTGAAAGGCCTCCTGAAGGCCGCCTACTACGATCCCAATCCGGTGGTGCTCCTGGAGCACAAAGGCCTTTACTGGAGCAAAATTAAGGGCACCGAGGATGCCCAAACGGTAGAACCCAGCCGCGATTACATCCTGCCCCTGGGAAAAGGCCGCATTGCTTATAAAGCGGAGCAAACCGCCGTACAAGAAGGCCGCTCCCTACTGGTGGTTACCTACGGGCGGGGCGTATACTGGGCCAAAGAAGCTGCTTCCATGATAGAAGAGGCGGTAGAAATCCTGGATTTACGAAGCCTGGCTCCCCTCGATGAGGATCTTATCCTGGAGCGGGTGTCCATTCACCACAAGGTACTAGTCGTCACAGAAGAGCCGCAAGACAATGGCTTTGCCCAAAGCCTTGCCGCGCGCATACAGCAAAAGGCCTTTAAAGAGCTAGACGCCCCGGTTCAGGTGCTGGGCAGCGAAAATATGCCCGCCATCCCCCTCAATAGCACGCTGGAAGCCACCATGATCCCCAGTGCAGAGAAGGTAGCCGAGGCCTTACGCACTCTGGCTCGCTACTGAACGCGCTTGCTCTTGCTCTTTAAACTGATAATTAAAGGCTTTAAAACGGGCCCGGCGGTTTTTACAACGCCTTTTGCGCCCAGGCGGCCTATTAATGTTAGATAGGCCCCTTTTGGCTTTCCCTCTTTTTCCCAATTTTATCATCCCTTCCCTGTTATAGGGGATCGAATGTAAACGTTCTGGTTTACATCACCAAAGGTAAGATATTAAGCCTCAGTTAATTGTAAGATAAGTACGCAACAGTTCGGGCGCCCTACATTTTTTAGCGCCAGTCCAGCCGCTTCTTACTGGCAGTGCTTGTGGGCCCCGCAACTAGCCGCCCAGGAAAAAGGCTTGCCGGCGCCCTGAAAGCCCATGGAGGTAATCAGCC
>JAVLBR010000010.1:0-15702 GCA_031581125.1 Schleiferiaceae bacterium | reverse complement strand
GCCGCCCAGGAAAAAGGCTTGCCGGCGCCCTGAAAGCCCATGGAGGTAATCAGCCCTATGCTGGCATCGTAAAGCTGATGAGAGCGATATTCCGGGTTGCTGTTGATATCCACGTGCACCGTTATTTCGGTAAGGTCTTTTAGCAGGGCGGCTACTTCCACGGCCCGGGTTACCTCGCTCCATAGCCGCGAATACCGGTCCGGCGGGCGCTTTTCCACTTCATTTTTGTAGATCTCCTTTACCCCTTTCCCGATGTTCCACATACAAATGGCCGTAGAGTATTTTACCCGGCTCCCGCGTACTTTGGAGTCGCATCCCACGTACACACGTCCGCCCGGATGCGCCTTAAGCCAGGTCTTCACGTATTCTTTGGGGTCCGCCACCGCCTCTCCCCGGTGATCTCTAAACACGGCCGTAGCACCCGGTTTTCTTTCTCCTTTCATCATTCAGGCGTTTGAGGGGTTCTAATGTAGGGTTTTGTGCGGATAATTTACCCTCCCGAAAAAAAGGAGAATGCAGGGGGCCATATTTTCTTACGAAACGGGCGCCCCTCTTACTACCTCACCAGAAAGCTTTTAAAAGGGCCTTTTTTAAACTTAGATAAAAAAAGACTCAGGCCTCATTTGGCCGGCCGGCCAAAGGAAATACGAGCGAAAAGAGGGGCCTAACTTTTTAAGCAAAAGCCCCATCAAAACGATGAGGTAGCTGGCTCACTGGGCTTCAGCAGCAGCCAATTCCTCGGTGATCTCCAGATTGTGAAACACCTGATTCACATCGTCATCGTCTTCAAAACGGTCGATGGCGCGGAGTATCTTTTGGGCCTCTTCGGTTTCGAGCCGCACGTAACTGCTGGGGAAGCGCTGAAGCTCTGAGTTTTGGGCCTCAATGCTCAGCTCGTCCAGCTTGTGCTGCATCTTGCCAAAATCTTCAAAGGCGGTGAGAACGGTCCACTCTTCCTCGCCTTTGTCAATTTCTTCAGCGCCCCCATCGATCAGTTCCAACTCGAGTTCTTCCCGGTCCATTTCCCCCAGGCTTTCCTGGCGGAGGGTGAAAACACCCTTGCGGTCGAAGATAAATTCTAGGGAGCCATTGGTGCCCAAGCTACCGCCCGCTTTGTTAAATATGGAGCGGACATTGCTCACGGTTCGTTGGTTATTGTCCGTACTGGCTTCGATAAAAACGGCCACCCCGTGGGGCAGGTATCCTTCGAAGCTTGCCTCATGGTAATCCTCTGAATCAGCGCCGGCGGCCTTTTTGATGGCCCTTTCGATGGTATCCTTGGGGACGTTGGCCCCTTTGGCGTTCTGCACGGCCAGCCGGAGACGGGGGTTGTTTTCGGGATCCCCATCATTGCCTTCCTTCACGGCAATGTGGATTTCTTTAAGCAGGCGGGTAAAAATTTTTGCCCGCTTCTTGTCCTGCGCCCCTTTGCGGTGCTTTATGTTGGCCCATTTACTGTGTCCTGCCATAAATATTCTGTCTTTTCGTTCCGGCAGCTCCTGCTCTAAAGCGCTGCTCCTCTGCTGCCGTCGATTTGGAAGCGATTACAAAAATAAGAAAGTAGGTCTAGCTGGGGGGATATCCCTTTGGGGGCCTTAAGTAGTGTCTGTCTGTAAATTCCAATCTCACCCATGGTGGGAAGATCGTCCTTCTCACTTCTAACGAAACTCATCTCGCCCGTGGCGAGACTGGGCTTTTATCGTCCTCCCGCGCCTCCCCGAATAAGTCGGGACAGGTTTCTAGACCACACACGACTTTATGGACAGACACTAAGTAAGGGGTTTATAGCTATGACATAATGGAGAATTCCCGTTCCCATATTTTCCAACAGGCCCTTGAAAAGTTACTAATGAGACTAAACTACCCATCTCTAGCAAAGCTACTACCAACCCCAAAGGATGCCCGCCAGAGATGTCAGCTCGTGCCGAAAAATAGGTTATCCATGACAACTACCCCCTCACTATCAACCCTTTGACTTACCTATGCCCTTTCGTAAACCCCCAAACCATTTTAACATGAAAAAACTAGCTTATCTCAAAACACTCCTCTGGGCCCTCTTGCTGGGGAGCCTTATCATCGCCTGTGAAGAAGAGGAGGAAGAGCCCCCCGTACCGGTCAACGAAACGCCCATTGCCCCTTCTTCTACCAACGGACGCCCCAATAAGTACCTGGGCTGCGTGGAAATCGCCAACCGCAACGTAGATATAGAGGTGTGGGACCACGGCACCATAGATGGCGACATCATCTCCCTGATCGTAAACCGCGAAAGTGGCGGCGAAGAAACCATTCTCAACCGGCACGAACTGGACGGGCCCAGCAGCAGCTACACCATGCAGCACAGCTTTGCCGGCAATGGCTACAACTACCTCACCCTGTATGCGCACAACGAGGGAAGTATTTCGCCCAATACGGCCACCATTTCCATTGATGGCAATGACTTCACCCTGAGCTCTAATCTGGACGAAAACGGCTACGTAGACATCGTGGTGACCGGCTACGGCGTGGATTGTAGCAACTCCAGCGGAGGTTCCGGTGGCAGCGGTGGCAGCGGAGGTTCCGGTGGCGGTGGCTCTGGAGGCGGTTCCGGCGGGGGTGGCTCTGGCGGAGGTGGCTCCGGCGGCGGCGGAAGCGGCAGTAGCGAAGGCGACCTTACCATCTGGACGGAAAGCGACCTCGGTTGTGGTTTCATCGACGTAACCCTCAACGGCGATACGGAGCAAATGACCCACTACTACAGCGGAGGCAATCCGGGTTGCGGGGCTACCGGCTGTGCCAACTATTACGACCTGCCTTACGGCACCTACAGTTATAGTGCCACCAGCAGCGATGGCTGTACCTGGAGCGGCAGCGTTTCCATTGATGAAGACTGCACTACGATAGAGTTTACTTTGTAGAACCGAAAATTATTTCCTCCCCTCTGGGAACGCCCGCTTGCCCTTTTCATGGCAAGCGGGCGTTCTTTTCTCAAATATCCACTTCCCGCAACGAAAAGCAGGGCTCCTCAAAGTCGGCCGGGTGTTCCAGAATGTAGAGCAGCTTGCGGGCCACTTCTTCGGGCGCAGCGAGTTCCCCCGCCTCCTTGTAATCCTGAAAGCGGCGCACGTCCGGGAAATCGTCCTGCGGCTGACGACGGATTTCGCCCTGCATTTCGGTATCTACGATGCCCGGCCCTACCGAAAAGCTGCGCACCGCCGGGTGATCTACCCGTAAAACGCGGGTAAACATATCCAGGGCCGCTTTACTGGCGCAGTAGGTACTCCAGCTGGCGATGGGGTAGCTTCCCGCCCCGGAGGAAATATTAAGCACCGTACGGGTTTTGGGCGTACCGTCCGTGTTATCGATAAAAAGCCCGGTGAGAATGGTGGGGGCCGCTATGTTAAGTTGATAGCTATGGGCCACCTTTTCGGGGTGGAGCCTTTTTACCGGTTTTACATCCCCCAGGGTGCCCGCGTTATTGACCAGCGCCAGCGCATCCACATCGCGGTCATCATCGAAGTTCAGCCCCACGTATTGATCCAGGTTGGCCAGGTCTACCCGGGTATGTTTATAGTCTGGGTGCTCTATATTCCGGCGGCGGCTGATGCCCACCACCCGGTGGCCGGCGGCCAGGGCCTTTTCCGCCAGGGCCTTGCCTATGCCCGAGCTAGTGCCGGTAATGTAAATTTTTAAGCGCATAAAAACGGGTTTTGCGTAAGTGTCAAAAATACAACGCCCGCTGGGTTTCTTGCGAAACCGAGCGGGCGAAGTTTAGGGGAAAAGAACGGTACCGCATCTATCCCGAAGCGGCACGCTAGGCTTTCAGCGCCTGATCCAGATCGGCGAGCAGGTCGTCCACGTCTTCTATACCCACGCTCAGGCGGATAAGCCCGTTAGATACGCCCGTTTGGGCACGCTCGGCTTCCGGAATAGAAGCATGGGTCATACTGGCAGGATGCCCGGCCAGGGATTCTACCCCGCCCAGCGACTCTGCCAGGGTAAACACTTTAAGGGCCGAAACCACCCGGGAAGCATCTTCAAATTGATCGCCTTTGATGCGGAAGCTCACCATCCCGCCAAAGTCTTTCATTTGGCGCTTAGCCACTTCGTATTGCGGCTGGTCTTCAAAACCCGGCCAGTACACGGCTTCTACCGCGTCGTGCTTGCGCAGGTATTCGGCCACGGCGCGGCCGTTTTCGCAGTGCCGTTGCACCCGCACGTGGAGGGTCTTGAGCCCCCGGAGGGTAAGGAAGGAATCCATGGGACCGCACACGGCGCCACTGGAGTTCTGAATAAAATAAAGCTGTTCGGCTACCTGGCGGTCCTTTACGACCAGGGTACCCAGCACCACGTCGGAGTGGCCTGCCAGGTACTTGGTAGCACTGTGCATCACCACGTCGGCGCCGTGCTCTATGGGCCGCTGGAGATAAGGGGTGGCAAAGGTGTTGTCCACCACCAGCAGCGCCCCCGCTTCTTTGGCAATCTTGCTCATGGCCTGAATGTCGATCACATTCATCATGGGGTTGGTGGGGGTTTCCACCCAAATGAGTTTCGTTTTGGCATTGACCTTTTCGCTTACCTTAGACACGTGGTCCATACCCACGAAGTGAAAGGCGATGCCGTACTTCCGAAAAATGGAGTTGAAAAGCCGGTGCGTACCGCCGTAGAGATCATTGGTGGAGATCACCTCATCACCGGGTTCCAACATTTTTAGAATGGCATCAATGGCCGCCAGGCCGCTCCCAAAGGCGAGTCCGTAATCAGCCCCTTCCAGGCTGGCAATGTTTTTTTCCAGGGCTTCCCGGGTAGGGTTCTGCGAGCGAGAGTACTCATAACCCTTGTGCTGTCCGGGAGCGGATTGGGCGTAAGTAGAAGTTTGGAAAATAGGCGGCATCACGGAACCGGTGGTTTCTTCCGGTTTTTGGCCGCCGTGAATGGTGAGCGAATTAAAATTCAGTTTTTGATCAGCCATAAGCGAGCGTAAGGGGTTTTTTGATTAGGGCTATTTCGAATGCGGCCGCAAAGGTAGCAAAGGCAAAATGGGGGGCGCCCAGGGCGCGGATTTTCGCGTTCTTTGCCGGCCGTGAACCGCTCCCCTTCCACTCTACATCCCCTCTGGCCGCACGCCGCCCTGTGGGCAGTAGCCCTTATTTACGGGCTTAACTATACCCTGGCCAAGGATGTAATGCCGGACTACCTCAGCCCGGCCGCCTTTATCCTCTTGCGCGCCCTGGCGGGAGCGATCCTTTTCCAGCTCACCGGCCTGTTCTTCCCCCGGGAAAAAATCATCCCCCGGCACTGGTGGCGGCTGGTGCTGGGGGGTTTTTTCGGCGTGGCGGCCAATCAGCTGCTCTTCTTTTACGGGCTCAACCTCACCCAACCCATCCAGGCTTCGGTCATTATGACTTCCAATCCCATCATAGTCCTGGTGCTCTCGGCTATTTTTCTGAAGGTGCCTATTCGTCCCCTTCGCGTGCTGGGCATTTTATTGGGGCTGGTAGGCGCGGTTCTCCTTATTACCCGGGGCGAGGAGCTGCAGGGCCTGCTGGCCCGGGATACTTCGCTTGGCAATCTTTTGGTCTTGCTAAACGCGGCTTCCTTCGGCACCTACCTCATCATTACCAAGCCCATCATGGCGCAGTACCGGCCCATCACGGTAATACGCTGGGCCTTTCTTTTTGGCCTGTTTTTCGTTTTGCCCGTAGGGCTCAATCCCCTGCTGGCGGCCCCCTGGCCCGATTTTCCTGCCAAAATCTGGGGCGAAATAGCCTTCGTGCTGCTGGGCACTACCTACCTGGCTTACCTGCTCAATATGTTTGCCCTCAAGCAAGTGAGTAGTACCACGGTGAGTTTTTACATCTATTTGCAGCCCGTATTTGCCACGCTAGCCGCGGTATGGCTGGGCAGCGACACGCTTACCTGGCTGGCCACCGGTGCAGCTTTACTCATATTTGCCGGCGTCTACCTGGTTTCCCGGCCGGCCCCTTAGGCCGCAGCCACTTTACTACCTTTGCCGGACTATGGCAGGAATTCAATCCATGACGGGCTTTGGCAAGAGCCAGGTCCAGCTCACCGGACGCAAAGTGAGCATCGAGTTAAAATCTCTTAACAGCAAGCAGGCCGATGCTAATTTTCGACTGCCCAATGAACTGCGGGAAGCAGAACCGCTTCTCCGCCAGCAACTCCTGGAAGGGCTCCAGCGGGGCAAAATAGACTGTAGCATCCAGTCGGAAGTAACCGATGGGGCCGCCGCGCCTTCTATTAATGAAGACCTGGCGGTGCAATACCTCAACCAGTTTAGGCGCCTTACCGAACGTTCAGGGACCCAAGGGGACGCCCTGGGCGCCCTTATGCGCCTGCCAGATATCCTGCAGGAAAGCGACAAGGAGCTTAACGAGCAAGAGCTCCAGCAGCTAGGCGAAGCACTAAACGAGGCCATGGACCAGCTGCGCCAGTTCCGGAAAAGCGAAGGCCAAAGGCTTCAGGCGGACCTCCAGCAACGGATCCAAACCATAGCCGCCAAACTGGAACAGATAACCCCCCTGGAAGGGGAGCGCAAGGAGCAGGTAAAAAAGCGCCTGGAAAACAACCTGGAGCAACTGCAGGCCAGCGCTGATCGGGATAGACTGGAACAAGAAATGGTCTACTACCTGGAAAAACTAGACATCACCGAAGAAAAGGTGCGCCTCACCAGCCACCTCCAGTATTTTGAGGACCTGCTGCAAGAAGGCGGCGCGGTGGGCAAAAAGCTGGGCTTTGTAAGCCAGGAAATTGGCCGGGAGATCAATACCCTGGGCAGCAAAGCCAATCACGCCCCCATTCAAAAACTGGTGGTAGAAATGAAAGACGAGCTCGAAAAGATCAAGGAGCAGGTACTCAACATTCTTTAAGCTTCCCCCGCTACTATCCGCTAGAACTCCCCTATGGCCCCTCATCCCCCTGGCAAACTCGTTATCTTCTCCGCGCCTAGCGGTTCCGGAAAAACCACCCTGGTGCGGCATCTGCTGGCCCAGCCAGAGCTCAAGCTACGCTTCAGCATCAGCGCTACCAGCCGGGCGCCGCGCGGAAAGGAAGTCCATGGCCAGGATTACTACTTCTTAAGCCGGGAAGAATTCGGTCAACGCGTACATCAGGGCGATTTCCTGGAGTGGGAAGAAGTATATGCCGGTACCCAGTATGGCACCCTCCGCAAGGAAGTGGAGCGCCTCTGGGCCGAAGGTTACAATGTGATATTTGACATTGACGTGGTGGGCGGGCTCAATCTCAAAAGCCTTTACGGAGATCGGGCCCTGGCCGTTTTTGTGATGCCCCCCAGCCTGGAAGTACTGGAAGAACGCCTGCGCAGTAGGCAAACCGAAAGTGACGATAAAGTACGCCAGCGCCTGGCCAAGGCCCGCAAGGAATTGGGCCGCAGCGATCGTTTTGACCATGTGCTGGTAAACGAGGACCTGGACCAGGCCAAAGAAGAAGCCCACCGCCTTACCCAAAAATTCCTCCAATCATGACCCGCACCGGCCTTTACTTCGGCACCTTTAACCCCATACACATAGGCCACTGCGTGATAGCCCAGCACATGCTGGAGTTTACCGACTTGGATGAAGTGTGGTTTGTAGTCACCCCGCACAATCCGCACAAAAACAAAACCAACCTCCTGGACGACCACCAGCGCCTCCACATGGTCCAGCTGGCCGTAGGCGATCACTACCAGCTCCGGGTGAGCGACGTAGAGTTCAGCCTGCCGCAGCCCAGCTACACCACCACCACGCTGGCCCATCTCAGTGAGCAGCACCCTGATCGGTCTTTCCACCTCATCATGGGCGCTGATAACCTGGAAAGCTTCCCCCGCTGGAAAAACCATGAATGGATCCTCCAGCATCATCAGCTGTACGTGTACCCCCGGGTAGAATCCGATGGGGGCTCGCTCCGGCAGCACCCGCAGGTGCACTACACCCAGGCCCCCATCATGCAGATTGCCTCCACCCACATCCGGCAAAGCATCAAAGCGGGAAAAGACGTAAGCTTCATGCTACCCGGCCCCGTATGGCGGTATATAGATCAAGAGCTCTTTTACCGGTAGGCCGGCCGCAGAAAAGGCTGCAACTCCTCCTCCCCGAAGCGGATCCGCAGCACCCCCTCACTATAGGGCGCCACCTCGTATACGTTGTAGATGAGCTCCAGCCCCCCATCTTTGAGCACAAAATGCGCCGGCAAGCGAAAACGATTGTTTTCAAACCAAAAGCCGGCCGCTCGAAAGTCCGGTGGCCGGCCCCTCACCTCGTATTTCGCCACGAATTTTTGTTGGGCCTCCCGGCCAAATGTGCTTCGATGCTCCGGAAGCAGTATACTATCCAGGGGAAGATTTCGCCCGGTGCGTCGTTCCACACAAAAGGTCCGAATAGAGGGAAGGCCATGGGCGCCGCCCAGATAAGCCTCCTGAAGCAAGCGCCCCGAGAAAAAAACACCATCGTTGCGGTCTACCTCCCACTGCACCCGCACCGCCCAGGGCCTTGCCCGCTTCACGCCCTTGAGCTGCTGATAATGGGCAAACAAGCTATCGGCATAGGTCTCCCGGCTCTTAAACTCGCTTTTGCGAAGAGGCAGCCCCGCCATCATCAGCTCAAATAGCCAGGCATCTATCCGGCGCGCCACCGCCTGCGTATCGGCCAGCACCAGCCGCGGCAGGACCAATTTCACACAGGGCTCCAGTTCACCACAGTCCAAACGGTGATAAAAAGGATCCCGGCTATAAGTAAGCGGCTTAAGCCCGGCTGCCTCACGCCCCGCATCCGGGGTATCAGAGCGGCAGCCTAGCACAAAGCCCCCGGCAAGGACAGCGGCCATCCATAAAGCCCTTCGGCTCATAGCGGAAGATTTAGCAAAATTCTTCCCAAATAAACTTAATTTTGGCCAAAAGCCCTTTACTTTTCTATGACATTAACTCCCCTTTTACTCGGTACCTTTAAACTCGATGGCGGTGCTATGTTTGGCGTAGTACCCAAATCCCTCTGGCAAAAGAAAAACCCCGCCGACGAAAACAACATGTGCACCTGGGCCCTCCGCCTACTGCTCATCGAAGACGGCGAGCGCCGCATCCTCATCGATACCGGCATGGGGCACAAGCAAAGCGAAAAATTCTTTGGCTTCTACTACCGTGAGGGCCATCACGACATGGACCACGCCCTCCGGGAGCAGGGCCTCAGCCGGGACGACATTACCGACGTATTCATTACCCACCTGCACTTTGACCACGTAGGAGGTGCCGTAGAACGCGATCCGAAAAGCGGCGATCTCCGGCCCTTTTTCCCCCGGGCCCGCTATTGGAGCAACGCCCGGCACTGGCGCTGGGCTACGGAGCCCAATGCCCGCGAAAAGGCCTCCTTCCTGCCGGAAAACATCGAGCCCCTGGAAGCAAGCGGACAGCTCCACTTCATCGATGTGCCCCCGGATGCCGATAAACGCATCCCCACCGAACTAGGTTTTGACGTGCTCATGGTAAGCGGCCATACCGATGCCCAGATGATCCCCCTCATCCCCTACGGCGATAAAACCATCGTGTACATGGCCGATCTGCTTCCCTCCGTGGGGCACATTCCCCTGGCCTGGGTGATGGGCTTCGACACCCGGCCCCTGGTAACCCTGGACGAAAAGGCCGCCTTTCTGAACGAAGCCGCCGATAGGGGCTACTACCTCTTTTTAGAGCACGACCACCAGCACGAAATTTGCACCGTAAAGCATACCGAAAAAGGCGTTCGCCTA
Source organism: Schleiferiaceae bacterium (assembly GCA_031581125.1). Taxonomy (GTDB): domain Bacteria; phylum Bacteroidota; class Bacteroidia; order Flavobacteriales; family Schleiferiaceae; genus CAJXMS01. The sequence continues at coordinate 5,970 of JAVLBR010000010.1, read as the reverse complement.
GATCAGATTCTAAAAGCCGGGGAGGTTTTTTGAACCCACCCCCGTAATCAATTCTCTCTCAATCCTACTCGCCCTATGCAAGCATCCCTTAAACTTTTTTGTCTGGCGCTATTTACCTGGCTGAGCAACTCACATTTGGCCTCCGGCCAAATGAAATACGCGCACCAGGAGGTGCATTATCGCATGCAGGTACAGCTCAATACCGAGAACCATCGCCTGCAAGGCCAGCAACAACTGGAGTACATCAACCGCGCGCCCGATACGCTGCGGGAAGTGTTCTATCATCTGTATTTCAATGCTTTTCAGCCCAATAGCATGATGGACACCCGCTCGCGCAACCTGCCCGATCCCGACGGCCGGGTGAAAGACCGCATCCAAAAACTCAAGCCCGATGAAATAGGCTACCACCGCATTCATCAACTGGCCCAGGATGGGGAGGCCCTCGCATTTAAAGTGCGGGGCACCGTACTGCAGGCCTCCCTGGCCCAGCCCCTGGCGCCGGGAGATACGGCTCTGCTGGAGATGGACTTTAAAAGTCAGGTGCCGGTGCAGATCCGCCGCAGTGGCCGAAATAACGAAGAGGGCATCGACTACACCATGACACAGTGGTACCCCAAGCTCGCCGCTTACGATGCGCATGGCTGGCATCCCGATCCCTATGTGGCCCGGGAATATTACGCGCCTTTTGGCAGTTTTGACGTGTCCATTACCCTGGACAGCGACCAGCGCCTGGGCGGCACCGGCCAGCTGCAAAACCCCGAAAATTACTGGGAGCGCGACGAAGAAATTCGGGAAGGCCTCTACCGCTACCGCTACCGGCAAGGCAAGGAAAAAGCTCGCACCTGGCGTTTTAAAGCCGAGGATGTACACACCTTTGCCTGGGGCGCTGACCCAGACTACATCCACACCCAAACCACCGGGCCCGATTCGCTGGCGCTTCATTTTTATTATCTGAAAAAGTATGCGGATACCTGGGAACAGCTGCCTGATTACACCCGGCGCTTCTTCACCTACATGAATGAGCACTTTGGCCCCTATATCTACCCGCAGTTCTCGGTAATCCAAGGCGGCGACGGGGGCATGGAGTACCCCATGTGTACCATGCTCAAGGGAACAGGAGAGCTTGAGGGCCTGGTAGGAGTTACCGCCCATGAGGGCGCCCACAGCTGGTTTTACGGTATGCTGGCCAGCAACGAAAATTCTTATCCCTGGATGGACGAGGGCTTTACCAGCTACGCCGAAGAAGAAGTGCTCAACTCCTTCCGCGATACCCCCCGGGTAAATGCCCACACCGGAGCCTACCGCAATCATTTGTATATGGCGCAAAAAAACAAAATGGTGCCCATGACCACGGCCGCTGACTTTTACGCAGAAAATCTCCAGTACGGCATCAATGCTTACTCCCGGGGGGAGCTTTTTCTCAACCAATTCCGCCCCATCATGGGGGATTCCCTCCTGCAGGAAACCATGCTGCGGTACTATCGCCGCTGGAAGCTGCGCCACCCTGGTCCGCGTGACTTTATGCGGGTGGCCGAGGAGGTGAGCGGCCTACACCTGGACTGGTACCGCCAGTTTTGGATCGAAACGACCCATCGCATCGATTATGGGATTGCCGAAGTGGGGGCTCCCAAAAAGGGTAAACTCACGGAGCTACGCCTGGAAAAGCTGGAAGAAATGCCCATGCCTTTGCGACTTACCGTGCTTACCCGGTCGGGCGACACCCATCAGTTTTACATTCCTACGCGGATGCAGATGGGCCTTCCCAAAGGACTAAAGGCTACCGCCCTGCCTGCCTGGCCCTGGACCCACCCAGAATATGCGGTGACCCTTCCCATCCCCTTTAAAGAGATCGATAAAATTTACCTGGACCGCTACGGATTTATGGCCGATGTAAACCGGGCCAATAATGTGTATCCCCGGGAGGAGAATCAGTAAAACGTGGCCCCCTCCCGCGCCATGCGGCGCAGCAGGGGAGAGCAGCGGTAGCGGTCTTCCCCGTACTCCGCCTGGAGGGCATCCATGCGGCGCACGCATTCTTCGGCACCCCACTCATCAGCCCAGGCCAGGAGCCCTTTGGGATAATTGACGCCTTTGGTCATGGCGCGATCTATGTCTTCCGTGCTGGCGATGTGGAGGAAACGCGCATCAGCGGCTTCGTTAATAAGCATGATCAGGATGCGCTCGAGTATTTCGCGTCCCAGGGCTTGGTCTTTTTGCGGCGCTGGGTTTTGGGCCTTTTCGCCGTACTGGTAAAAGCCTTTGCCGGATTTACGGCCCAGCCAACCGGCTTCCACCAGGCGCTTTTGGGTGAAATTGGGCCGGTAACGGGGATCGTAGTAAAAGGCTTTAAAGACCGTTTCACTTACAGTGTAATTCACGTCGTGGCCGATGAAGTCCATTAAAGTAAAGGGGCCCATGCGAAAGCCCCCCAGCTCGGTCATGGCCCAATCGATGGTAGCGGGGCTGGCCACCCCTTCCTCGTAGAGGCGGACCGCCTCGCCGTAAAAAGGCCGCGCTACCCGATTAACGATAAAGCCCGGGGTGTCCTGGGCTACTACCGTTACCTTACCCCAATCATCGACTTGTTGGCGAGCTTGGGCCAGAGTGGCCTCACTGGTGGCGATGCTGGGAATGATCTCTACCAGGGGCATCAGGGGAGCGGGATTGAAAAAATGAATGCCCACCACCCGCTCGGGCCGCTGAGTAGCGCCGGCGATGGAAGCTATGGACAGGGAGGAGGTATTGGAAGCCAGGATAGCCTCCGGGGAGGCCAGGTCGTCCAGTTGCTTGAAAATAGCGGTTTTGACCTCCAGGTTTTCCACCACCGCTTCAATGAAAAGACGGGCCTCGCTGAGTTCGGTGAGCTCGCCCACGTAAGCGATGCGCTGCAGAATTTTCTGGTCTTCTCCTTCCGGCAGGCGGCCTTTTTCTACCAGGCGAGCCAGTATTTTGCGGTGATGCTTTTCCGCTTTTTCGAGGGCGTCGGGATATTGGTCGTGAAGATAGACGGAATGGCCGTTTTGGGCGGCTACCTGAGCGATGCCGGCGCCCATAGCACCGGCTCCAATGATGGCTATGCTTTGCATGGGGTTTATTCTCCTTTAAATACGGGTTTGCGTTTTTCCAGAAAAGCCTGGGTGCCTTCCGCGTAATCATCGCTCTGGCCGCATTCGGTTTGGAAGTAGTCTTCGCGGGCCAGTTGGCTCCGCAGGTCGTTTTGCGCGCTTTCGTTGAGCAGCTGCTTGGTGCGGGCCAGGGCCAGGGTAGGCATATTGCTGAGGCGCTGGGCCAGTTTTTGGGCTTCGGTGGGGAGTTCCTGATCGGCTACGGTCCGGTAGATCATGCCCATACGCTCGGCTTCTGCCGCGGAAACCTTATCGCCCAGCATCATAAGGGCACTGGCCTTTTGCCAGCCGATGAGGCGGGGCAGGGTGTAGGTGCCGCCACTATCGGGAATGAGGCCTATTTTGGAAAAGGCCTGGATGAAAGTGGCGCTTTCGGCGGCCAGCACGATGTCGCCCGCCAGGGCTATATTGGCGCCGGCGCCGGCGGCTACGCCGTTTACGGCCATCACCACGGGCTTGGCCATATCCCGCAGCTGCTGGATGATGGGGTTGTAGTGTTCGGTCACGATTTTGGTCAATTCGGGACCTTTCGGGTCGGTAGCCTCGCCCAGGTCTTGACCGGCGCTAAAGGCTTTGCCATCGCCCGTAATAAGCAGGCAGCGGACGGTTTTGTCCTGGGCGGCTTCCCGCAGCACGCGCTGCAGCTCGAGGGCCATGGGGCGGATGAAGCTGTTGTATTTATCGGGCCGTTGGAGGGTAATGTGCAGGACTTTGTCTGCAAACTGGGTATGTACGTGTTGTACCATGGTGTAGAGACTTGCAAAAGGATTTTCAAAAGTAGGAACTCTCCGGGGTCTTCCGGGTAAATTAGGGCAGGAATTCACCAGGGCCAGGGCGTCTCTTAGAAAGTGACCAGGGCCGCGATAACTCATCCAAATGAAGCGTTAAAAGGGGGAGGCGGGCCGCTCACACATTTGGCCGCCAGGCCTCCTAAAACTGTGGCGAAAATGGCTACTTTTGAGCAGTAAACTTTAATTTGATCGTTATGCATTTTCTCAAACCTTACAGCCTATTGCTAGCGGGGGCAGTCTTGCTGGGGCTTAGCAGCTGTTCTACGTCTTCGTTCTATCCATCGAGCAACAATTTTGCGCCCATGGTACAGGAAAAGGGGGAAGTAAAAGTGCAGGGAGGACTGAGCCTCTACGGACCTACCCTCGGTTATGACCTAAAGGCGGCTTACGGCATCACCGAACACGTGGAAGTACTGGCCAGTACCCGGTCGCTTACGGCAGGACCTGACCAAGAGGATAATTTTTTCCCTCCCACGACACCGGTACCCCCGCAGCCGGATGGTATGCGCGGCAACCATACGGAACTGGGGGTGGGCCTGACCGGGGAAGTCGAGATATTTGATCTCGAACTAACGGCAGGTTACGGCTTTTTAGGGGGCACTACCTATAGCAACGATGATCTGCTGCGGTATGAATTTAGGGGCCGGGGCTTTTTTCTCCAGCCGGCGGTAGGTTTTCGGGGTGATTATGCAGAGCTGATCTTATCATTCCGTCTTTCCAATATGGCCTACCCAGAAGTAAGCGCTGATAGCCTTATGGCGGGGGCTAACAATAATAATTTCAATAACATATTTGGCTCGGCGCCTCAGGAAGGAGCTCAAGGATATCTATTTCTTGAACCGGCGGCGGCGGTTTTGCTAGGAGGTAATCAGCTTAAATTTAAATTTCAGGTTGGGTTTTCCGTGCCAGTGCGAAACAGCACCTTCAACTACCATCCGATAAACGCCCAGCTGGGCCTGGTGTACAATTTTAAGCCCAGCACTGCTGACCAGGGCTTTATGGGGTTAGAGAACTGAGCGGGAACGGCGGTTTAGTTATTAAAAAAGGGGCCCAGACCCGCTTCCCCGCGGGTAGCTAGGGCCTTTTTTAATTTTAGCTACCTTCGTACTTAGGCTTGGTTTTTTTAACCGTATTACCGAGTCGGGATAACCTTAATTTAAATCTGCTTACTATGCGTTACATCACATCCTTTACCGTATGGGCCTTTCTCTTGGTTGGCCTACTGGGCCTTAGTGGCTGTGGGGAAACTATCCCCCAAACCCAAATAACCACCTATGCGCCACCCGCCTCCGGTGCTCCGCTGTATCAGAAAGGCGACCAGGGTTACCTGCAATTCCGTTCCGACGCAGATATAAATGGCAAAGGCCTGCATTTCCCCAATTTAAGCGCCTCCGGGGGCTGGCGACTCGATACCCACTTACTGGTTATGGGCCGGTTTCAATGGGTGCCAGGCCAGGGAACCGGTTATTACCCCGCCATCCATGGCACGGCCGGTATGCTGGCGCTGGGCTTTTCCACTTACCAGGAAGCGCTGCCCCAGCGTTTTTTATTTGATCTTTACTTTGGCTTTGAACGGGGCACTCGTTACAGCCAGGAAACCTACCGCTACGATAATAAACAAACGGAGATCGACTATCGCTGGCGCACCCGTCGTTTTTTCCTTCAAGGGGTCTTGAGCTACCAATACAGTAAATCCTTTACTTTATTCTTAATCAGCGATATTAGTACCATGACCGTGGGAAATTTTGAAGTGACCCAACAAAAACCCTCGAATAAGCTCCCCAAAGGCCTCCCGCAAAATGGGAGAAACTATGCCCCCTTAGAATTAACGGGGGGCTTTGAAGTGGGAAAAGGCCCTTTGCGTCTTCGGTTTTGTGGCAGCTTTACCGGTGACCTCGGGGACTTAGACCTATACGGAAGCTCCTACCTGCTGCTACCAAAAGAAAGACCAACCAATACCATTTATTTAAGCATGGGGCTCAATTACTATTTCCCGGAAAGCAAAGAATAGCCGCCGCCAGAAGAGATTATCGGACCTACAAGCACTTAAAGTA
>JAVLBR010000181.1:0-4043 GCA_031581125.1 Schleiferiaceae bacterium | reverse complement strand
AAGCCTACCACCGGTCCGCGCCGTACCTGGCTATTTTGAAAGTCGTAATTGGGGGTGAAATAACGGAAGAGGGGATTGAACTGCTGAGCACTATCCTGCTCGGGGCTGTCGCTGGCCAGGGAGTCTACCAGGGCATCATCTTCTTCGAGGAGGCTGTCGGCTCCCGTCTCTTGCTCGTTGGTATCATCCGCGGACTGCGGGCTTTCCTCTACTGATTCGAAAGCCAGATCTTCGGGGGCATCCTCCAGGCTTTTAGCCGTATCGGTAGCGGAATTTTGCGGCGGGTTGGGGTTTTCCACGATGCCGCGCAATTTTTCGTTGGCCGCCGAAAGAAAGTTGAGCAGCTGGGAGCCTTCGTAAAGCTCATAAAACTCCAGCACGGCGGTAGATTGCAAGAGCTTTTTCACCCGTTGGGGGTCCTTCACCCCCGGAAGCTCCACCAGAATGCGGCCGCTTTGGTCCAGGCGCTGGATATTGGGCTGCACCACGCCAAATTGGTCGATCCGGGCCCGCAGGACGGTGTATACATTTTCCACGGAAGCATTGACCAGGGAACGCAATTCGTCCTTCACAGCCTGATCGGCGGCATTAAAGCCCAGGCGGTCGTTCATGCTTTTGGTCCCAAAAAGCTGACCGCTGCTATACTTAATGCTCACATTCTGCTCTTCCCGTAGACGCTCAAAGGCGTTAAAAAAGTTGGTAAGGTAATCTTCCTGGTTGGTGGTTGCGGCACTATCAGCCGCTTTCAGGGCCTGTTTGAAGATGGGCGTGCTGGGCTCTTTCACCAGTTCGCGCAGGATATCGCGCACGGATACCTGTAAGATCACATTCATGCCGCCCTTCAGGTCGAGTCCGAGGTTGAGCTCTTTGGACTTGACTTCCGCGTAGGTAAACTCGTCCAACCCGATGTCGTAAACCACTTCATTGCGCATGGAATCCAGGTAGGCCTGTTGAAGCTCGGCGTTCCCCTGAGCATAGGCCTCGGCATCCTGATTTACAGAGCTAGCTATGTACGTAAAGGATAATTGGTAGAGGCAGGCTAAGGCGAAAATGATGGCGAATGAGCGGATAACTCCTTTATTCTGCATTATTTATGGGGGGTTGGGATTTGAAAAATAAGGCGGCAAATATATCATTCTAGTCTCTATTTACCCAATGAAAGCGAGGCACTCGCCAAAATCCTTGTTGGTTTTGGTTATCTTAGCGGGGTAAAATGCTATCCCCTATGTCCCTGAAGCTACCCACGCTCTTATTGTCTCTGCTCCTTAGTTTTCCCCTGCTTGCCCAGAATCGGTACTCCTTTAGCCCCCGGCTAAACCTCCCGGTGAGCATCAATGGGGACACCCTCCCCAACGCCTGGGCCGGTGGTCTCAATTACCCATCTTTTGCCAGCGCGGACGTTACCGGTGATCAATTAATGGACCTGCTGGTGTATGACCGAGCGCGGGATTTTTTGCAAGCTTACGTCCAAAAAAACATCAATGGGGATACCGTATATCGTTATGATCCCAGTGTGAGTGAACAGCTCAGCTTCCGCGACCCCGAAATGGAATTTGTCCTCACCTATGATTATAATTGTGATGGCCAGCGCGATATCTTCGTGGGCACCGATAATTTTATTTATGCCTACGAAAACCAATCGGCCGGAGGAACGCCCAGCTTCCTGCCTTTTGACAACGGGCAGCCTCTGAAAAGCCAGTACCTTACCGGGAACTACATCCCCATCGAAGTACCCGGCACGGACCTGCCTGCCCTGGGAGATGCTGACGGCGACGGCGACATGGATATCCTGGTGTACGACGATAGTAATGTAAAATTGAGCCTTCATGAAAACCTAAGCCCCGATCAGTGCGGCTTACAGTTCGATCAAGCTACCCGGTGCTGGGGGCAATTTGAGGAGAGTGGCAATTACCGTGGGGTTAATTTAAACGCCTGCTCCGGCGGCAACAAGCGAGAGCGCCTCCTCCACAAAGGCAGCTCTATGGCTTTGCAGAACCTCAATAACGATGGTCTGGCCGACTTACTCCTGGGCAATATCAGCTTTCCGAGCTTAACCGCCCTCTACAACGGCGGTAGCGCAGACAGCGCGGTGATCACCAGCCAAGACACCCTTTTCCCGGTGCAGAAGCCCCTGGATGATGTCGTTTTCCCGGCGCCCTACCTGGCCGATGGCAACTTTGACGGCCGGCTGGACTTAATGGTTTCCAGTTTCTCCAACGTAAGCAGTGGTTCCCCCAATAGCAGCGCCAATTATCAAGGCATCTGGTACTACGAAGACACCGGCACCACCGGCCACGCCCAGTATGCCTACCGCACCGACGCCTTCCTGCAGTCGCAGCAAATCGACTTTGGTGGCAATGCCGTACCCCGCCTGGCCGATTTTAACGGCGATTCCCTCCTGGACCTGGTAGTGGCCATCGGCTCCCGGCTTAAGCCGCCCCGCCTGCCCAGCTCTCAACTATACCTTTTTATTAATACCGGGACCGCCGCTCAGCCTCATTTTACCCTCACCGATACCAATTTTGCCGACTTACTGCAGTACAGTTACGGTGAAGCCCTGGTCCCCACCTTCGGTGATCTGGACCACGACGGAGACCTGGACATGATCCTGGGGACAGTGAGCGGCTATTTTCACGAATTTGAAAATACCGGCAGCGCTGCCAGCCCCCAATTCGTCCAAAAAAACCCCCTGCTTACCAATACAGATGTAGGGGCCGATGCAGCCCCCTTCCTTTACGACATAGACCAGGACCAGGACCTCGACCTTTTTGTGGGCAATGAGCAAGGCCGCATCGCCTTTTTCCGCAATGAAGGCGATTCCCTCCAGGCCAATTTTCAACTGGTAAACCGCTTCTACGGGGCGGTAGATGTAGCCACCAACGTGCGCGGCCAGTCTATCCCCTTTTTCTACCGCGATAGCAGCGGCACCACCCTGCTGGTAGGCAGCTGGAGCCGGGGCGTACGCCAGTACCAATCCCTGGACTCCCTCGATCAGCTCCCCGCCCAGCTGCAGCCCACCCTGGGAAGCGGAGCTACCGCCAGCACTACCCCGGAGGAAACCCCCTTTGGCATCTCTTACCGCAGCGGGCGCAACCAATTTCTCCTCCGGGCCAGCGAACTGCAACAAGCCGGCCTGCGCTATGGCTTTATCAAAAGCCTGTCCTTTAACATCGACGATAAAGGCGCCGGCAACATCACCAGCGGGGTTACCATTCGGCTTAAAAATACCAGCGACACCTCCCTTACCCGCTTTCACCAGCAGTTTCCCGGACGGGACGCCGTATTTGACCGTTCCGTCATTTTCGGCAACGGCTGGAACAATGTGGGCTTTGACAATGCCTTCGAGTGGGACGGACAGTCCAGCGTAGTAGTTGAGATCTGTTTCAGCGCCAACTTTCCCGGCCAGGACATTCAAGTGAAGATGAGCCCCACCCCCTTCTACTCGCATGCCCTGGGCGACATAAGCGGTTATAACAACCTCAGCGCCGATGGCTGCCGCATGCCCTACGACCGAAGCATCCGCCAGCGCCCCGATGTGCGGATCAACCTAACCCCCGCCGCACGTCCGGCTCCCCCTCTCGCGCAGCCGCAACTAAAAGCCGGTTACCGAACCGCCCCTTTCCTGGCCCATCTCGATCAAGACCCCTACCTGGATGCCGTAGTAGGGACCGCCGGGGGCGGCTTACAGCTTTTTCAGGGCGAGGCCTTCCCCGTATCCCTGCCCGAAGAAAGGATCAACCCAGGGCAGGTCAGTTTCCAGGTTTTTCCCAACCCCGCCCAGCGTTCCGTGACCATTCAACAAGCGCCGGGCCAGCCCGAACAAATAAGCCGGGTCAGCTTGCACGACCTTACCGGCCGGGTATTAGCCAGCCGTAAAATGAGGACTCAGCACACGACCCTACCGGTGGCTCATTTGCCCACCGGGCTTTACCTGGTCACCGCCCATTTTCCCGGCGGCCACTTGACCCAAAAGTTAAGGGTCCGTTAAGCGAGCCCCTTTTCGCCACCACTTTTCAGGCATGGTAGGCCTTTCGGCCAAATGT
>JAVLBR010000009.1:0-30649 GCA_031581125.1 Schleiferiaceae bacterium | reverse complement strand
CGCAACGAAGTTATTGGACTTTATAGACAGACACTATTCAAAGGGCGATAAGGCCTTCGATGTCCTCCGCCGCTACATACCGATCCACCACCCGCTGGGGCGACATCATCATTTCCCGCGCGGTGATGCTTATAAAATTGCCCTTGCGGGAGCTGCGCATATCTACCCGCGCCTCCTTGCTGTTAAAAAGTTGCTCCACTTTGGCCACTTTCTCGTTATTGGCCGGGACGATGAATTTAAACATATACACCCGGGGCCATTCAAATCCCTCTTCTAGCTGGCTTTGCAGTTTTTGGTATTTTTCGCCCTTGCTCATGCTGGCAGTAATTCCTTAATTTCACTTGCGAAAACAAGGTACAAAGATCATGAAAAACATCCATCAGTGGTTTGAAGCCTACGGCGAAAGCCACCAAAACCCCGTCAACAAACGGCTGCACTGGATTTGCGTGCCGGCCATTTTCTTCAGCATCCTGGCCCTGCTGGCCAGCATCCCGGCGCCTTATTTGCATAGCTGGGCGCCCCCGGTTATGGAACCTTACTTGCACTACGGCACCGTATTGGTGGTCCTGGGGCTGCTATTTTACCTGCGGCTTTCGGTGCCCATGGCGGTGGGGGTAGGGCTTTTCTCGGCGCTTTGTTTATGGGGCGTCGCCCAAATGTGGTATAGTCCCCTACCCTTGTGGATTCCGGCTTTAAGCATCTTCGTGGTGGCCTGGATCGGGCAATTTGTGGGGCACAAGATCGAGGGCGCCAAACCTTCCTTTTTAAAAGACCTGCAGTTTTTGCTCATCGGGCCGGCCTGGTTGCTGGGTTTTCTCTACCGGCGCTGGGGGCTTTCTTACTGAATGGCGGCGGCTGCTATCTTTGTGCCCATGCCTCAAAATGCCGCTTCTCCCGCCCGCCGGGTGGTCATAACCGGCGCCCCCGGCACCGGTAAAACCACCCTGCTTAAAACCATCGAAGCCCGTGGCTACCCGGTTCTGCCGGAAATGGCCCGCGAACTGATCCGGGAACAGATGGATGCTCAGAGTTACCTCCTGCCCTGGGAAAACCACGCGGGCTTCGGGGAAAAGCTCTTTGAGCGCCAGGTGGCCCAGTACCACCAGGCGCAAGCGGGGACTACCACTTTTTACGACCGGGGGATTCCCGATAATCTCGGGTATCTCCGCCGCGATGGCATTCCCAACGCCCGGCTGGAAGAAACCGCCCGCCAATACCCTTATTTCCCTTACGTCTACTTTACGCCCCCCTGGCCGGAAATTTATGGCCAGGATGCGGAACGCCGGGAAGACCTGCCCCTCATGCAGGCCATTCACCAGGCTCTGGAAAACATCTACCAGCATTACGGCTACCAGCTTATAGAAGTGCCCCGACTGGATCCCACCCAGCGGGCCGATTTTATTCTTAACCACATGGACAAGCAATCTGCCTGATATGCCTACTACCGATCCCCGCGCCATACTCCAGCAGTACTGGGGGTATCCTGACTTTCGTCCGGGGCAGCGGGCCATTATAGATGATGTACTGGCGGGGAAAGATACCCTGGCCCTGCTTCCTACAGGAGGCGGCAAGTCCATTTGCTATCAGGTACCCGTGCTTTGCGGCGAAGGGATGGGCCTGGTGGTAAGTCCGCTCATAGCCCTTATGGACGATCAGGTCCAAAACCTGCGTAAGCGCGGCATACGGGCCGTAGCGCTTCATTCCGGGCTGTCTTACCGCGAGCTGGACCTGGCGCTGGACAATGCCGCCGAGGGCTTCTATCGCTTTCTGTACCTATCGCCAGAGCGGCTCCAGAGCGAGCTTTTCCTGGCCCGCCTGGAGCGGATGCCGGTGCGTTTGCTGGCAGTGGACGAGGCGCACTGCATTTCCCAGTGGGGCTATGATTTTCGTCCGCCCTACCTGGAGATAGCCCAGCTCCGGAAGCACCTTCCCCAAGTACCGGTACTGGCCCTTACCGCCACCGCTACCCCGGCGGTGGCGCGCGATATCCAGGAAAAGCTGGCCTTTGATAAGCCGCATTTGCGGCAGCAAAGCTTTCGCCGTCCGGAGCTTTTTTACCATCTGGTGCACAGCGAAAACAAATGGAACCGGGCCCTGCAAGCCCTCCGGAAAATACCGGGTACCGCCATCGCCTATCTGCGCCATAGGCGGAGTGTGGTAGAGCTGGCCCAGTGGCTTCAGTCCATGGGGATCTCGGCCCAGTACTACCACGGCGGATTGAGCCCCCAGGAAAGGCAAAAACGCCAGGAGGCCTGGCTTCAAAACCAAACCCGGGTGATGGTATGCACCAACGCCTTCGGGATGGGCATCGATAAGCCCGATGTACGGCTGGTGCTCCACCTGGAACTGCCCGACTCGCTGGAAGCTTATTTTCAGGAGGCCGGCCGGGCGGGGCGCGACCGCCAAACGGCCCACGCGGTGACCTACGTGGGGCCGGATGATGTTCATCAGCTTCGGGTAAGGCACCTCCAGAGTTTCCCCAGCCTGAAAGACATCCGCCATCTCTACCAGGCCCTGGCCAATTATTTCCAACTGGCCACCGGTAGTGGCGAGGGGCAAACCTTTGGTCTGGACATGGGCGCCTTTTTACGACAGTACCGCCTGCCGGCGCTTAAGACCCATCAAGGGCTGCGTATATTGAGCAAGGAGGGTTTTATAAGCCTGAGTGATGGTTACGCCCAACCCTCCCGGCTCCGCATTCTGGCCGATAATACCACCCTCTATGATTACCAGCTCCGCTACCCGAAGCAAGACGCCCTGATCAAAATGCTCACCCGCTCCTACGGCGGCCTGGATGTGGAGTACGGCACCATAGATGAAGCCACCCTGGCCGCCCGTCTTAAAACCAATGAACGCGCGGTAGTAGCTCAGCTGCACGAACTGCACCGGCGGGAACTGGTAGATTACCAAGCCCGCCGCCAGGCCAGCAGCATCACCTTCGAACAGGCCCGGGTAGAAAGCCGCCACCTGCGCATAAGCCCGGAGCATCTGCAGCAGCGCTATCAGCAACTGGAAAAACGCATAGAGGCGGTGATCCGCTACACGGAGGAGGACCAAACCTGCCGGAGCCTTCAATTACTGCGGTACTTTGGCGAAAAAGACGCGCCGGCCTGCGGCCGCTGCGATGTGTGCCGGCGCCGAAAGCAGGCGGCTCAAGGACCGGCCTTCGCGGAAACGCGGAAGGTGATTTACCAAACCTTGCAAGAAGAGGCGCCGCTGCAGCTGGAAGAGGCGCTCGAACGCTGGCGGCCCCAGCGAAAGGCAGAGCAAACGTTGCGCTGGATGGTAGATGAGGGGGAAGTGCAGCTTCAAAATGGGGTGTTACATTTGCCCGAGAGGGCAAATCCAAAAACCTTGCGCTCCCGGGATTAAGATGGCTAAGCTTTTTAGCAAGAGAGAAGAACGTAAGCTTTAATGCATAAGAACTGCGCTGGGGAAGAGATCAGAAAACCAGCTCTTCCTAAGCCCTATAAATAAGCGAAAGGTAGGTGATATCTATGCACTACGGGGCGATAGGCCCTGGCAGCAGACGATCACCCACCATTAAAAGCCAAACACATGCGAATAGTATTCATGGGTACTCCTTTCTTTGCGGTACCCAGCCTGGAAGCCTTACTGGCAAGCCCGCACGAAGTGGTGGGAGTAATAACGGCGCCCGATAAACCGGCCGGACGGGGCCGAAGGGTGCAGGGAAGTGCGGTAAAGGCCGCGGCCCAAAAAGCCCAGCTCCCCGTATGGCAACCGGTAAGCCTGAAAGACCCTCAGTGGCTAAGACAACTGGAAGAGGCCAAGCCGGAGCTCATCGTAGTGGTCGCTTTCCGGATGCTGCCCAAAGTGGTGTGGGCGCTGCCGCCCCAGGGTACCATAAACCTGCACGCCTCATTGCTCCCACAGTACCGAGGGGCTGCTCCCATCAATTGGGCGCTGATCAATGGCGAAAAAGAGACGGGCCTTACCACCTTTCGCCTGGATAAAACCATAGACACGGGCGCTATTCTGGGCCAAACCAGGCTTCCCATCCAAGCGGATGAGACCGCGGGCAGTCTGCACGATAAAATGTTGCAACCGGGGGCGGAGCTCTTGCTCCATACCGTAAACCAGATAGCACGGGGCGAAGCCGAACCCCAGCCGCAGCGCGAGCAGGAGCTGCTTAAAAAGGCTCCCAAACTGGGCGTAGATGATACCTGGCTACCCTGGGAAGCGCCGGTGGCGGAAGTTTACAATCGTTTCCGGGGCCTCAGTCCCTACCCTGGTGCCCGCGGCTTGTTGCAAATGGAAGCGGAAGAGTACGTGATGAAAATAAGCGCCGCCGAGCGGGATGATACCCCGGCGCAGGAAAGGCCCGGAAGGGTGCTGACGGACGGCCGAAGCTACCTAAAAGTGGCTTGCGCCGACGGATATCTGGTCATAAATGAGGCTCAGCTCCCCGGTAAAAGGCGGCTTTCCACCCCGGAAATGCTCAATGGCTTCAAAATAAGCCCTGAGGCTCAATTCATTACAAGTACCTGATAATCAGCGTCTTGTTTAATTTGGGGAATTCACAATTTCCATTACTTTTCCACAATAGCGGGGAAAAATGCAGCAAAACCTTGAACCGGAGCGGGATTCAGCTATATTTGGGATTGAAAATCATGTTCAATTAAAATCGTTTTTCATGAACAAATCAGAATTAATCGAAGCCATGGCTCAAGATGCCGACATCTCCAAAGGCGCGGCCAAAAAAGCACTGGACTCCTTTACAGAGCACGTAGCGGGCTCCCTGGCCAAAGGTAATCGCGTATCCTTGGTAGGATTCGGCACCTTCTCCACGAGCGAACGCTCTGCTCGGGAGGGACGTAATCCGCAAACGGGTCAAAAGATCCAAATCCCAGCCAAAACTGTAGCAAAATTTAAGCCCGGTTCCGAGCTTAACGATAAGCTCTAAGGGCGTAGGATTAAGACCATTCAGTGGAAAGGTCGCTTGCCTCTCAACCAGGTAAAGCGGCCTTTTTTTATGGATCAGCGGCGCCAGTAAAAAGTTTAATTTTGTACCTTTTAAAAGCGGGGCATCGCTGCTTACCCCGCTATCACTTACTCACCCTTTCCCTTTTATGAAACTGAAGATAGGTGTTCTGGGAGCTGGACATTTGGGGAAAATCCACCTTAAATGTCTAAAGCAGCTTCCCGATCATTACGAAATTACCGGCTTTTATGACCCCCAAGCGGAAAATGCTCGAGAAGTAGAAAAGGCCTTTGACCTGCCTTCCTATTCCTCCGTAGAAAGCCTTATAGATGATGTGGATGTGGTAGATATCGTAACGCCCACCCTCAATCACTTTGAGATAGCCGCCAAGGCCGCGCGGAAGGTGAAACACATCTTCGTAGAAAAACCCCTCACCGAAACCGCCGCTCAGGCGCTAGAACTTATGAAACTGGCCGAAGAGGCGGGCGTGGTGAGCCAGGTGGGCCACGTGGAGCGCTTCAACCCCGCTTACGAAGCCGCACAGCCATACCTTGCCAACCCCATGTTTGTAGAAACCCACCGGCTGGCAGAGTTCAACCCGCGCGGTACCGACGTGCCGGTGGTGCTAGACCTTATGATCCACGACATAGATGTAGTGCTGAGCGCCGTGCCCAGCAATGTCCATAAGATCAATGCCAGCGGGGTAGCCGTGGTAAGCGATACGCCCGATATAGCAAATGCCCGCCTGGAATTTGACAATGGCTGCGTAGCCAACCTCACCGCCAGCCGCATTTCCCTAAAGAATATGCGCAAAACCCGCTTCTTCCAGCGAGATGCCTACATAGCGGTAGATTTTCTGGAGAAAAGTAGTGAGGTAATCCGCATGAAAGAAATCCAGCGCAACCCGGAAGACCCCTACGCTATGGTAATGGACCTGGCGGATGGACGCAAAAAGCAGATTTACTTTGAACAACCCCAGGCGCAAGCCCATAACGCTATCCAGGAAGAACTGCGCAGTTTTGCGGAGGCAATCAATAAAAACGGGGTATCCCGCGTTACTTTAGAGGATGGATACAAGGCACTAAAAGTAGCGGAAGAAATTTTAAGCCGTATTCACCTGAGCCCCAATCGCATCTCTTGAGGCCTCGTATGAGCTTATCATTTTTTACGCTAAATAGCAATTTTTTCCTGCGCGTGCTACGCGCCGCCCGGTTTGGGCTGGGCGGGCTGGCTATGCTCTTGGCCTGGAGCTCCCTTCTGAGCAGCTGTCAGCCCCGGCATGAGGCCCCGCCCCCCGTTTACCTCGCCCTCCCCGATCTTAGCATGGAAACCGATTATAACCGGGAAGGTACCGCCAGCGATGCCTTCACCACGGCCTGGGTGTTGCACAATCAGGAAGTGATCGGTATTTACGAGCTTCCCGCCGTATTGCCCGCTACCCTGGGGGTAGGAAACCATAATGTGACGGTGCTTCCCGCCATGAACCTCAATGGCATCAGTGGCCTACGCACCATTTACAGCCCGGTAAATCCCATCGAATTCTCGCTGGACATCACGGAAGAAGACTTCCTGGATACCCTTAGCTTCTCGGCCCGGGAGCGCAGCACCACCTACCAGTCCTTTTACGAAGTAGAACTGATCGAAAACTTTGACCAGGCCGGCCTAAATTTTCAGAAGCTCAATAACAGCGATACCACCCTGGAGCGCATTAAGGACCCTGATTCTACCTTTAGCTACACGCCGCCTTATGCCAGCCAGCCGGAAAATAGCGGCCAGGCCGGGCTCATCGCCCTAAGCCCGGAGAATCGCCGGGGCGAGTTTAGCTCCATCTCCACCTACAGCCTGCCCCGGGGCCTGCAAAACCTTTTTGTAGAGCTCAACTATCGAACCAATATCCCTTTTAGTGTGGGGCTGGTGGCCATCACCCCCGATGGCGAACGCCGCCAGATAACGGTAACCCTCAACCCCAAAGAGGAGTGGAGTAAGCTGTACCTGGATCTTATTACCGAGTACAATGCCTTTCCCAACGCCTCCGGCTATAAACTGTACGTGCGGTCGCAACTTCCGGCGGGTCGGGCCGCTGGGCGCATCTTCCTGGACAACCTTAAATTGGTGTACAGCCCGTGAAGAACGAAAGATTACAAAAGGCCAAGTACATTTTTTGGGATGTGGTAGCCGCCTGCAGCGCCTACCTAAGCTTATACGTATACCGCAAGCTGGAGATTGAGCAAATTGTAGAGCACCCGGCCAAGATCCAATTTGGCACTAACTTCTACATAGGCCTGCTAAGCTTACCCATCTTTTGGATCACCATCTACCTGGTCACCAGTTTCTACCGGGACATTTACCGCCATTCCCGGCTCAAGGACCTTATTTACACTTTTAATGCCGCGCTTCTGGGTAGCGTTTTTATCTTTTTTACCCTTATGCTGGACGATACAGTGGCCCGCTACACCGATTATTATCGCGGTTTTTTATTCTACTTTTCAGTCCATTTCGCCGCCACCGCCCTCTTTCGTTTGCTGCTCAATACCCGCACCGCCTATCGCATTCGCAAGGGCAAAATTCAATTCAATACCCTGCTGATAGGCAGCAATGAAAAAGCGGCCGAACTCAAACAGCAGCTGGAGCAAAACCACCGTAAAACCGGCCATGCCTTCGTAGGCTTTGTGAGTGTGCACAACAATGTGCAGTTTTTGATGCAGAAAAACCTCCGCCACCTGGGCAGCTATCTCCAGCTCCCCGAGCTTATCAAAGCGCATCAGATCGAAGAAGTGATCATCGCCATTGAATCCTCCGAACACGAAAGGCTGGAAAAAATCGTTAACCTCCTAGAGGGGCTCAACGTAACCATCAAAATATTGCCAGACACTTACGACATCATATCCGGGAAGGTACGCATGGAATCCCTGGCTTCTGCGCCCCTTATCGAAATAAGCCACCAACTCATGCCGCTGTGGCAGCAAGTGCTCAAACGGGCTATGGACATCGTGATCTCTCTCCTGGTCATGCTCATCTGCTCCCCCCTCTATATCCTAATATTACTCATCACCCAGCTGACCGACCGCGGACCCGCTTTTTACCGCCAAAAAAGAATCGGCTATCAAGGGCGCGAATTTGACATGATCAAGTTCCGCTCCATGGTGGTAGACGCCGAAAAAAACGGCCCCATGCTCAGCAGCGAAAACGACAGCCGCATTACCCCCTGGGGCCGCATCATGCGGAAGTACCGCCTCGATGAGCTGCCCCAATTTTGGAACGTACTCCGCGGCCAAATGTCCATCGTAGGCCCTCGCCCGGAGCGCCGCTACTACATGGAAAAAATCGCCGAACGAGCCCCCCACTATAAGCACCTCCTAAAGGTGAAACCCGGCATTACCTCCTGGGGTATGGTAAAGTACGGCTACGCCGAAAATGTGGAAGAGATGATAGAGCGCATGAAGTATGATATCATTTACATCGAAAACATGAACCTCTTCAACGATCTTAAAATACTGATCTACACCGTGCTTATCGTACTCGACGGCCGCGGAAAATAAAGCCCTATGGACCGCATTCCCGCTGATCTCAATGCCTTTATGGCGCAAGCTCGTAGCGAACGAGGCCATACCCGTAAAATCATCCAGGGCCTGCGCCGCCAAAAGCCCAAACAACTCGACCAGCATTTTCAGCGGGCCCACCAGGAGGCCTTTGCCTGCCTGGATTGCCTGGACTGTGCCAATTGCTGTAAAACCACCGGCCCTCGCTTCACCCCAGCCGATATCGACCGCCTGGCCCCCCGCTTTAAACTCAGTACCCGAGCCTTCATAGACCGCTACCTGCGCCGCGATGAAGAGGGCGATTACGTAGCCCAGCGCCTCCCCTGCCCTTTCCTGGGGGCAGACAACTACTGCAGCGTATACGAAGACCGGCCGGAAGCCTGCGCCGACTTCCCCCACACCCACCGCCGCAAAATGCACCGCCACCTGCGCATAACCGCTCAAAATGCGGAAATTTGCCCCGCGGTATTCCGAATCACCCGCCAGCTGGAAGAAAGCCTTTTGTCTTAGGCCGGGCCTATCCCATTACTTTTTTTTGCATTTTGGCTCGCTATGAAAAAGTTGGACCAGATACAACTCAATTTTGACAGCGACTCCCTGTTCCTGCTCAATATCTGCCTGGCTATCATTATGTTTGGCATCGCGCTGGATATCCGCAAGGCCGATTTTCAAAACCTCCGCAAAAATCCCCGTGCGGCATTCATCGGCATTATCGGGCAGTTCGTGCTGCTCCCCCTGGCCACTTTTCTGTTTGTGTACCTCTTTGAGCCCCTCCCCAGCATAGCCCTGGGCCTCATCCTGGTAGGCGCCTGCCCCGGGGGCAATATTTCTAACTTTCTAAGCCATTACTCCAAGTCCAATAGCGCGCTTTCGGTAAGCCTCACTGGCCTCTCCACCCTGCTATCCTTGATCATGACCCCGCTCAATTTTGAAGTCTACGCCTACCTTTATCCCCCCACCCGGGCCTTGCTTAGCGAAATTTACCTGGACCCCATCTCCGTAGTTAAAACCATTGCGCTCATCATGGGGCTTCCCCTCTTAGCGGGCTTACTGGTACAAAACCGGCTTCCCCGGCTGGCCAATCGCGCCGCGCCCCTCCTCAAAAAGCTCAGCATCCTCATTTTCCTGGCTTTTGTAATAATTGCCTTTGCCAATAATTTCGACCTCTTTCTCCACTACATCGACCACGTATTGCTCTTGGTAGCCCTGCACAATGCCATGGCCCTTTTACTCGGTTTTTACCTGGGGCGCGGCACCCGCCTATCCCTGCGCGACAGCCGCACCCTGGCCATCGAAACGGGCATCCAAAACTCCGGACTGGGCCTGGTATTGGTCTTTGCCTTCTTTTCCGGCCTTGGTGGTATGGCGCTTACCACCGCCTGGTGGGGCATTTGGGACATCATCGCGGGCCTTTCCATCGCCGCTTATTGGCACCGCCATCCCGCCCCCATCGCTGCCCCCTCTACCGAGGGCTCCCAGGCATAGCTTCGGGCGTATAGGCCTGGCGGCCAAATGTGATAGACCCCGCCAGGAACCCTACCAATTCAAATTCACGCCCTCCCCGGCCAGCAGCCTTTCTCGCGTGCGGCGCCGGTGGAGTTTCCCACCCTCGGTATAATCAAACCGGGGCAGGCGGTATGCCATGCGCAGCTTTTCTCTACCGGTAAGCACCGCCGCCGCCTGCTTGATGGCCGGCTCCTCCCCTGCCTGTTCTCCCTCTACCACCAGCGTGAGGGCCTCTCCCAGGCGCTCGTGCGGCATGCCGGTGATAAAGAAAGGCAGCGGCATTTCCGCCAGCTTGGCCTCCAGGGTCTCGGGAAAGAACTTGAGCCCGCCAGAGTTGATGGCATTATCGCGCCGGCCTTTTAGGAAGAAACACTTCCCGCCTTCCAAAAGCTCCACCACATCCCGGGTAGGCAGGTGATGGACCCCCCTTTTCGGCGCGTGAATAATCAGGCAGTGGTGCGCATCCTGGCTAAATTCCACTCCAGGCAAAGCCTGATAAGCCTGATCCTCCGAGCTTTTATAGTTACGCAGGGCCACGTGCGAGAGGGTTTCTGTCATGCCGTAACTCTGATAAACCGTAGGCCCCGCAGGCGGCTGCCAGCCCGGCGGTAGGGGCGCTCCTCCCAGCAGTAAAGTTTTTACCCGCTTTAGGGCGGGACCACTTTCCAGGGCTTGATAGGGCACCATGGATACAAAGTCAAAATCCCCCTCCACCTGCTCTAGCGGGCGGGCCCGGGGATCAGTAACCGTAAGTGAAAATCGCCCGTACAGAGCCCGCGCCAGCATCATCAAGCCGCCTACCTTATCTACCGGCAGGCACAGTAAGGCCTTGGTGCCCCGGCCCAGGCCAAAGAAAGCATTGGTATCTCTTGCGGCCCGCTCCAAAAAGGGCGGCTGGAGGTCTACCGGACTCGGGGCCCCCGTACTACCGGAGGTATAAAGGCGAATAAGCTCCCGGCTGCGAATTTTCTCAAAATAACTAAGCACCTCGTTCTTAGTTTCGTACGAGGCATTTTCAAACTTCAGCATACATTCTCTCCAAATTTTTCCCGACCGCACCCAACGCTTCCTCCTCCGTGTTCGTTTATAAAATAGTTCCCTTATTGATTGATTGGTTTAAATCATCATAATACCCTTGTTAGAAAGAGCTTTGCCCACCCTGGCGAGGCTCTTTTTTTTAGCGCCACTTTTTAAGAGCGGACAAGTCCCATTGGCCCGCCGGGTCATAGGCCACTGTGCCGCGCACCATGTGCAAGGGCGCGGGGAAATTATTGGTGAACAAGCTTCCCGTCCCCAGCCCTGAGGCCATCAAGTTGTGCAGGGTGTAATTCCACTGCGCTATGGCGCTCAGGCCGTAATTGCTTTCCAGTGCACTGGTCACCCACCAGGCAATGCCCCTTTCTTCCGCCAGCGCTATCCACTGCTCACAGGCCGCAAAGCCGCCCAGCAGGCTGGGCTTGAGAATTAAAAAACGAGGCTTTATCTGTTCCAGCATTTCTATTTGCGCCGCCCTATCGTGCACCCCTATGAGCTCCTCATCCAGGGCTACCGGCAGATAAGATTGCTGGCAGAGCCGCGCCATATCGTTCCACTGTCCCTTGGCTATGGGCTGTTCTATGCTGTGGACGCGGAGCTCGTCCAGTTGTTCCATCTTGGCAAGGGCCTCCTCGGGCGCAAAGGCGCCATTGGCGTCCACCCTCAACTGTAGTTTGGCCGGGCCGTAGCGGGCTCTTAAATACCGCAAAAGGTCCAATTCCGCTTCCCAATCAAGAGCGCCAATTTTTAGCTTGATGACCATGAAGCCCCGCTCGAGGAGATCATCGGCCTGCGCCCGCATAAAGGCGGGGTCCCCCATCCATATAAGTCCATTGATAGGCTGCCGCTCCAGGCCTTCCGTAAATTCAGAGGGAAAAAGCAGGTGCTCCTGGGCTTCCATATCCAGAAGCGCCATTTCCAGTCCCATCCGGATGGAGGGCCAATCCTTTAATTCCCCCAGCGGCGGAATTCCAGCGGCGGCCACCTCTTCTTGGAGGCTTCGCAGCTTATCCTCATAATCCGGCCTATCGTCCACACTTAGGCCCTTAAGCAGGCCACACTCCCCCAGCCCTGCCAAGTCGCCCTCCTCCAGCCGCAGGAAGTAGGAAGTCTTCTTATGCAGAACCCCACGACTGGTGCCGCTCGGCCTCTTGAAGTCCAGGGTATAAGGCTGCCAGGAAAGCTTCATAAAATTCTACCTACGCCAAAAAGTACGGAAAATAAAAGAGTGGAGATGGCCAATTGTTTCAAAAGGGGCTCGTAATCTCCCGGTCCCTGGGCTTTACTTACCCGCCATAGGTGAAAGCCCAGCGGGAAAATGGCCAAGAAGTAGAGGTTTTGCCATCCCGAGGCGGGCTGCAAGCGATTGTAGATAAAAGCCAGATCAAAAGCCAGTAGCAGTAGAGCGCCGTGGTAAATTTTGGCCCCCCGGGCGCCCAGGCGCACCGCCAGGGTGTATTTTTGATGGGCGCGGTCGTTTTCGCGGTCGCGCATATTGTTGACGTTAAGCACCCCCGCGGCCAGCAAACCCAGCGCAGAGGCGGGAAAAGTGATCATAGGGTCCCACAGCAGGGATTGTAAAAAGTAGGCACCGCCCACGCCCAGCCAGCCAAAGAAGGCCAATACAAAGAAATCGCCCCAGCCGTGGTAGCCGTAGGCACTGCCCCCAACGGTATAGCGTATAGCGGCCCAGATAGCCGCCATCCCCAAGAAGGTAAACAAGCTTCCCACCCACAGGGGCAGGTCCCGGGTAGCCCAGAAACTGAGGAAAGTGCCCAGGAGGAAGGATACCAACGCCATAAGCTGCACGGCGCGCCGCATGGCTTTTACACTGATGGCGCCACTAGCCACGGCGCGCTGCTCTCCGGTACGCTGGGCATCGGTTCCCCGAATGCCATCTCCATAATCATTGGCATAATTGCTCAAGACCTGATAGCAAAGCGTGGTAAGTAGGGTAAGCAGGAGGGTAATCCCGTCAAAGTAGCCCTGCCCGGCCGCCAGACAAGTGCCCAATATGATGCTTGAGAAAGCCAACGGCAAGGTTCGCAGCCGCGCCGCCTTAATCCAGAGACCTGGTTTCATTTTAGGAAGGTCATTTTTGCGCAAGGAGCGCAAAAGTACACAATCAGGGCGTGGGGTGGTCCATACGCTGGCGTTTGGCTGTAGCCAATTAAGAAAATGAGATATGAAGTAGTCGCCTTACCACATTTGGCCGCAGGCCTAAGCACCTGAGCAGGGGTAGACCATCCCGCCCAAAACCAAAAAACCCCGCTGTGAGCGGGGCTTGCAAGGGGGTGATCCCGACAGGATTCGAACCTGTGACCGTCTGCTTAGAAGGCAGATGCTCTATCCAACTGAGCTACGGGACCCAAAAACGGGGCAAAAGTAAACCATCTGCGGGAGATGGCTTAGGGCCACGGATGGTTTCCTGGTAACCCGGTAGTTTGAGCTTTGCTAGGCACTACGGGCGCGCAGGAAGCGCTGGGCCCTCTTCTGGGCTTGTTCGCGCTTCCAGTCGCTCCAGCCCTGGCCCCAGAGCCGGTTTAAGCCTTTGTCTACCACAAAATGGGTGGCTAGGTTGGTGAGAGCTTTGGCCTTGAGGCCAAAACTATCGTAAGCGCGGAGGGCCAGGCTAAAACCGCCCTCGATGTAGTCAATATGATGCCAGTACTGGCTGGGAATGAAAAGCGTTTCGCCGTGCTCCAGAATGGTTTGATAGCCATGGGCATACTGAAAAGCGGGGTATTGATCGAAATCGGGGTTATTGACGTCCATTTGGCTTTTCACCGTGTAGGGTTCCCGGTAGAGCTGGGGCGCCTCATCCGGTGGGAAAAGGTAAACCCGCTTGCGGGTCTGAAACTGCGTAAGAAAGACGTGGGAGCAATCAATGTCGTAATGGAGGTTGACACTGCTTCCCTGGCCGCCAAAGAACATGAAGTAGTAGCGCTTGTTCCAGCCGTTCATGATCGCGGGCATATGGAAGTCCTTGGCCAGCTCGGGCGCATGTTCAAAAATGTTGTAAAGAAACATGCGGAGCTCCGTAGGTTCATTTTCGATGAGCGTTAGGTACTCATCAAACCTCATATGGCGATGGGCTGTCATATAATACTTCCCGGCCTGGTGGAAATCATTGCCGTAAAGCGGCACCTCCAGATGGCCGTAATGCGATCGCAGCCAGTCAAAGGTCCACTTATGGGTAGCCGGCCAATCATCTACCAAATCCTGGAAAACCACTGGTTTACGAGGCGCTAAGTATTCTTTTTGAAATATTTCTGGCGTTAATCCCTGGCGCTTTTCAATGGTATCGAGCTGCATAGTGCCTCTTTTTCTATTTGTTTGCAAATTTCGGTCAAAAAGGCAATACAAATGTTAAGCCAGCTACCAAATAAAAAAGCAGGCTTTCGGGGAAGGCCTGCTTTTAACGGGTAAAATCAGGGGGGCTTATCCACCAAAGTCGTCAAAAGCAATGTGCTCCGGGGGAACGCCCCAGTCATCACACATTTTTAAGACGGCCGCGTTCATGAGCGGTGGGCCGCAGAAATAAAATTCTATTTCTTCCGGTTCGGGGTGGTTTACCAGGTACTGGTCAATGACCGCTTGGTGAACAAAGCCATGAAAACCATCCCCTTGCTCGTCATTGAGGTCTTTCATGACCGTCCAGTTATCTTGCTCGGTGGGCTCGGAAAGTACCACGTGAAAGCTGAAATTGGGAAATTGCTTTTCAATGGCCCTAAAATCATCCAGGTAAAAGAGCTCGCGCTTAGACCTCCCGCCGTACCAGTAAGAGACCTTACGATTCGTTTTAAGGGTATGGAAGAGGTGGAAAAGGTGTGAGCGCATGGGCGCCATTCCGGCGCCACCGCCTATATAAAGCATCTCCGCATCAGAATCCTCGTTGATGAAGAACTCTCCGTAAGGGCCAGAGATGGTCACTTTGTCTCCCGGTTGGCAATCAAAAACGTAAGAGGAGCAAATACCGGGGTTCACATCCATCCAGGTATTTTTACTACGATCCCAGGGAGGTGTAGCAATCCGGATGTTGAGCATCACGATATTGCCTTCTGCGGGGTGATTGGCCATGGAGTAGGCCCGGAAAATGGGCTCATCATTTTTCATCTTGAGATCCCACAAGCCGAATTTATCCCATTCGGCCTGGAAGTCGTTTGGATCGCGGCCCAGTTTGGGGTGGGCCGTAATGTCGATGTTTTTAAAGTCCACTTCGCACTCGGGCACATCTATTTGAATGTACCCCCCCGCTTGGAACTCCAGGTTTTCTCCTTCCGGTAATTTTACGACAAACTCCTTGATAAAGGAAGCCACGTTGTAGTTAGATACCACCTCGCACTCCCATTTCTGGATACCGAAAATTTCTTCCGGCACCTTGATCTTCATGTTGTTTTTCACCTTGACCTGACAGCCCAGGCGCCAGTTTTCCTGCACTTCTTTCCGGGTGAAGAAGCCTACCTCGGTAGGCAGGATTTCCCCGCCTCCTTCCAGCACCTGGCACTTGCACATGGCACAGGTACCACCACCACCACAGGCGGAAGGCAAATAAATTTCTTGTTCGGAAAGGGTACTAAGCAAGGTGCCACCGGAATCCACCTCTTTCTCCTCTCCATTAATATCCAGGGTTACCGGACCACTGGGGGCCAACTTGGACTTGGCGCCGAGTAAGACACTCACCAAGAGAAAAATCAGTACCCCGAAGACCACCACGCTGGTGACCATAATGGTGGTAATATCAAGCAATACCATAACTTACGTTTTACCAGATTATATTATTACAACTTAATTCCCATGAAAGCCATGAAGGCAATGCCCATCAGTCCTGTCACTATAAAAGTGATACCCAACCCACGTAAGGGCGCGGGAATATTGGAGTAGCGGATTTTTTCACGGATGGCAGCAATGGCCACGATGGCCAAAAACCAACCGACGCCACTGCCAAGACCGAAAATAGTGGCCTCGCCAATGGTATTATAGTTACGCTCCTGCATAAACAGGGAGCCTCCCAGAATGGAACAGTTTACGGCAATAAGGGGAAGAAAAATACCCAAGGCCCCGTAAAGGGCGGGGGCAAATTTTTCCACTACCATTTCAACTAACTGTACCATAGAGGCGATTACGGCGATAAAAAGGATGAAGGAAAGAAAGCTAAGGTCGACGTCCGCATACTGCGGACCGAGCCAGCTCAAAGCTCCTTCCTTTAGAACATAATTTTCGAGCAAATAGTTGACCGGTACCGTGATGCCCAGCACGAAAATTACGGCTGCTCCCAGGCCTACCGCGGTATCCACTTTTTTGGAAACCGCCAGGTAAGAGCACATGCCCAGGAAGTAGGCAAAGATCATGTTCTCAACGAAGATCGCCTTTACGAATATGTTGATCATTTCTTGCATGGCTAGCGTCTTTTTAGTCTTCTTCGATTAGTTTGCTATTCTTGGCGCGCTGCACCCAGATTATAACGCCCACGGTAATAAGCGCCATGGGGGGAAGGAGCATCAGACCGTTGTCAGAATAGAAGCCGCCCCCATCGAGGTACCAGCTCTCGGGAATTATTTGCAGTCCAAACACGGTGCCGCTACCGAGCAACTCCCGGAAAAAGGCCACCGCCAGGAGAATCCAGGCATAGCCAAAGGCATTACCCACCCCGTCCAGGAAAGACTTCCAGGGCTTATTGGTAAGGGCAAAGGCCTCAAAACGGCCCATGATGATACAGTTGGTAATGATCAAGCCCACGAATACGGATAGCTCCTTACTCACGTCGTAAACGAAAGCTTTAAGAACCTGGTCTACCAGAATTACCAGGGAGGCTACCACGACGAGCTGCACGATAATCCGAATCCGATTTGGGATAAGGTTCCGCATGAGGGATACAATCACATTGCCGGCCCCCATCACAAAGAGCACCGATAAGGACATAACCAGGGCGGGATACATCTTAACCGTGATAGCCAGGGCCGAACAAATACCCAAGACCTGGACGGTAATGGGGTTATTATCGTTGAGCGGATCGCTTATGAGCCGGCGGTTTTTCTTGCCGAATAAGGGCTCGCTCTGCTTCTTCTGTTTTTCGAGTGCTTCGGTTGCTTCAGCCATAATTATTCTGCTATTGCGAGTTCAGATTCTTTGGGGAGGTTGCTATCATCCGCGTATTGGCCTTTATCCTTTTTTAGGAAGCTCTTATAAGCCGCCACACAATCGGTGATCATTTTTTGGACACCATTGGAGGTAATGGTGCCCCCGCTGATGCCGTCCACTTGATGAGGACCCTTCGCAGGCTTTTTGGTCACTTTGATGCCCGTGAAGTCGCCGTTATTACCAAAAACGGCTTTTTTGGGAAACTGGGCCTGAAACTCATCGGTATTTATTTCGGCCCCCAGGCCGGGCGTTTCTGATTTGTGGTCAAAAACCGCCCCATAAACGGTTTTACCATCGGATTTGAGTGAAATATAGCCCCAAATGGGACCCCAAAGCCCTTTGCCCCGCAAGGGGATGATATAGTAGGTTTTCCCTTCCTTTTCCGCCACGTACAAGGGGGCTTTCCGCTCTTCAATAGGTTTGCTTACTTGCTTGGCCATACTAATATTAAAAGCTTTGGTACCTTGTTCCTTCTCCCCGTTGCGGAGCACCACTTGATCCTTAACGTGCGCATCAAAAGCTTTGGCAGCTTCTTCGCGCGATACGTTTACCTTAATGGAAGCCAATATGCTCTGCATTTTTTCCTTGCGCACATTGGCATCCTGGCGTTCGTCCAGACTTACCGCAGTAAAGGATAGTATGGCGGCCACCACCACTACCAGGGCAGCGGCAAAAATGAAGGTGTAACTATTTGAGTTTGCATTCATAGCTTAAGCGGTTTTGAGGTTAAGGCGCTTGAGTCGTTTTTTGGCGTTGGCTTGCACCACGTAGTGATCGATCAGCGGTGCCATCACATTCATAAAGAGAATGGCGAGCATGATACCTTCCGGATAGGCGGGATTAAAAACCCGGATCATGATGGCAAAGAACCCTACCAGGAAGCCGTAAATCCACTTGCCCTTGAAGGTTTGGGAAGCCGACACCGGATCGGTAGCCATAAATACAACACCAAAGGCAAAGCCGCCCATAATCAGTTGTTGCCAAAAGGGAACGGCCATGAAGGATTGCTGCTCAGGGCTGATGGCATAGGGCGCTACCGCGTTGAAGATAAGCCCCATGGTGATGGCTCCGGCCAGGGCGCTGAGCATTATTCGCCAGCTCCCCACGCCCGAGATGATCAGCATCGCGGCACCGATGAGTATGGCAATAACCGAGGTTTCCCCAATAGAGCCGGGAATGGTCCCGATAAACATGTCTAAGACGCTGTAGTCTCCTGCAGAGCCTTTGGTGGCGTAATTACCGAGCACTGTGGCCCCGGAAAAACCATCCGCAACGGACTGACCCGCCGCGGTGGAGGTATTGATCCACACTTTATCCCCGCTCATATAAGTAGGATAAGCAAAAAAGGCAAACGCCCGCGCCGTTAAGGCCGGGTTAAGTATGTTCATGCCGGTACCACCAAACACTTCTTTTCCGATGATGACGGCAAAGACCACAGAAAGCGCCACCATCCACAAGGGAATGTCTATGGGCATAATGAGGGGTACCAGCATACCGGTAACCAGGTAGCCTTCGTTGATTTGGTGCTTTTTTACGACCGCAAAGGCAAACTCAATGCCCAAGCCCACCGCATAGGAAACGACTACCATGGGGATGATCTTGCCCGCGCCAAAGAGAAACTTCTCCATAAAGGTGGCCGATTCTCCCAGGGCCATGTAATGCATATTACCCGCATTCCACATCCCAAAAAGCAGCGCCGGGATAAGGGCAATAATGACGGTAAACATGGTCCGCTTTAGGTCCACCCCGTCACGGATGTGCGCCCCTGACTTAGTGGTGTGCCCGGGCACGAAAAGAAAAGTGGCGAAACCATCGTAAACGGGGTAAAGCTTCTCTAATTTACCGCCTTCTTCAAAGTGCGGTTTTACGCTTTCCAGTAGGTTTTTGAAAACTTTCATTGCTTCTGTTTTTAATCTCCTATCTCTTTCAACATTAAATCTAAACCTTCCCGAACGGTTTGCTGAACGGGTATTTTTGAGGTACAGACGACCTCACAGAGGGCAAAGTCCTCATCAGCAATTTCGTAAGCGCCCAGTTTTTCCATAGTCTCCAGGTCGTTGATAAGCATGGACTTAATGAGCTGGACGGGGTAAATATCAAAAGGAAAGACGGACTCATACTGCCCAGTCATAACGTAAGCACGCTCCTCTCCGTTCATATTGGCATTAAGGCGGTAGCGTTTGCTGGGCATGAGCCAGCTCAAGAGGGTGCGGCTCATGCTGAATTTGTTAGGGTCGGGCTTGATCCAGCCAAAAAACTCGTCTTCCCCACCTTCGGGGATTACCGTGACCTGATGGTCGTAAAAACCGAGATAACCTTCTTGGGATATTTTAGTGCCCGTGAGGACATTCCCACTTATGTAGCGGTTCTTACCCTCTTTGACGTTTTGGGTAAGCAGGTTGCTTAGCTGAGCGCCCAAAAGCAACTTGTAATACCGGGGTTTTTCCACTTCTGAGCCGGTGAGGGCCAGAAAGCGCTGGGCATCCAACTTCCCGTCCCGAAAAAGCCGGCCGATGATCAAGACGTCCTGGAAGTTTACCGTGTAGACTTTCTCCCCTTTGTTAATGGGTTTTGTGTGATGGATCTGTACCCCCACATTACCGGCCGGATGAGGCCCTTTGAAGCGGTGCAGCTTAGCGCCTTCAATGTTGGTAAAAGCTTGAGAAGGGTTGGTATGCCCGTCTACGCCCAGGTGCACATCGCCGTCCGTGAGCTTTTGCAGGGCCTGAATACCGAGCTTAAATTCTTCTTCCAGGCCGTGCACCACAAAATCTGTATCGGGGGCCATCGGAGCGGTATCAAAGCAGCTCACAAAGATATCCCGGGGGCTTTCCTGCGGATTGGGAATGATGTGATAGGGACGCTGGCGGATGAAAGCCCAGGCCCCGGAATCGGTGAGCTTTTTGCGTACTTCCTCGCGCTCTAGCTGGCTGGGATCGGCAGCGCCGTAATCCTGATACTTCAGCTCGGAATCTGCCAAAATACGGACTTCCAGTATCTTACGCTTGGCGCCCCGCTTGACTTCCACCACCTCGCCGCTTACGGGAGAGGGGATCTTGATGTCATCCCGATCCCGGTCAAAGAAGACGGTGTCGCCCGCTTTGAGCTCATCGCCTTCGCGGGCTTTCAGTTTTAAACGAATCCCGGGAAAATCGTCCGGCTTAATGGCATAGGTTTTGGGCGTGTCCGTGCTGCCATAGAGCTGCTCGGCCTGACCGAGAAGCTTAATGTCTACACCACGCTTGATTTTGATCATCTCTGACATTTGATGCAAATCAAAATTCTAGTTTACTTTGGTCGGGCAAAAATAGGAAGTCCCGCCACTGGCGTGGCCCCTCCTACCTATTTAGAACTGGTCTAAAGTAGTGCAAAATTAAGGCATAAAAAGCAGAGAAAGGGACTGCTCAAACGATTTTACCAACAGCTCATGAAGCTTCGATACTTACCCATGTTGCTCGGTGCACTTTTGGCCAACGGCCCCCTAAGCGCCCAGTATAGCGATACGCCATTTTATGAAAATGGCCCCTTGCGCTATTCCGACCACGTTTATCAACAAGGCCTGCGCAGTGTGCGCCTCTCCCCCTTGAGCTCCGACCGGGGGTTTCCGGTTATTGCCCTGAACAGCGGAGAACGGCTCCTCTTCTCCTTTGATGATCTTTACGAGGAGTATGTGGAGTATAGCTATACGGTGATCCATTGTGATGCCAACTGGCAGCCCAGCGACCTGATGAGCTCGCAGTACCTCGGCAATTTGACCAATGATTATATCACCGACTATGCCTACTCCATCAATGCCCTGGTCCCTTACACCCATTACCGGCTAACGCTCCCCAATGATAAAATCCAATTCACGAAATCGGGCAATTACCTGCTCTTGGTGTACCGGGACGGAAACCAAAGCCAGCCGGTGATCACCCGGCGATTTATGGTCTACGAGGAGCTGGTATCGGTAGGCGCCACGGTAAAACGGCCCAATGCCGTCTCCCTGATGAACACGCATCAGGAAATAGACTTCACCGTGAATCACCCGGATTACAATATCCAAAACCCCTACCAGGACCTGCAAGTGCACGTCTTGCAAAACCAGCGCTACGACAACGCCCTCACCGATCTCAAGCCGCGCTTCGTGCAGCAGGGGGCTCTGGTATACCAGTACGATAAAGAGAACACCTTCGCGGGGGGCAATGAGTTTCGCTTCTTTGACATCAAAAACCTCCAGAGCCTGAGCCAAAACGTCCGCAACATAGAGCGGACCGATAAATTTGAAGTGTACCTGGCCAAGGGCCGACCCCGCACCAGCTCGGCCTACTCCACCTGGCCCGACATCGATGGGCAGTACCGGGTTCGACGACTGGACGCCAGCAATAGCGAAACCACGGCTGACTATGCCCTGGTAAACTTTTATCTGAGCCGTCCCGAGGGCCCCCTGCCCCGCCCGGTTTATGTTTTTGGCGAGCTCTCTACCTGGAAGCTTCGGCCCGAATTTAGAATGCAATACGATAAGGAAGCCGGTGCCTACCGGCTGCAAGCTTACCTCAAGCAGGGTTATTATAACTACATGTATGCCCAGCTCCCCGATAAGCCCGCCCGGGGCGTAGACCTGGAAAGCCTGGAAGGCAGCCACTGGGAAACGCAAAATACCTACCAAATTCTGGTGTACAACCGGGAACTGGGGGCCCGCTACGACCGTCTGGTAGGCTTCGGTGCCTTCAACTCCCAAAACCTTTTTTAATGCGGGCCACCCAAACGCAGGACCTCCTCCGAGCCGCTGAATTGCTGGCGCAAGGCCAGCTGGTGGCCATTCCTACAGAGACGGTTTATGGCCTGGCGGCCCATGCCCTTATGCCCGAGGCCGTAAGCCGCATTTTTGCTGTGAAGGAGCGGCCCGCCTTTGATCCGCTTATTTTGCATTTGGCTTCCGCCAAAAGTGTTTCGTCATACGCGCAACAGGTGCCCCCCGAATTTGAGCGCCTCTACCGCTACTTTGGCCCATCGCCGCTCACTTACATTCTGCCCAAAAAAAGCCTCGTACCCGATCTGGTAACCGCCGGCCACGCCACGGTAGGCATTCGCATTCCGCGGCATCCACTCACCCGCCAATTGCTCCAAAAGCTTGACTTTCCGCTGGCGGCGCCCAGTGCCAATCTATTTGGCCGCCTAAGCCCCACCAGTGCCGGGGCCGTGGCGGAGCAATTGGGCGATCGAATCCCCCTCATTTTAGATGGCGGGGAATGCCCCGTAGGCGTAGAATCTACCATCATAGACCTTACGGCGCCACAGCCCCGGGTGCTACGGCTGGGGGGCATTACCCTGGAAGCCCTGACCCAGGCCCTGGGGCAAAAGCCCCTCGTAGCGGCCCACTCATCCAGCAATCCGCAGGCCCCAGGTATGCTGAGTGCGCATTATTCCCCCGGCGTTCCGGTGGAAATGGTGCCCTCCTTCCCCACCGAGATCCCCCAGCCGGCCAGTACCGGTTTGCTTTGTTTTAAGCAATGGCATCCCGGGCACCCGCCAGGCCTGCAGGAGGTGCTTTCTTCCCGGGGCGATCTGGAAGAAGCGGCTGCCCAGCTCTTTGCGGCCCTACGCCGCCTGCGCGCCCATGCCCAGATAAAGCGCATCCTGGCCGAAACTTTTCCAGAAGAAGGCTTGGGGCGGGCCATAAATGACCGACTGCGTAGGGCCGCCGCTACGGGTAAAGAAAAAGGATAGGAAACCTAAGTGCGGCTAGCCAGCTGATCCCGCTTCTTACGCAATTCAAAGTTCTGCCCCAGGTACACCTTGCGCACCTGTTCGTCCGCGGCCAGTTCTTCGGCCGTACCGTATTTGAGAATTTCGCCCTCAAACATTAAGTAGGTGCGATCGGTAATGGCCAGGGTTTCTTGCACGTTGTGATCCGTTATCAGAATGCCAATTTTACGCTCTTTTAGGCGCAGCACGATTTCCTGAATGTCTTCCACCGCGATGGGATCTACCCCGGCAAAGGGTTCATCCAGCAGAATGAACTTAGGTGATACGGCCAGGGCCCGGGCTATTTCGGTGCGGCGCCGCTCACCGCCCGATAGCAGGTCGCCCCGGTTTTTGCGGATATGCTGAAGGCCAAACTCTTCCAACAGCCCCTCCAACTGCTCCTTTTGCGCTTCTTTGCTCAGGTTGCGAAGCTGCAAAATGCTATGAATATTGTCTTCCACCGATAGTTTGCGAAATACGGAAGCCTCCTGGGCCAGGTAGCCGAGTCCTTTTTGAGCCCGGCGGTACATAGGCGCCCGGGTGAGATTTTCCTGGTCGAGGAACACTTTCCCGGAAGAGGGCTTCACCAGGCCCACCACCATGTAGAAGCTGGTGGTTTTACCGGCGCCATTGGGGCCCAGCAAGCCCACGATCTCCCCTTGCTCTACGGAGAAGCTTACATCCTTTACCACCGGGTTTTTACCGTAACGTTTTACGAGATTTTCGGCTTTCAGTCTCATTTAGGAGTTTTTAGGGGGCGGGCTGGCCGCATTTTCGGCTTGGGTAGCTTGCAGGCGCCGGTGTACACGGGCGGTGATCATAATGCTCAGTTCGTACAGCAGGATAATGGGCAAGCACACCAAAACCTGGCTGGCGATATCTGGTGGCGTGATAATGGCCGAAAGTAACAGAATAACAACCAGCGCATGGCGGCGGTACTGGCGCATCCCCTGGGGGGTAATGATGCCCGCCCGGGCCAGGAAATAAGTTATGACCGGCAACTCAAATATGAGGCCGGTAGAAAGCACCACTTTGCTCACCATACCGATATAGGAATTGAGGTCAATTAGGTTTTTGACCTGCGCACTGATCGAGTAAGTGCCCAAAAACTGCACCGAAAGCGGCACGATCAGATAATAGCCAAAAAGGATCCCCAACAAGAACAAAACACCCCCGAAAAAGAGCACCCAGCGACTTAGATTGCGCTCGCCGGGACGCAGCCCGGGTTTCACAAATCGCCAGAACTCCCACAGTACATAAGGAAAGGCTACGATAAAACCACCGATAAGGGCTACCAAGATGTGCATGCTGAACTGCCCCGTCATCCGAGTATTCAGAATCTCGAAGGGCATCTCTTCCAGACAGAATATTTCCTGGATGCCCAGGCGCTGTGTCATTTGGCAAAAAAAGCGGTAGGTGTAGAAGTCTACCTGGCGCGGCCCAAATATAATCCCGTCAAAAACCAGGTCCTTGGCCGAAAACACCCCTACCGCCGCCGCTAGTATTACCAGGACCGAACGCACCAGATGCCAGCGCAGCACTTCCAAATGCTGTAAAAAAGACATTCCTTCCTGGGCTTCCTCAGTCTTACGGGCCATCGTATAATTGCACTTCTTTATTACGCGGCTGCAAAGGTGGGAACTTTTCAAATGAGGCCTGTTGCAAAAAAAGCCGCAATCTATTTTTGTTTTTCAGCGTTTATAGTACCTTTATAAACTGGATTTAAATTACTGACGGATAGTGAAGACCTCCACACTCACGGCGCGCGAGCACCTGAAGGAACTCTTCGGGTTTGATCAATTTAAGGGCAACCAGGAAGCCGTAATCGAAAATTTACTGGCGGGCAACGACTCCTTCGTGATCATGCCCACCGGTGGTGGCAAGTCCCTTTGTTACCAGCTCCCCGCTCTGGTGACCGAGGGGGTGGCCATCGTGGTCTCGCCCCTCATCGCCCTGATGAAAAACCAAGTAGATAGTATCCGGGGCATAGCCGAGCAAGACGGCGTGGCGCACGTCCTCAACAGCTCGCTCACCAAACGAGAGACCGAGCGCGTGCGCTCTGATATCATTCATGGCGTTACCAAGTTGCTTTTCGTGGCGCCCGAATCCCTCACCAAGGAGGAAAACATCAATTTCCTAAGCCGGGCCAAAATCTCCTTCTACGCCATCGACGAGGCCCATTGCATCTCTGAGTGGGGTCATGATTTCCGGCCCGAATACCGCAATCTGCGCAGCATCATGGACCGCATAAGCCGGCAGCCCGTGATGGCCCTCACCGCTACCGCCACCCCCAAGGTGCAAAGCGATATCCAAAAAAACCTGGGTATGGAAAAAGCCCATGTTTTCAAAGCCTCCTTTAATCGCCCCAACCTCTTCTATGAGGTGCGCCCCAAAACGGCCAACGTAGACCGGGACATCATCCGCTACGTCAAACAAAACCAAGGCAAAAGCGGCATCATCTACTGCCTCAGCCGCAAAAAAGTGGAAGGCCTGGCCCAAACCCTGCAAGTGAACGGGCTCAACGCCCTGCCCTACCACGCCGGCCTGGACGCCGCCACGCGCTCCCGCCACCAAGACAAGTTTCTCAAAGAAGAAGTGGATGTGATCGTGGCCACCATTGCCTTTGGCATGGGCATCGATAAGCCCGATGTGCGCTTCGTTATCCACCACGATATGCCCAAAAGCCTGGAAAGTTATTACCAGGAAACCGGGCGCGCCGGACGGGATGGCGGCGAAGGCCACTGCCTGGCCTTTTACGCCTACAAGGACATCGAAAAACTGGAAAAATTCCTCCAGGGCAAACCCGTTTCCGAGCAAGAGGTAGGCATGCAGCTGCTTCAGGAAGTTATCGCTTACGCGGAAACCGCCATGAACCGGCGAAAATTTCTGCTGCATTATTTCGGAGAAGAATTTGACCCCGAAACCGGCGAAGGCGCTGAAAATGACGACAACAGCCGCCACCCCAAAGAACAATTTGAGGCCCGGGATGAGATCAAGCTGGTCCTGGAAACCGCCCAGGCCTCCGGAGAGCGCTTCAAAGACGATGGTTTGGTGCGCATCCTTACCGGCCGGCTCAACAATACCCTCAAGCAGCACAAGGTAGAAGAGCTCCCCCAGTACAATCAGGGCGCCAATGAAGACATAAAATTTTGGACCAGCGTGGTACGCCAAGCCGCAGTGAGTGGTATGCTCCGCAAAGACATCGAAAAATACGGCGTACTGCTGCTTACCGATAAAGGCCGCCATTTTATCAAAAAACCCCACTCCTTTAAAATAGCCAAAGACCACGACTACGAGGCCGAAGGCCACCAAGAAGTAGAAATGGCCCAGCAGCGCGGCGGCGCCGCCCTAGACCAGGCCCTCTTTGAACGCCTCAAAGACCTCACCCGCAAGGTAGCCAGCGAAAAAGGCGTCCCCCCCTTTGCCGTATTCCAGGAACCATCCCTCAATGAAATGGCCCTCTACTACCCCACCAGCATGGAGGAACTAAAAAAGATCACCGGCGTGGGAGAAGGCAAGGCGCGCAAATTTGGGCGCCCCTTTGTGGAACTCATCGAGCGGCACGTAGAAGAGAACGACATCGAACGCCCCGATGATTTCGTGATGAAATCCGTGGTCAATAAATCCGGGCTCAAGGTCTACATCATTCAAAATACAGACCGCAAGCTCCCCCTGGAAGACATCGCTGCTTCCAAAGGCTTGTCCATGCAAGACCTGGTAACCGAGATCGAACATATCATCAATTCCGGCACCAAGGTTAATATCGATTACCACCTCGAAAATCTCTTCGACGAAGAACAAATTGAAGAGGTTTACGAATACTTTATGGAAGCCGATACGGCCGACCTCACCGAGGCTTACGAAGAATTTGACGGCGATTACGACGAAGAAGAACTCCGCCTGCTCCGCATCAAATTCATGAGCGAGGTAGCCCATTAAGCGCTACCCCCACTTTTCCCATGGACCCGCCCGGTAGCCCAAGGCGGGTTTTTGTTTTTAGTGTTTGTCCATAGAGTCCGGTGTCTCGTCTAGAAAGTTCAAGAACGAGGCGCGAGAGGACGATAAAACCGCAGTTTACTTTAGTAAATGAGGATTTTGAGGACGATCGCAACGAAGTTATTGGACTTTCTAGACAGACACTATTTAAGGCCTGGCGGCCAAATGTAAAACAAGCACCGGTACCGGGTTCTCTTCTTATATCCTGACATCTCGACATACTGGCAGGCCCCACATTTGGCCCAAAGGGCCGTATAAACTGCCAGGTATGACAAGAAAACCAGCCGCCGTTCCGGTGGCACAAACCTTGAGACGGAGGAGGAAAACAAAAAAGTAAATAAGTAACACTGAATCATAAACCATGGGAAAAGTAATAGGAATAGACTTGGGAACCACCAACTCCTGCGTGGCCGTAATGGAAGGCAACGAGCCAACGGTAATTCCCAATAGCGAAGGAAAAAGAACTACCCCTTCCGTAATAGCTTTTGTAGAAGAAGGAGAACGCAAAATAGGGGACCCGGCCAAGCGTCAAGCCATCACCAATCCCAATAAAACCATTGCTTCCATCAAGCGCTTTATGGGAAGCAATTACTCCAACGTGAGTAAGGAAATAGAGCGAGTGCCCTACGCCATCAAAAAAGGAGAAAATGATACCCCGCGCGTAGAAATAGACGGCCGTCAGTACACCCCTCAAGAACTCTCCGCCATGATCCTTCAGAAAATGAAGAAAACCGCGGAAGACTACTTGGGGGAAACCGTAAGTGAAGCGGTAATCACCGTGCCCGCCTACTTTAACGACTCCCAACGCCAAGCTACCAAAGAAGCCGGCGAAATAGCCGGGCTTAAGGTACGCCGCATTATCAATGAGCCCACCGCGGCTTCCCTGGCTTACGGCATCGATAAAAAAGGTGATGACCAGAAAGTAGCCGTATTTGACTGTGGCGGTGGTACCCACGACGTTTCCATTCTGGAACTGGGCGATGGCGTGTTTGAAGTACTGGCCACCGATGGGGATACCCACCTGGGCGGAGACGACTTTGACCAGGCCCTAATAGATTGGCTGGCCGAAGAGTTTAAGAAAGACGAAGATATCGACCTTAAACAAGACGCCATGGCCTTGCAGCGCCTGAAAGAGGCGGCCGAAAAAGCCAAGATCGAGCTCTCCTCTTCTTCCGAAACGGAGATCAACCTGCCCTACATCACCGCCACCCAAAGTGGGCCCAAACACCTGGTACGCAAATTGAGCCGTTCCAAGTTTGAGCAGCTGGTAGATGATCTGGTAAGCCGTACCATTAAGCCCTGTGAAACGGCCCTAAAACAAGCCGGCATAGATAAAAACGAAATAGACCAGGTAATCCTCGTAGGGGGTTCCACCCGGATCCCCTCTGTCCAAGAGGCGGTCAAAAAGTTCTTTGGTAAAGATCCCTCCAAAGGGGTAAACCCCGACGAAGTAGTAGCCCTGGGGGCTGCCATTCAAGGTGGTGTTCTCACGGGTGATGTGAAAGATGTGCTGCTCCTGGACGTAACGCCCCTCTCCCTGGGTATTGAAACCATGGGCGGTGTATTCACCAAGCTCATCGAGGCCAACACCACGATCCCCACCAAAAAGTCGGAGGTATTCTCCACCGCTTCCGATAATCAGCCCTCCGTGGATATCCACGTACTGCAAGGGGAACGCTCCATGGCCAAGGACAACAAAACCATCGGCCGTTTCCAGCTGGCCGACATTCCGCCCGCGCCACGTGGGGTCCCCCAAATTGAGGTAACCTTTGATATAGATGCCAATGGTATCCTCAACGTAAGCGCCAAAGACAAGGCTACTGGTAAAGAGCAGAGCATCCGCATCGAGGCTTCTTCTGGCTTAAGCCAAGAGGAAATAGACCGCATGAAGAAAGAAGCGGAAGCCAATGCAGACGCCGACCAGCAGGCCAAAGAGAAAATCGATAAGCTCAACGAAGCCGACAGCATGATTTTCCAAACGGAGAAGCAGCTTAAAGAATTCGGCGAAAAACTGAGCGACGATAAGAAAAAGCCCATTGAAGATGCGCTGGAAGAGCTTAAAAAAGCCCACGGCGAACAAGATCTGGACGCGGTAAACGCCGGTTTGGAAAAAATAAATGAGGCCTGGAAAAACGCTTCTGAAGAAATGTACAAGGCCCAGCAAGAAGCCGGCGGTGCCGAAGGGGCTGCTGACGCTGCTGGTGCCCAAGACGCCGGAAACACCGAATCCGCGAGCGGTGACGATGTAACCGACGTAGAGTACGAAGAAGTAGACGAGGATAAGAAAGACAAGTAATCTCCCGAGAACTTGTTTACTTAAGCTAGAAGCCGCTCCGAAATTCGGAGCGGCTTTTTTTTGCCGCCAAAGTCCTGAGGCGCTACCAGTGGCTGGTAGGTGGAAACCCCGTAAATTGAAATCAATTATTACATTGCCCCCCAGCAAGGGCGCTTTAATATTGTCGCTATGAAAAAATATCAGTCGCTCTACGTGGCGGCCTCCCGGCAGCACGTGGGTAAAACCACTTCCACGCTGGGCCTCGCTTATTGCCTTATGCGGCAGGGAATAGACGTAGGTTACTCCAAGCCCGTAGGCCAAAGTTTTGTGGACCTCAGCGAATTGCGGGTAGATAAAGACACCATTCTCTTTGCCGACCTTATCCGTTTTGATATCAATCCCAAGATACACAGCCCCGTAATACTGGGGAAAGGTGCCACCACGCGCTATCTGGATGATCCCGATGCTTTCCAGTTCAAAGATCGCATCCTGGAAGCCAGGGAGACCCTGGAAAACAATTATGAACTCCCCATCTACGAGGGCACCGGGCACCCGGGCGTGGGCAGTGTGGTAGAACTTTCCAATGCCACCGTGGCCAAGATGGTAAAGGCCAAAGTAATCTTCATTGCCGAGGGAGGGATCGGCTCCACCATCGATATGCTCAACATGTGCCTGGGCCTTTTTCGAGAGCAAAACGTGGAAATCCTGGGGGTCATTGTCAATAAAGTGCGCCCAGATAAAATCGAGAAAGTTCAGGAGTACCTGCCTCGCTACCTCAAGCCCAAAGGCATCCCCCTGCTGGGCGTGCTGCCCTATGATAAGTCTCTGGCCTACCCGGTTATCAAAACGGTGAGCAAATCGGTAAATGGCATCGTCCTGGAAAACGAAGACTGCCTGGACAATAAGGTGGCTGATATCCTGGCCGGATCCGTGCTCGACCGCAGTAAAATAGAGGAAAGATCCGATCTTCTCCTGGTAGTAAGCAGCCCCAAACTGGGCGAGGCCATCCAAAAGGTAAAACAGATTTCCGAAGAGCTGAAGCTCCCGAAAAGTCCCCTGAGCGGCGTCATAGTTACCGGTAAAGGCGAGCTGGACCCCGCCGCCATAAGCTACATTCAAGAGCAAAGGGTACCCCTTATCCACACCGACCTGGACACCTACGGCTGTGTCCTCAAGATCTCGCGTATCGAGGTGAAGATCAACCGAAACACCCCCTGGAAGGTGAAGCGGGCCATTGAGCTTATCGAGGAAAATGTAGACCTGCAGTACATCCTAAAATCCCTTAAGTAGGGTCTGTCCATACAGTCGAGTGTCTGGTCTAGAAAGTTGGTCAGCGAGGCTTGCGCAGCTCCAAAAAGCGGAGTTTACTAAGGTAAATGAGTATTTTTGGAGCAAGCGTAACGAAGCTGACCGACTTTATAGACAGGCACGAGCTAAGGTAGCGTAAGGCCATCCCAGGCCAGCTCCATACCCGCAGGCAGCTCCTCC
>JAVLBR010000180.1:1744-4071 GCA_031581125.1 Schleiferiaceae bacterium | reverse complement strand
GACTTTATAGACAGACACTAGTTAATCTACATCATTTCGAAGATGCCGGCACCACCCTGCCCCTCGCCCACGCACATGGTAACGAGGCCGTATTTCTGCTGGCGCTTCTGTAATTCGTGAAAGATCTGCACGGAAAGCTTGGCCCCGGTGCAGCCCAGGGGATGGCCCATGGCAATGGCGCCCCCGTTGACATTCACCTTTTCGGGGTCGAGCTCCAGCTGGCGGATCACAGCCAATGACTGAGAAGCAAAGGCCTCGTTGAGCTCTACCAGGTCCAGGTCTTCTTTTCGGAGGCCGGTGGCCTTAAGTACTTTGGGCACTGCTTCTACGGGGCCGATGCCCATAATGCGGGGTTCCACTCCGGCCGTTTGGTAATTGAGCAGCCGGGCGATGGGTTCCAGCTTAAGCTCCTTCATAAGGCGTTCGCTCATAACGATGGTAAAGGCCGCTCCGTCGCTGGTTTGAGAAGCATTCCCGGCAGTTACACTACCCTGAGCGGCAAAAACAGGCTTAAGCTTACTCATGCGTTCTACGGTGGTGCCGGCACGGGGCCCTTCATCGGTAGCAAAGGTGTAGGAGCGGGTTTGCCGCTTTTCGTTTTCATCCAAGAATACCTCTTCGATGTCCAGGGGAACGATCTCGTCTTTAAACCGGCCTTCCTTAATGGCCTTGAGGGCCTTCATGTGGGAGTGATAGCCAAACTGGTCCTGATCTTCCCGGCTCACTTCATACTCTTGAGCCACTGCCTCGGCGGTGAGGCCCATATTGTTGTAATAATCGGCGTGCTGCTGGGCCAGTTCGTAGTTGGGCACCACTTTATAACCGCCCATGGGGACGTAGCTCATGCTTTCCACCCCGCCGGCTACGATACAATCGGCCATGCCGGCTTCTACCTTAGCGGTGGCCAGGGCGATGGCCTCCAGGCCGCTGGCGCACCAGCGGTTTACGGTCATACCGGAAACTTTCACCGTTTCCAGGCCCATGAGGGAAATGATGCGGCCTACGTTCATGCCCTGCTCGGCTTCGGGCATGGCATTGCCCACGATCACGTCGTCTATGCGGTCTTTGTCCAGACCGGGGATATCGGCCACGAGGTTTTGGATCACCCGGGCCGCCATGGTATCGGGGCGCAGGAAGCGCAGGCTACCCTTGGGCGCCTTGCCTACGGCAGTTCTTTTGGCTTTTACGATGTAGCTATCCATTGTCTTTGTCTTTTTGTGGGCGTTTGGCTTTGTGTTTTCATGCTGGGACGGGCCTCTTTTTTAGGAGGGTGCTTCCCGGTGGGGTTCTATCACATTTGGCCGATAAGGCCGAAAACATTAATTGCGAAGGGGCTTCCCGGTTTTAAGCATGTGCTGAATGCGTTCGAGGGTTTTCTTCTCGCCACAGAGGCTGAGGAAGGCTTCGCGCTCCAGGTTGAGCAGGTACTGCTCGCTTACGTAGGTGGGTTCGCTGAGGTCGCCGCCGCTCATGACGTAGGCGAGCTTGTCCACCATTTTCTTTTCGTGGGGGGTGATGTAGCCGCCCTCGAGCATGGAGTGGGCGCCGACGGCAAACATGCCGAGGCCCTGACGCCCCAGGACGCGGGTGTCGCGCTCGCGGACGGGCATTTGGTAACCCGTCTGCGCGAGGGCGAGGGCCTTGGCCTTGGCATCGGCGATGCGGTGGTGACGGTTCATGGAAACGGCATCGCGCCCCTCTACGTAGAGGCCCATTTCGAAGGCTTCGCGGGCGGATTTGGCCACCTGGGCCTGCCCGATCATAAAGAGGTACTCGCGGTAGGCGTTGGTCTCGATATCGCCCTTCATCATGCGCAGGCTGGCACGGCGGGTGAGCTCCTTGGTGCCGCCCCCGCCGGGGATTACGCCCACGCCAAACTCTACCAGGCCGGTGTAGGTTTCGGCGGCGGCCTGGACGGCGTCGGCGTGGAGGGCCATTTCGCAGCCGCCGCCCAGGGCCATTTGGTGGGGGGCGATGACCACGGGCACGCGGCTGTAGCGGACCCGCATCATGGTGTCCTGGAAGTATTTGACGGCAAA
The DNA here is from genome assembly GCA_031581125.1 of Schleiferiaceae bacterium. Lineage (GTDB taxonomy): Bacteria > Bacteroidota > Bacteroidia > Flavobacteriales > Schleiferiaceae > CAJXMS01. Next base: position 2,032 of record JAVLBR010000180.1, on the reverse strand, counting down.
GTTGAGCTCGTCGAATTCCTGCTCGGCGGCCAGCATGAAGATCATGCCCAGATTGGCCCCCACGGAAAAGTTGCTGCCCTCATTGGCGATCACCACGCCTTGATAGTCCTTCTCGGCCATTTCGATGCCCTTGTTGATGCCCTGGAGGACAGCGCTGCCCAGGGAATTCATCTTGCTGCGGAATTCGATGTTGAGGATGCCATCGCCCAGATCGAGCACGGCGCATTCCTTGTTTTCCCAGAGGATTTTGCCGCTTTGGCGCAGATTGGCCAACACGATGGTTTCATC
>JAVLBR010000180.1:0-1644 GCA_031581125.1 Schleiferiaceae bacterium | reverse complement strand
AGCTCATCGGCTATTTCGGGGATGCGGAAAGAGACGTAGGAAAAGAGGGCGGCCAGGCTCTTGCGGAAAAATTCGCCAGCCTTGTCATCGCCCGCTACCAAGATGGGGAAGCGCTGCGCTACGTTATCTATGTCTTTGGTCTTCTCGAGGACGGGAAATTTGCGTTTTTCCTGCTCGGTATATTCCAGGGTGTTGAGGTCCAGGGAAAGAATGGTAGAAGAGCCATCTTCGTTTTTGATCTTTTTATAGAAGCCCTGTCCGCTTTTGGAACCCAGCCACTGGTTTTCCTCCATCTTCTGGAGGAAGTCTGGCAGGGTAAAGGTTTTTTGCTGGGCGGGATCGTCCAGCGCCTTGTTCAGATTATTGGCCACGTGGATGAGCGTATCCAGGCCTACTACATCAGCGGTACGGAAGGTGGCCGACTTGGGGCGGCCTATGAGCGGGCCGGTAAGCTTGTCCACTTCTTCGATGGTGAGGTCCAGCTCCTGTACCTTATGAAATAGGTCCATGATGCCAAACACTCCTACCCGATTGGCAATAAAGGCGGGCGTGTCTTTGCAGAGCACGGTAGTTTTGCCCAGGTAGCGGTCGCCATATGCCAGGAAAAAGTCCAGGATCTCCGGCTTGGTCTTTTCGGTGGGGATGAGCTCCAGAAGCTCCAGGTAGCGGGGCGGGTTAAAAAAGTGCGTCCCCAGGAAATGGGCCTGAAAATCTTCGCTGCGGCCTTCCAGCATGGTGTGAATGGGAATGCCAGAAGTATTGGAGCTGATGAGGGTACCGGGCTGGCGGTGCTTTTCCACCCGCTCGAAAAGCGATTGCTTGATGTCCAGCCGCTCCACCACCACTTCGATGATCCAGTCGGTATTTTTGATCTGGGCTAAGTCGTCGTCAAAATTGCCCGTGGTGATGCGCTGGCGGTAACTTTTTTGAAACAGCGGCGCCGGGTTCATCTTTACCGCATGGTCCAGGTGGCCGTTCACAATGCGGTTGCGTACCGCCCAGTCTTCTAAAGAGCGGCCCGCTTTTTCTTCTTGTTCCGTGAGCTCTTGGGGCGGAATATCCAGGAGGAGCACATTAAGGCCGGCATTGGCCAGGTGGCAAGCTATTTGGCTGCCCATGACCCCCGAGCCGAGCACGGTAGCGTGGCGGATGTGGTATCTCATATTTCGTTGGTTTTAAGCGTATTGGCCTCAAATTTAGGTATAGCCCCATTTTGGGCCAGTTGGTGTATTTCTTCCAGCACCTCCAGTACGGTATGCACCTTTTCGGGCGGAAAGTGGTCGTAGAGAAAATTGTTGAGTTGCAGCACGGCCCCCTTGGCATCTTCCCGCTTGTCGCGGCCAAATTCGGTCAAAAAAACCAACACGCCCCTTCCATCTTCCGGGTTGGGGCGGCGTTCGATTAGGCCTTTTTCTTCCATACTGCGCAGCAGGCGAGAGAGGCTGGTTGACTCCATGCCCATCTTTGGCCCCAGGGCCGTAGCGGGCGTACCGGCTTCTTTATCGATGGTAAGGAGCACAAAACCGGTAGCCATGGAAACGCCGTAGCCGGCGGCCACATCGTTGTAATATTTCATGAGGCTCTGCCAGGTACGGCGCAGGTGAAAATCGACGGTCTCTTCTGCTTTCATGGAGGGCTAAGGTA
>JAVLBR010000179.1:0-4110 GCA_031581125.1 Schleiferiaceae bacterium | reverse complement strand
GAAATGCACACCGGCGGGGCTGCCTCACATTTGGCCGCCAGGCCCCCAAAAGGAAGGCCTACGAGGAGGCCTGGGAGGCTTCCTCCTGGGCGTGGAGGGTGAAGGTGTAGCCTTCCGTAATGGGGTTGACCAGCAGTTTTTGGCAGGCTTGATCTACCTTTTGCCGGGCGGTGGCCTCATCCGCCGCTTCTACTTGGAGCTGGATGTGCTTACCGATGCGCACGCCGGTGATCTCGGGGAGCTCTAGGCCGGCCATGCTGTGGGTTACGGCTTTGCCCTGGGGGTCGAGCAGGGCGCGGTGGGGCATGATGTCTATTTCGGCGGTAAAATGCATGGATGCGTTGCTTTAAAATTTAACGGGGGCCGCGGGGGCGAAAAAAGGCGCTCACCAGCAGGTACAAAGGTATGATAAAGGCCAAAGCGCGCCAGCGCAAAAGCAGCAGCAGCAGTGCCACGCCACCCAGCAGGATGAGCCGGCCCCGATTGGCCCGCCAGGTCCATTCTTTTATTTTCAAGGAGAGCAGCGGCAGCTCTACCACCAGCAAAAAGGCCCCGCCCAGGGTGAGCACGGTGAGCCACATGGGGTGCAGCAAGAAGGCTTCTACGCCGGCAGCCTCCGTGGTGAGGCCCCAGAGCCCTGTGCTGAAAATAAACAGGGTGAGCGCCGGCGTGGGCAGGCCCAAAAAGTGCTCTTGCTGCCGGGTATCTACATTGAACCGGGCCAAACGAAGGGCCGCAAAAAGGGGCACCAAAAAGGAAAGGTAGGGCAAAAAGGCGGGGATGGGCTCGCTGCCCAGGCGGGCCTGCTGAAAAAGCTCCCAGAGGAAAAAGCCGGGCACCACGCCAAAGCTCACTACATCGGCCAGCGAATCGAGCTGCAAGCCCACTTCGGAGTGCACCCCCAAAAGGCGCGCCACGAAGCCATCCAGAAAATCGGCCGCCAGGGCGCCACCTATCAACCCGGCCGCCAGCCAAAACTGCTGATCTTGCAAGGCCAGCAGCGCCAGCAGGCCACAGGCCAGATTTAAAAGGGTAAGCAAATTGGGCAGGGCGGATTTCATAAAAATGCCTTCTTTGGCGCAATAATACGGCAATTCTCATGTTCTTGCTCTGATCGGGATTGTCTTTATTTGTGCCTGCTAAACGGGCCCGGCCCCATCTTAAAATGATAGCTACCCTTGAAAAAACTTGTCCTCCTTGTGTTTCTCCTGGCCGCCCCCGGCCTTATCTGGAGCCAGGCCCGCAAATACTCCAATGCTTTTCTAGAAATAGGGGTAGACGCCCGCGCCATGGCCATGAGCCAGGCGGTGGTGGCCTCTACCCATGATGTGAACGCCGGCTACTGGAACCCGGCCGGGCTGGCGGGACTGGAAAGCTGGGAAGCTTCGGCTATGCACGCCTCTTATTTTGCCAGCATAGCCCAGTACGATTACCTCTCTTATGCCCAGCCGCTGCCCAATAAAGGCGCGCTGGGGGTTTCCCTGATCCGTTTCGGGGTAGACGATATCCTTAACACCACCCAGCTCATCAACGAACAAGGAGAGGTAGACTACGACCGAATCACCCGCTTTTCCGCGGCCGATTATGCGCTGCTGGCCTCCTATGCCCGGCAAGCGCCCGGCACGCCAGGCCTGCGCTACGGGGGCAATGTGAAGATCGTGTACCGCCAAATAGGCAAGTTTGCCAATGCCATTGGCTTTGGCTTTGACCTGGGGCTGCAGTACCGCCGCGGCCCCTGGCAAATGGGCGCCATGCTCCGCGATGCCACCACCACCTTTAATGCCTGGCGCATAGACGAAGACCAGCTGGCGGATGTCTTTGACGAGACGGGCAACGAGCTCCCCACGGAAAACCTGGAACTCACCCTTCCCCGCCTCCTTCTGGGCCTAGGCCGTTCTTTTTCGCTGGGGGATGATTATCACCTCCACACCGAAATGAACCTGGACTTCAGCTTTGGCGGGCGCACCAATACCCTGGTAAGCAGCGAGGTTTTCAATATGTCGCCCAATTTGGGCGTAGAACTGGACTTCCGCCGCTTCGTATTTCTGCGCCTGGGCGCCGGGCAGTTTAAGCGCTTGCGGCGTTTTTCCGGGGCCGAATACATCACCGTGCAGCCCAATCTGGGGCTCGGCTTCCGTTACCGGGGCTTTCAGATCGATTATGCCCTTACCGATATCGCGGGCGCTTCGGGCGCTTTCTACTCCAATGTATTTTCGCTGAAATTTAATTTCGCGGAATTCAACGACTCCTAAATGCGCATAGCCCTGCCGCTGGCTTTGGCCAGCCTGCTTCTGCTGGTGCTTCCCTGGTGGATACCAGCCCTTACCCCAGTTTTACTCCTCGCCTTTCTCCCCCTGCTCTGGGCCCATCGCTATCACCTGCCCACGGCGCTGCTCCCCCAAACGGGCGTGTGGATGCTGTGTAGCCTGCTGGTGGGCCTGGGCTGGCCCCTGCTGGTCAGTCTCAGCTGGGGCGGACCCACCGCCAGTACCTTTAAGCTGGGCGCCCTCCTCTGGTTAGGGCTTAGCAGTTTTCACTTCATTTACCATTACCTGGGGGCGCAGCGCGGTTATATCGCCCTGCCCTTTCTCTGGCTCAGTGCCATGGCCCTGCCCTGGTACCAGGGTTTTGCGGAGCAACTCCCCTCCCTGGGCGCTGCCTTTACCGGCTTCCTTCCTTTTGGCAAGCACCTGCCCCTCCTGGGCCTCCTTAGCGCCACGGCCTGGATCTGGATTGTAAACATCCTGCTATTCCTTATTCTATCCAGTTTTCAGCAGCATAAGGAATGGAAGCCCCTCACCGGCCAGCTTTTACTGGTCAGCGGTGTGCTCATCTTACTACCCCTGTGGTTCAGCAGCGGAGCAGCGGATCCCGCCGCGCTAGCTGGGCCTTCGGCCAAAGGAATTTTACCCCCGGAAGCCCGTAAGGCGGACCTATTTGTGAGCCGGATGAGCTTCTTCCTGGCCGGTTTCCTCCTCTTGTTTACCCTCGTGCGGGGCTACCTTAAAAACAAAGATCCATTAAGTTAACACCATGATAGATCTCAGAAGCGACACCGTAACCCGCCCCACGGCCCCTATGCGGCAAGCCATGATGGAAGCCCCCGTGGGCGACGACGTCTTTGCCGAAGACCCCAGCATCAATGCTCTGGAAAACTACGGCGCAGCCCTTTTTGGCATGGAAGCCGCGCTGTACTGCCCCAGCGGCACCATGACCAATCAGATAGCACTTAAGGTGCACACCCAGCCCGGGCAGGAGATCATCGCCCACGAACTATCCCATATTCTCAATTACGAAGGCGGCGGCGCCGCCTTCAATAGCGGCTGCCAGGTGCGCACGGTATCCGGCCCCCAGGGCCAAATGAAAGCCGACCAGGTAGCCGCCGCCATCCAAAATCCGGAAGACATCCACGCGGCCCCCTCACGCCTGGTAGTGGCGGAAAATACCACCAATAAAGGCGGCGGAGCCTGTTACGACCTGGCCGATCTGGCGGCCATAGCCGCCCTTTGCCGAGAAAACCATTTGGCTTTTCACCTGGACGGTGCCCGGCTATGGAATGCCCTCATAGCGCGAGATCAGGAGCCGAAAGCCTACGGCGAACTCTTTGATTCTATTTCCCTCTGCCTCAGCAAAGGCCTGGGGGCACCCGTAGGTTCCCTCTTACTGGGCTCGCGCGCTTTTATCCGCGAGGCCCGGCGGGTTCGCAAGCGCTTTGGCGGGGGGATGCGCCAGGCCGGTATGCTGGCGGCCGCGGCGCATTATGCCCTGGAAAATCACCGCGAACGCCTTCGGGAAGATCATCAAAAAGCCCAGGAGCTGCGCCAGGCCCTGGAGTCCTGCAGCTGGGTAGAGCGGATAGAACCGGTGGAAACCAACATCGTGATCTTCTACCTTAAGGCCCATAAGGAAGCCGCCGCCTTTAGTGCCCATTTGCGCGAAGCGGATATCCTGCACACCCAGATGGGCCAGGGCAAGCTCCGTTTTGTGACCCATCTGGATGTTTCGAAAGCAGATATTGACCAGGTGGGCGAGGTCCTAAAGAAGTTATAACCTAAGTAGTGTCTGTCTATAAAGTCTCTCGCCCGTGGCGAGACGATCGTCCTTCTCGCT
>JAVLBR010000178.1:0-4119 GCA_031581125.1 Schleiferiaceae bacterium | reverse complement strand
TGATGCGCTTCACGCTCACAAATTTCGCACAATGCCGCAAAAGACGGGCCAGGGTTGCCGATAAAGCTGGGTAGGCTTGCGGCTATGGATCAAATGGTTGGGGTGATTTTATCTGGTTTCCTTGGTGGATTAGACCAAATCTTATGGCTTAAAACCCATCAATCAGAGCTCTCAACCTACTCTGCTTTTAGGTAAGCAACTGCTCCAGGCGCTCTTTCCACTTTCTCCAGTTTGGCATTATGCTTTCTTGTAGCTCATAGAAAGCCCGGGTATGATTGTAGTGCACCAGATGGCAAAGCTCATGGATGATCACGTACTCTATACTGCCTTTAGGAGCTTTAATTAATTCAGGGTTTAAAATGATCTTGCCATGTGGGGTGCAGCTACCCCAGCGACTTGCCATGGCCTGAATTCGTACGGGAGGCTCCTGGATCTGATATCTGGCGAACAGGGGTAAGGCTTTAGCCAAAAGCTCGGGAAAATGAATTTCTGCCTTTTGCTTATACCAGCTATTCAGAAGCTTTGCTGCGGATAAATCGCTTCTTTTATGGATGTACAAGCGCCCATTTTGCAGTTTAACCTCATTTTTCTCTGCCTCTTCCACTCTTAGTTTGTACTGGCGGCCGAGATAAAGATGCGTCTCGCCATTAACATACTTCCTTGGGGGCGTGAGGGGGTGAAAAGCCAGGAAGTCATATTGCTGGCGGAGTATCCAGGGCGCTTTTTTCCTAAGCTTTTTCTCAATCCGCTCTTCGGAGGTAGCCATGGGCGCTATTACCTTCACCGAGCAATCGGGATAAACGCGTATTCCCAGGGACTTGCGGTCCGCAAAAGTCAGTTCGTAGTCGATTTGCCGCGACCCAAAAATTAATTTTTCCATCCGGGCCTTCTCAGACATACTTACGCTTGGCTACTTTAAGCACTTCTTCTACCAATTCATCAATCTTTTCCAAGGGAATTTGCAGATCATTTTGCGATTGAAAGTCAAACAGGTAATCATCTATCTTTATACGTATCTTCCCCTCAATATCTGATTTGTTGGCCCAGTCAATGATGGGCTGGCCGTTTTCAAAAACTACGGATTTAATCACTTCATCAATTCCCTCGGCCATTTGCGCTGCCGAACCTGGCTTACCCGCATCACTCTTTAGGTGATCCTTAAATATCTCATTCACCAGGTTGTACACCGCTATGCCCGTTTCGTTGCCTTGAAGATTCGCCGGCGTATTGTCCTGCTGGCCATGGAGGAATCGTTCTTCCAGGTCTTTGGCTTTATTTAAATATTCTATCTCCGAAATGCGATGCTGATGGTAATCGTCAATGACATCGCGTATCAGGCGCGAAAGCTTGCGATAAAAGACCGGGTCTTCATCCATCTTAACATTGATCGCCTTGGTAGTCCGGCTGGTGATGTGATCGGCCTTGGCGGCTTTGCTGCTAAGCCGCTCCACCTCCTGTTCCCGCTTTTCTTTATCGAATATGTTCACCAGCTCGGTAAGCCTTAGTACCTCTCCTTCGGTAGTAATGTGCTTATCGATAAGCTTCTGTACTTGCGGTTCGTATTCCTTGTATTCCAGGTCATCGTAATAGCGCCTTTTTACGGAAACCCGTAAACCCAGGAAGAACTTCGCATCCTGCTTGTATTTATCGACTTGTTGCTCAGGCGTGTTGCGGATGAAATCAAAGCTGGAGAGGGCTAGCTTCAGCAAGCGAGCAAAGACCGAAACCTTTTCATAGAACACATGCCGGATGGCATCGTCTTTCAACAGCTCCTCGTAAGCTGCTTCGTCATACCTGTTCTTCACCTCCTTAAAAATATCCCAGACCTCGGAATGGGCCTGAGGCAGTTTCTTCACCTCTTCGGCAATGTTGGTAAGGGTTCCTTCCAGGTCTTCTGCATCAAAGTTTTCCCCAGAGTACGTTTCAAGGGCCGTATCAAGGTTTTCCAGGTTGCCGTAATAATCGATGATCAAGCCATGTTCTTTTCCCGGGGCCAAGCGGTTTACTCTCGCAATGGCCTGCAGCAAAGTGTGCTCCTTTAATGACCGCGTTAGATAAAGCACGTAGTTGTTGGGGGCGTCAAATCCCGTCAGGAGTTTATCCACCACGATAATGATCTGGGGATGATCCTGCTTTTTGAAGCTGCTGATCAGGGTCTTTTCGTATTTTTCGGTGGTGCCATACTTATCCATCATGGCTTTCCAAAACTTCAGGATCAGGTCATCACTCTCCTCAAAGGCATCATCGTAGTTTTCCCGCACATCCGGTGCGGAGATCAGCACCTCGCAACTCACCTTGCCAATCTCCTTCAGGTATTCCCGGTAGCGGATAGCGGCTGTTTTGTTAGAAGCCACCAACTGCCCTTTAGCCGGGATGGTTCCGAAAGTGATGCCCTTCACATTTTCCTCAAAATGTTCGGAAATATCCCAGGCTCGGGCGTAGATGATCTGATCGGCGCGGTTTAGCTGGTTTTTGGAACTAAACTTGCGCTTCAAAGCTGCCTTTCCGTAGGGGGTAAGCGGTTCGGAAACACGGTCAAAATAGTTATCCAGCGGCTTTTCGTTGACCTGTATCAGGTTGTGCCTACCTTCGTAAAGAAGCGGCACTACGGCCTTGTCCTCCACGGCATCGGTGATGGAGTACACATCTATCAAGCCTCCAAATTTATTAGCGGTGCTTTTCTCCTTCTTCATCAAGGGAGTGCCGGTAAAGGCAATGAAGCAGGCCCTGGGAAACATCTTCTGCATTTTGATATTGAAGCTCCCGTATTGGCTGCGGTGGCCTTCGTCCACCAGCACAAATATCTCGGAAGAATCAAAGGCTGCTACGGAGGTGTTTACCGCGGCTTCAAACTTGTGGATCAGGGTGGTGATCACGGCATCGCTGGAGGTGGACAGGAGACCCAGTAAACTTTTATCGCGCTTCAACTTTTCTAATTCCTCTTCTTTCAACTCCTGCCCCTTAAGCTTCTTTACCATTTCTTTAGAAGCTCCCTTTTCGGCGTTTTCTACCGGCACCTGGCATTTTTTGAACGTATCGGTAATCTGATCGTCCAGATCAATGCGATCGGTTACCAGCACGATCTTGGGATTTTTGATCTTGGGGTGGGTGGCGATGAGTTGCGCGAGCATTACCATGGTGATGGATTTGCCGCTGCCCTGGGTGTGCCAGATTACCCCACCTTTACGGGTGCCGTCGGGCTGTAGCTTCGAGACTTTATCCAGGGTATGGCGAACCGCAAAGAATTGCTGGTAGCGGGTGATTTTTTTGGTGCCGTCATCGAAGAGGATGAAGTTATAAAACAGGTCTAGCAAGCGCTTGGGCTGGCAAAGACTATACAGCAGTTTGTCCTGCTCCGTAAGGGTTTGCTGCTCCCCTTCCAATTTTTCAAAATAGCGCCATACCCTTTGGTAACGCTCCTTAAAAAGCATACCGCGCTCGTCGCCGGGCAAGGGCTGGTCTTTTAGCTCCTGCAATTGCTTGAGCCAGGCCGCTTTATCCTGGTTGCGCTCAAACAATTCTTTCCAGATGCTCCAAAACTCTTTGCCGGTGCCTGTGGTGGCATACCGGGCCTCGTGAGTGGCCAGGCCCATGAGCAAATTAGAATACTGGTAAAGGGAGCGGATGCCAACTTCCTGTTGGTTTCGCAATTGCTGCTCCACCGCCTTATCAATGGGGTCCTTGATCTTCGGACTTTTGCACTCTATTACCACCATGGGAATACCGTTGATGAAAAGCACGATATCCGGACGGTAGTGTTCGTTGCTTCCGCTGCGCAGTACCCGGTATTCTTCGGTTACATGGTAGGCGTTCCGCTCCGGATGCTTCCAGTCGATGTATTGGAAGGAAAAGCTTTTTTTGTCGCCCAGCACGGTTTGCTCAAAGCTCCGTCCTAAAGTGAGCAATTCGTAAAAAACTTTATTGGCCGCCAGATAACCCTCCTGAATAGGAAGATCGCGGATAGCGAGGATGGCATTATTCACATTCAGTTCCGAAAAATCAAACTCCTTTCCCTTGTACTCAATGCTGTTGATGCTTTGCAGTTGCTCTTTGAGAACGCCCTCCAGCAACACATGGGAGGTGCGTCCGCCACGGGCTTCCATGGCTTCTTCGGGCGCC
>JAVLBR010000177.1:0-4128 GCA_031581125.1 Schleiferiaceae bacterium | reverse complement strand
CCTACTGCCTACCGCCAACTCCCCAAACGCCCTTTCTTTCCGTAAATTTGCCCGCTACTGGAATGCCCATGACAGCGCAAGAAGCCCGCGAAATAATAGCCCAACTGAGCCAGGAGCTCGAATACCACAACCACCGCTACTACGTGGAAGCGGCGCCGGAAATTAGCGACCGCGCCTACGACCGCCGCATGGAAGAGCTGCAAGCGCTGGAAAAAACTTTCCCCGAGCTGGCGGCGCCCAACTCCCCTACCCAGCGAGTGGGCGGCGCCGTGACCAAGGAGTTCCCTACGGTACGCCACCGCTTTCCCATGCAATCGCTGAGCAATACCTACAGCCGGGAAGAACTGCAGGAACACCTGGAGCGCATCCGGAAACTGGTGCCCGAGGAGATGACGTTTGTCTGCGAACTGAAGTACGACGGCGCGGCCATCAGCCTTCATTACCAAAACGGCGAACTCCAGCAGGCCCTCACCCGCGGCGATGGCAGCCAGGGCGATGATATAACGCCCAACGTAAGAACCATCCCCAGTCTGCCCCTGCGGCTGCGCGGAAAGGGCTATCCGGAAGAATTCTTCATTCGCGGGGAGATCTTTATGCCCACCGCGGGCTTTGCCCAGCTCAACCGGCAAAGAATGGAAGCGGGGCAAGAACCCTTTGCCAATCCGCGCAATGCCACGGCGGGCACCCTCAAGCTCCAAGACAGCGCCGTGGTGGCCGGCCGGCCCCTGGACTGTTTTCTCTACGCCGTGGTAGCGGAAGACCGGCCCGCTGAGGACCACTACCAGGCCGTCCTGGCGGCCCGCAACTGGGGCTTTAAAGTACCCGCTCCCGAAAAACGCTACATCGAAAAAGCCAAAAATCTGGACGAGATCTTTGCCTTTATAGACCACTGGGAAGCCCAGCGCCACCAGCTGCCCTTCGAAATAGACGGCGTAGTGGTAAAAGTAAATGATTACCGCCAGCAAGAGCGGCTGGGCAGCACCGCCAAAGCCCCGCGCTGGGCCATTGCCTATAAGTTTGAAGCCGAGAGCGCCGAAACCGTGCTGGAAAGCATCACCTACCAGGTGGGCCGTACGGGCGCGGTGACCCCGGTAGCCAATCTCCAGCCGGTGCAGCTGGCCGGTACCACCGTAAAGCGGGCCACGCTGCACAATGCGGATCAGATCCAGCGTCTGGACCTACGCGAGGGCGACACCGTGGCGGTGGAAAAAGGCGGCGAGATCATCCCCAAAGTGACGGGGGTCAACTTTGGCAAGCGCGAGCCCCAAAGCGCGCCTTTCCATTTTATTTCCCAATGCCCGGAATGTGGTACGCCCTTGCAACGTCCGGACGGGGAAGCGCAGCATTTTTGTCCCAATCACCCAGGCTGCCCACCCCAGATCAAAGGCCGCCTGGAACACTTCGTAAGCCGCAAGGCCATGGACATAGACGGCCTGGGCAGTGAAACCATCGAGCTGCTGGTGGATCAGGACTTGATCCGCAATCCCGCCGACCTCTACGCCCTGCGCAAGGAAGACCTGCTGCCCCTGGAGCGGCTGGCGGAGAAATCGGCCCAAAATATGCTGGACGGAATTGCCGCCAGCAAAGAAGTCCCCTTTGAACGCTTCCTCTTTGCCCTGGGTATTCGCTACGTGGGGGAAACAGTGGCCAAAAAACTGGCCCGGCACTTTGAATCCCTGGAAAACCTGCGCCAAGCCTCTGTGGAAGAGCTGACCAACGTGAGCGAAATAGGCGAGCGCATCGCCCAAAGCCTGCGGGCCTTTTTTGAAGACCAGGCGCAACAAGCCTGGCTGGATAAGCTGGTGCAGGCGGGCGTGCAAACCCAAGTAAAAAAGCAAGCCGGTGCCAGTGATAAATTAGCGGGCAAGACCCTGGTGGTTTCTGGAAAATTTAGCCGCTACTCCCGCACCGAGATCAAGGCCCTGATCGAAAAACACGGGGGTAAAAACACCGGCTCGGTAAGCAAAAGTACCGACTACCTCCTGGCGGGAAGCGATATGGGCCCCAAAAAGCGGGAAAAAGCGACCCACCTGGGCGTCACCATCATCGATGAAGATACCTTTGCGGAAATGATCGCCGAATAATGTCTATCCAAAGCCTCCTCGAATCGATACGGTCTTTCCTGATCCGCCAGTGGCAACCGCTGCAGCGCCCCCCTTACCAGGGCTTGGCCTCCGTTAGGCGGATTGCCCTGCATTATCATTGGGATGCGGAAAGTGTGGCTTTTGCCGAAGCGCTGGAAAAAGAACTGCAGGCCGCCGGCCGGGAGGTCCTACATTTGGCCTACTGGCCGGAAAAAAGAAAGCGCCAGGCCCCGCCCGCGGGGCGCGCGGCAGAGCAGGGCTACGCCCGGGGAGAGTGGAACTGGCTGGGGGTGCCGCAGCACCTGTCCTACTGGCGGGAAAATGCGCCCGATATACTGATCGATTTTGGGCGCCACATGCCTGCGGCAGCGGCCTTTTACCGGCATACGCTTCCCGTGGCGCTGCGGGTGGCCGTGGGCGAAGGCGGCTGGGCGGATGTGCACCTGCCGGGCAACTGGGCCCAACACCCCTTCCAGCAAAGCGAAAGGGTGGTGCAATATTTAAATTTTATAAACAACCCTGAAAATGAAACAGCTACAAGGAACGGGCGTGGCTTTGGCAACGCCCTTTGACCGGGAAAAAAACATTGATTACAACGGGCTGGAACGCCTCATCAGCCACTGCATAGAAGGGGGCGTGGAATACCTGGTGGTGATGGGCACCACCGCGGAAAACCCCACCCTCTCCCCGACCGAAAAGACAAAGGTGCTGCGCGCCGCCGTGGAAGCAGCCCAAAACCGCGTGCCCATCGTGTATGGCCTGGGGGGCAATAATACCGCCGCCCTGGTGCAGCAAATCCGGGAAGACGACCTCCGCGGCGTAACGGCCCTCCTCTCGGTAAGCCCGTACTACAACAAGCCTACGCAGGAAGGTATTTTCCAGCACTTTAAGACCCTGAGCGAGGCCTCCCCTCTGCCCCTTATTCTCTACAATGTGCCCGGGCGGACGGGGAGTAATATGACCGCTGAAACCACCTTGCGCCTGGCGCATGGCTTTGAAAACATCATCGGTATCAAAGAGGCCAGTGGCGATATGGAACAGGTGATGCAGATCGTACAAGACCGCCCGGAGGACTTTCTGGTCATAAGCGGCGAAGACAACCTGACCCTGCCCTTGCTGGCTTGTGGGGGCGATGGGGTGATCAGCGTGAGCGGCCAGGCCTTTCCCTCAGTGATGAGCGAAATGGTGCGCCAGGGGCTGCAAAACGATTTTGATAAGGCCCGGAAACTGCATTACCGGCTCTATGAGGTAACCAAACTGCTCTTTGCGGAAGGCAATCCGGGGGGCGTGAAAACCGCCCTGGACCTGATGGACGTCTGCCAGGCCCACCTGCGCCAGCCGCTCTGGCCGGTGAGCCAGCCGCTGCGCCAAAAGATCCAGCAGCAAATAGATGTACACCAGCTTTAGGCATATCCTGCGGCTCCCTTCCTGGAGCGAAGCGGTGCTGTGGCCCCTGGCTTTGGCGCTGCTCTACTGGTGGCCCGTGGCGGAGGGACCTTCCCTGTGTGTGTATCACCACCTGGGCATAAGCTGGTGCCCGGGTTGTGGCCTGGGCACGGCGCTGCACCAGCTCCTGCACGGCCACTGGACCCAAAGCTGGGCCCACCACAAGCTGGCCGGACCGGTGGCTTTTATGCTGTTATTTCGTAGCTTGCGGGTCCTCATCACCACAACAGGCCCTTTATGGAAGCACAGAAATTATTCCAACTGATCCCGGGATTGAGCCACGAAGAATTCGAGGCCCTGCGTCCGCTGGTTAAAGATTTACCGGAAGAACAACTGACCACCTTTGCCAGCCTGTACAATAGCAAACGGCGCACGCCGGATACCATCTTGATCGGCGGAGTGCTGGGGCTTTTTCTGGTGGCCGGCGTCCAGCGCTTTATGGTCCACCAGATCGGTATGGGCATTCTTTACCTGCTTACTGGCGGCCTGTGCTTTATCGGTACCATCTACGACCTGGTCAATTATCGCAACCTGGCCCTGGAGTACAACCGCAGCATGGCCATCGAATCGCAGCGCATGACGCAGGCGTATAATGGGT
>JAVLBR010000176.1:0-4162 GCA_031581125.1 Schleiferiaceae bacterium | reverse complement strand
ATTACCCGAACAAACCCGAGGAAAGATAGCGATCGCCGCGGTCGCAGACCACGAAGACGACTTTGCCCTGCTGGAGGCGGGCCGCTACCCGGCGGGCGATGACATAGGCCCCGCCCCCGCTGGCACCGGTGAGGATGCCTTCGGTACGGGCCAGCGCCCGGGCGCCCTCTTCGGCCTCGCTCTGGTCCAGATATACTTTCTCGTCTACCACGCTGGGGTCAAAAATAGCGGGGAGCAACTCCGGGCTCCAGGCGCGAATGCCGGGAATCTTGGAACCCTCGGAGGGCTGGGCGCCGATGATCTGAATGGCGGGATTGTGCTCCTTAAGGTAACGGCCTACGCCGGTGATGGTGCCGGTGGTGCCCATGGCAGACACGAAGTGGGTAATGCCGCCGTCGGTGTCTTCCCATATTTCCGGACCGGTGGTGTGGTAATGGGCTTTCCAGTTGTCCGGGTTGTCAAACTGGTTGAGCAAGGGCAATCCTTTTTCCTCCGCCAGCTGACGGGCGTACACGCGGGAATATTCGATGGTTTTGTGGGCGGGCGTAAGGATGAGCTCGGCCCCGTAAGCGCGCATGGTTTGCTTCCGTTCCTCAGTGGCACTTTCGGGCATGATGAGGATCATTTTTACGTCGAGCAAATTGGCCGCCATGGCCAGGGCAATGCCCGTATTGCCGCTGGTGGCTTCTACCAGGGTATCGCCCGGCTGGATCTCGCCCCGCTGAAGGGCCTGGGCGATCATGTTGTAGGCAGGGCGGTCTTTGACACTGCCGGCGGGGTTATCGCCTTCCATTTTCCCGTAAACCTTTACCTGGGGCTTCGGGGCGGCGTGTTTGAGTTCGATGAGGGGGGTGTTGCCAATGGCTTCGATGAGTTGCATAAAGCGAAATATTTAAAATGAGGGCGGAAGCACATTTGGCCGCCAGGCCCAAAACTAAGGCGCAGCGGACGGCGCCGAGGGGGAATAGTAAACCTTGCTGCCGGGGGGGACGCTCTTGGTGATAAAGGTATTGCCACCTATAATGGAGCCGCGGCCGATGACGGTATCGCCCCCGAGGATGGTGGCGCCGGCGTAAATCACTACCTGGGCCTCGATGGTGGGGTGGCGCTTGGCATGGGCGTCTTCCTTGCGGACGCTGAGGCCGCCGAGGGTTACGCCCTGGTAGATTTTGACCGAGTGGCCGATTACGGCGGTGGCGCCGATCACGATGCCCGTGCCGTGGTCGATGAAGAAGGCCCGCCCGATCTGGGCGGCGGGATGGATGTCTATGCCGGTGCGGCTATGGGCGCTTTCGGTGATGAGCCGGGGAATGATGGGCACGCCCAGCTGGTGCAGGAAGTGGGCGATGCGGTAGGCGGCGATGGCCTTGAGGCCGGGATAGCTGCGCACTACCTCGTCCAGGGAATGGGCGGCGGGATCGCCGGCGTAGATGGCTTCAATGTCTTCGTCCAGGGCGGCAATGATCTCGGGCATTTCCTGAAAAAAGGCCGCGCTGTAGTCAAAGGCCTTTTCGTGGGCCTGCTGAAGGCTACAGAGGATCATCTCTTCCAGCTCGGCTTCCAGGCGCTGAAGCTGCTGGTCGAAGGCCTGCCGGTCTGGGAAGAGGTTTTCCTTAGAGATGGGAAAGATCATATCGAGGAGCTGCTGGAGCCAGCGGTCTACCCGCTCGATGGAGACGCACTTGGCGGTATCGAGGTAGCGCTGGTAGAGCAGATCGCGATAGGCCTGCCGCTGGGGCGCGGCGGCGGAGGGGGTACTCATTTTAGGGGTTTTGGATTTCCACTTGATAGTCAACGGTTATGCTGGGATCCAGCGAGTTGCGCACGGAGCAGTATTTTTCTACCGCCAGTTGCGCGGCTCTTTCGGCCTTGGCAGGGGCCACCTCGCCTTGGATGCGGAAGGTAAGCGTAATGGCCTGAAAGGGCCGCACATCGCCTTCCGGCACGCGCTCACCGCGAGCGCTGATGTGAAGCTGCTGGAGCGGCTGGCGCTGTTTTTTGAGGATGGTGACCACTTCAAAGGCACTGCAGGAGGCCAGGGCGGCCAGGAGCAATTCCATGGGACGCAGGCCCCCACTGACGCCGCCGATTTCGGGGGCGCCGTCTATCCGGGTGCTGGCGGCTTCGGCATTGCGGGCTTCAAAGAGCACCGCCTCATTTTGGCGGCTAAGGTGTACTTCCATATCAATGGTTATTAGGGCGTAGGCAACAGTTTAAAAGCGCATTCAGTTTAGGCAAAGATGATGCCTTGGTGACGCCTGGCGGCAAAAGGGCGGTAAAGCGAAGGTGGGGCCCATTTCTTGCTTCGGGCAAAAAACCTGGTAATCTACCCAAAACCCCTACCTTTCGAGGGGTAAACAATACCGCTCTAATGCTTCTACGATATGCCCGGTCCTTGGGGTTGCCCCTGCTTTTTTTCGCCTGCCTGCCTAAGCCTGGCCCGAAAGTGGCGGAAAGATGGGGGAGCCTAAGATAACTTACAGAATGGCGCCTCCAAATACCACCTCTCAAGACCAAAATATCGCCACCCTGGCAGAGGCCGTAGCTCAGCAAGGCTACGCCCTGAGCCACACTTTTTTTAGCCCGGAGCTCTCGCGTGCCCTGGCCCAGGCGGCGGCCGCTTTCTTTGCCCAGGACGCCCTACGCCCCGCCCAAATCGGCAAGGGCCCCACCCAAAAGCAGCGGGAAGACATCCGGGGCGACCGCATCGCCTGGCTCGATGGCCAGCGGCTTTCCGGCCCCTTCCTGCCTTACTGGCAGCAGCTGGAAACGCTGCGCGCTTATTTTGCCGAGTATTTCCGCCTTGCCCTGCCCTGGTTTGAAACCCACCTGGCCGTGTACCCGCCGGGCAGCTTTTATCGGCGGCATCTGGACCAGTTCCGCGCCACCACCAACCGGGCCTTCACTTTCCTGCTTTACCTCAACGAAGGCTGGCAGCCCGCCCACGGCGGCAGCCTGCGCCTCTACCTGCCCGCTGGCCCCCGGGACGTAGTGCCCCGCCTGGGCCAGTTCATCTGCTTCCGCAGCGACCTCATCGAACACGAGGTGCTCCCCACCCAGCAGCCCCGCCTCAGCCTGAGCGGCTGGCTGCGGCGCGACGAAGTGCCCCTTGATCTCCAAACCTTCACGCCCTAGCGGCTTCCCGGTTTCGGGCTGGTATAGAGAAGGCGGCCTGGCGGCCAAATGTGATGCAGCTCACGCGAAAAAGCCGGCCTTTAAGCAAGTTTTAAGCTTGCCTCTAGCGTCTAAAAGCCGATCTTTGTATTTTACCTCAAACCCCAAAACAAATTCCTTATGCAACTTAAAAACACCCCGCTTTTCGCCACCGCTGCCTTGTCCTTTGCCCTTCTGATGGGCGGCTGCTCCAATAATGCCACCACCGTAGTGGATTCGGGCACCTACGCCGGTGAGGTGGTAGAAGTAGAAGCCGAAAAAACAGAGATCTACGTCCAAACCCCGGAGGGCAAGCTGGAGCTCTATTTTACCGAAGAAACCCAACTCACCAGAAATGGCAGCCCGGTAAATTTCAGTGAACTGGCCAAGGGAGACAGCGTCAAAGTGAAGGTAAAGAAAGTGGGGAAACGGCTAGACCCCCTGGCCGTTAAAATCAAGCCCTAAAGCCATGGAGAGCTTACCCGCGTTTTTTCGCGCGGAGACCTACCATCCCCTCACGGTCCATTTTCCCATCGTATTGCTCCTGCTGGCTACGGTGCTTCAGCTGCTCCAGCCCTGGATTAAAGCCCAAAGGCTCTGGCTCAAGCTTTCGGCGGGTGTTCTCTGGGCCGGAACGGCGGCGGCCTGGCTGGCCATTTACACTGGCGATCAGGCCGATGGGCTGGTTTCCCGCACGCTTTGCGATCCCACCGTTTTAAAGGCCCACGAAAATGCGGCCTATGTCACCGGTTACTTATCCCTGGCGGGGAGTTTGCTCCTGGGCCTTCGCCTCTGGGAGCGCTGGCCGGCCCTAAGCCGCTGGTGGTACGCCCTTACGCTGGCACTTCTGCTTACCGGCAGCGGCTACCTCAGCTACGTAGGTCATCAAGGCGCTAAGCTGGTGTACCAGCAAGCCGCTGGGGTGTACGTGCCCGCGGAAGATTGTAAGGAGTGGGAGTAAATTTGGAGCGTTGAAAACAAAAAAGCCCCTCGGGTGGAGGGGCTTTTG
>JAVLBR010000175.1:0-4165 GCA_031581125.1 Schleiferiaceae bacterium | reverse complement strand
GGCTTCGACTCCGCTCAGGCTTCGACTCCGCTCAGCCCAGTCAACCGTTTTTTCCGGCCCCAAGGTTTAGGAATACCACTCCCGTTTGTTGCCCTGAGCGGAGTCGAAGGGCATCATGATCAAGGATTTAATCTTTCAAATTTGACCAAAATTTAGATACGTCCGGAAGGTTGCCCAAGATTGAGGTGCTTAACGGTAAAAAGGAGAAAAACGCTCTCCCCCTACCTTGGGGATCGGTTACCATACTTTTCCGGGCTGCAGCAAAAAAGTATGAAATTCCTTAGGTAGACCATCTAAGTAGGGATTACGAAGAGCTCATTAGCACCGCAGAAAGAACTCTGTTGTTAAATTACCAAATTGCCGAAAATTAAGTGGTTATGTATTTTTTGACATAACAAAAACTACTGGGCCCGCGTCCAAGATTCCTTTATACCGCCTGGCTAAAAGTGGGTTTACCGAATTGGTGGCGATGGAGCGGCTCGTCCAGGGCCGCGGCAATATTGCGGACAAAGTCGCGGCCGGTGTGCGTCACCTTGATCTGGCGGGGAAAAAGCCGCAGCAAGCCGTCCTTTTCCAGGGCTTGAAGGCGTTGCTGCAGCGCGGGATGAAAATCCTGGGGGCGGTCAAACCAATCGGCCTCGTAGTGGCACATGAGGGAAAGGATGCGGCGGCGGATGCGCTGGTCTTCCGGGGTGAGTAAATGGCCTTTGCGGACCGGGGGTAGGGTTTCCTGCTGGATGGCCTTGAGGTAGCCGTAGGTGGTTTTCTCGTTTTGGGCAAAGGCATCCCAGCTATCGCTGATGGCGCTGGCGCCCAGACCGATGGCCAATTCTGTGTAGTGGGGGGTGTAGCCCATAAAATTGCGGTGCAGGCGGTGCTGGCGAAAACTTTGGGCCAGATCGTCTTCCGGCCTGGCAAAGTGGTCCATGGCGATGGGGTGGTAACCCAGGGCCTCCAAACCGGCGCGTCCCTGTTGATAAAGCCCCCTTTTGGCCGCTCCCTGGGGGAGGTCCGCTTCGGAATAGGCCCGCTGGCTGGGCTTGATGGTAGGTACGTGGGCGTAGCTGTAAAAGGCGATCCGCTCGGGATGCAGTTCCTCTAGGCGACGGAGATTGTAGTCGATGTGGTGGCTCTTTTGGCCGGGCAGGCCGTAAATCAAATCATAATTTAGGGAGCGGTAGCCGAGGCGGCGGGCCTGTTCGGTGACGGTACGCACCTGCTGTTCCGTTTGCCGCCGGTTGATGGTTTTCATGATCTGGGGATCAAAATCCTGAACGCCCAGGCTGAGGCGATTGAAGCCTACTTCGCGCAGGACGCGTAAGTGCTCGGCACTGGTGCTCTGGGGGTGCGCTTCAAAACTGAGGCTGTAATGGTGACTAAGGCGGCTGTGGCGCAGGAGTCCCTGGATCAGGCGCTCCAGGGCCGCGGGCCGGAAAAAGGTGGGCGTGCCGCCGCCCAGGTGAATTTCGCTGATAAGGGGTGGCTGAGACCAGTGGCGGCGGTATTTTTCCCATTCCTGGAGGACGGCATCGATGTAGGGATCTTCCAGGAGGTGGTTTTTGGTGATGTGCTTATTGCAGCCGCAGTAGGTGCAGAGCTGCTCGCAATAGGGAAGGTGTACGTAAAGGCTTAAGCCCTGATGGGGGGAGAAGCGCTTTTCCATGCGGGCCATCCATTGCTCGGGATGCCACTTTTCCGATTGCCAGGCAGGAACGGTAGGGTAGCTGGTGTAGCGGGGTACGGCCACGTTGTATTTTTCCAGGAGCGGTGCGTCCATAAGTATATTGATCTTGAGCAGGTTTTGTATTGTGGTGGCAAAGCTACGCGCGGCTTAAAAGCCTAAGAATGACAATTGTCAGCTCTAAGGGGCGGGGCTTACCTTTGGGGCCATGAACGTATATCTACTGCTTAAGGCCCTGCATATTATCGGTTTTGTGACCTGGTTTGCCGGGATATTTTACCTGGTGCGGCTTTTTGTGTACCACCGGGAAGCCTGGGATATGGAGGCGCCCCGTGGCGAAATCCTCCGCGCCCAATACCAGGTGATGGAGAGCCGGCTGTACCGCATTATTCAAACGCCGGCCATGATCCTGACCCTGGTAGGCGGGGTGGGCATGCTGGTGCTGCAGCCCGGCTGGCTTAGCAGCCCCTGGATGCACGTAAAACTCACCTTGGTGGCGGGGCTGGTGGTGTACCACTTTAGCTGTGCCCGGCACATGCGGCGCCTTCGCGAGGCGGGGAAGGGCTTGTCCAGTTTTGGCTACCGGCTTTATAATGAACTGCCCACCCTGGCCTTGATCGCCATCGTGATGCTGGCGGTGTGGAAGAGCCTGGCGGGCTTGGGTATTGGGGTGGCCGTTTTGTTGAGCCTGGGCCTACTCTTCTTTGCCGCGGCCCGGCTGTACCGCCGCCACCGCGGGGAATAAGGGGAGATAAACAGAAATTCAAAAAAATTTCAGGGAAGGGCTTGCACAGAAAAATAAGTCACTTTATATTTGTCCCAAGCAGATTAAATAGGTTAAGGTTGCCCGGGCGGACTAGTTTCTAGTTCGCCCGGGTTTTTTTGTGCCTGGGGGTTCTTTGCGGGCAGCCCTTCCTATGCGCGCAGGCAGGGGCTATCGTCGTATTCTCCCTGGACTTGCCTTTCGTGGTCTCGCCAGAGGTGAGAGCATGACGAGGGTAAGAAAGGGAAGGCTTATACCGCCTCTTCCTTCCCAATGGTCAGTGGATCAAAGCGCGGCGGTGCCTTGTCCTCCTCCTGGAGGAGGTGGTCTCGCTGAAAGCGAGAGCGGAGGAGGGCTTGCCACTAAAAGTCTCTTCTTATTGGTTAAAAGCCAATAGTTTAGGTGGTGTTCCCCTTAGTGATCCCGCTCGCCAGGGCGATCGGGATTGTACCGGAGAGGCGGCTAAAAGGGAAAGGCCAGGGTGGGTTCTTTGCTAAAAGACGGGCTTCGTTGAAGCGGAACGCGCTTGGGGCGCATCCCCCAACTCTGCCGGATAGGGCGGAAACGGCAGGCCTATTAACCTGCTCCCTTGCGCCTTAAGCAAATTTCCCCGCCTGGTAGTCCAGCCAGGCCTGTTTGATCTCGCCCGGGTAGTTCATCACAAAGGGACCCTGGGCTGCTTTAGGCTCATCAATCACTTCGCCGTGCCCCAGGATAAGGCGGGTACCGGGTGCTGTACCCAGGAATTCTATTTGGTTGCCCCCGGTGCCCATTTCTACCAGATGCCGCATGGGAGCTTCGTGGCCATTTACGGTGACGGCGCCCGCCACTACGTAGAGGAAAATATTGCGGCCTTCCGGCACTTCCCAGGTCCACATGCTGCCCATTTGCAGGTCGGCATAGGCCAGCCACAGGTCGGTAAGGCTTTCATGCGGGCCCTGCTTACCTTGGTAGGAACCGCTGATGAGGTGTAGCTTTACCTGGGTTTCCAGATTGAGCTGCGTCAGGGCTTCGGCGGAATAGCCGTGGTAATCAGGGGCCACGTCTTTCAGGCGGCGGGGCAGGTTCATCCAGAGCTGCAATACCTCCTCGCGGCCGCCTTTTTCTTTAAAGGTATCGGAAGAAACCTCGGAATGGATAATGCCCTGGCCGGCGGTCATCCACTGTACGCCGCCGGGTCCCATTTCGCTCACGTGCCCGGTGCTGTCCTTATGTACCAGGTCTCCATCGAAGATAAAGGTGAGGGTCTCAAACCCGCGATGGGGGTGGGGACCGAAGGGCAGCCCTTGATTTTGGGGCGGGAATTCTTCCGGGCCGTGGTGGTTGAGCAATAAAAAAGGGTCCAGGTATTCGATGCCGCGATTGGGCAGGGCCTGCCAGGTGCTTAATCCGGGCATATGGGCTTCTAAGGCGGGATGGATGGCGCGCACGTCTTTTTTCATAGGGCGGTGTTTTATTAATGAGGGAAGCAAAGGTACAAAACGATGTTGGAACATTGAAAACCCAACCCATGGGCCCCTAATTGTGAAATATTTTTTTACTGGAAAGCAAACTGCCAAGCTCTGTAAAAAAGTTCCAGGTAACTACCGTTTACGCACTTTCACCGTCCGCTGGCCGCCTTTAGCACTTTCCAGGCGGAGCAGGTAGAGGCCGGCGGGCAGTCCCTGTAAGGACAGGCCGGTGCTTCCGCGGCGGTAGCGGCCCTGGCGGAGGCGCTGCCC
>JAVLBR010000174.1:1205-4210 GCA_031581125.1 Schleiferiaceae bacterium | reverse complement strand
TATAGACAGACACTAACTAACGGCGGCCCTTCATGGCCCGGTCCATTTCCCGCTTCAGGTCTTTTTCCTTGAGGCTGTGGCGCTTGTCATAGGTTTTCTTCCCCTGGGCCAGGGCTATCTTCATCTTGGCCAGGCCTTTGCCATTGATGTACAGGGCCAGGGGCACGATGGTGCGGTTGCCCTTCTCCATCTGATCCTCAAGTTTCCCCAACTCCCTTTTATGGAGCAGTAGCAAGCGTTCTCGCAGGGGTTCATGGTTTTGAATATTGCCATGATCGTACTCCGCCACGTGCATATTTTTCACGTAAAGCCGGCCCTCTTTAAAGTAGCAATAACTCTCCGGCAGGCTCGCCTTGCCCTGCCGGATGGCCTTTATTTCCGTGCCCTGCAGCTTAATGCCCGCCTCCAGGGTATCGAGAATTTCGTAATTAAACCGCGCTTTGCGGTTTTTGATGTAGATGCCGTCCTTTGTCGCCATAACGCCCACAAAGGTAGCGGTCGCGCTATTTCCTTTCTTCCCCCGGCAGAAAGAAACTTTCCGGAAGCTATGTTTATAATTTTCATACTTTTACACTACAGCTTTTACGGAAGCACATTTGGCCTGCGGCCAAATGTACCCGCGCTCCCACCTGAAAAACCTTGCTTATGCTTGATAAACTGACCCTCGCCGGAGAGTTTGTAAACGCCACCGACCAGCACCTGTTTCTGACCGGCAAGGCGGGCACCGGCAAAACCACCTTCCTGCGCAAAATAGCCCGGGAAACCTACAAGACCAGCCTCGTCGTGGCGCCCACGGGCATTGCGGCGCTCAACGCCGGCGGGGTCACCATCCACTCCCAATTTCGCATTCCGCCGGGCACCTTTCTCCCCGCCATGCCCACGCTTAAAGAAGCACCGCCCTTTGAGCTCATTACGCCCCGGGAGCTGATGACCAAGAGTCCCCTGGACCAAAACCGCAAAAAAGTGCTGCGCAGCCTCCAGCTGCTCATCATAGACGAGGTAAGTATGCTCCGGGCCGATCTGCTCGATGCCATCGATGCCCGGCTGCGACAGGTGCGCAACGGGATGCGGCACCGACCTTTTGGCGGGGTACAGCTGCTGCTGATAGGCGATATGCTGCAGCTGCCCCCCATCGTAAAAGACAGCGAATGGCCTTACCTCCGGGAACATTACGCTTCCCCTCATTTCTTTGCCTCTAAGGCGCTGCGCGAGGCCGGGCTGGTGTACCTGGAGCTGGATAAGATCTTTCGCCAGCAAGACGACCAGTTTATAGACCTGCTCAATGCGCTGCGGGACGACCGCTGCGAAGAACACCACCTCAAGCTGCTCAACCAGCAAGTGGCCCCGGAAGCCACCCGCGAAGAGGGCGTGGTAACGCTCACCACCCATAATTACCAGGCAGAAAAAATTAACCGCGAAGAGCTGAACCGGCTGGCGGGACCCTCTCAGTTTTTTGAAGCCCAGGTACAGGACGATTTTCCCGAAAAAATGTACCCCCTGCCCTACCGGCTGGAGCTAAGGGAAGGCGCCCAGGTGATGTTTATCAAAAACCACAGCGAAGGCCACTATTACAATGGCAAGCTGGCCCGGGTGGTGGCGCTGGACGAGGCAGAACAGGAGGTGTACGTACGCATGGCGGATCAAGAGGAAAGTGCCCCGGCCTACAAAGTGCCCCGCCATGAATGGCAAAACAAACGCTACGTGGTGGGCGCTAAAGACCAAGCGCTCCAGGAGGAAGTGATGGGCATTTTTTGCCAGTTTCCCCTCAAACCTGCCTGGGCCATTACCGTGCACAAAAGCCAGGGTCTCACCTTTGACAAAGCGGTAATCGATGCCGGATCGGCCTTTGCGCCCGGGCAGGTGTACGTGGCCCTGTCCCGGCTGCGCACCCTGGAGGGACTGCGCCTCCGGCGGCCCATCCCCCCCTCCGTGATACGGACCGATGAGCAGGTACAGTCTTACGCCCGCCAGCAGCCGCCCGACGAGCAGCTCCCCACCCTCCTAAAGCAGGGGCGTAAAGCCTATCTGGGCAATTTACTAGCGGAAACCTATAACCTGATGCCCCTGGTGGGGCAGGTACAATACGCCCTGAAAAAGATGGCCGGCAAGCTTACCTACGAAGACGAAGAGCTGAACGAAGTGCTGCCCCAGCTGGAAAAAGGCCTCCAAGGGGACCAGCAGAACGCCCAAAAATTTTGCCGCCAACTGTCCCGCTACCGCCAGGAAGAAAGTGAAGCGGCTCTACTCAAGCGCATGAGCCAGGGAGAGCGCTATTTTCTAGAGCGTCTCCGGCAGCAGCACTTTGACCTCCTGCTCCAGATGGGCTACTTGCAGCAGCTCAAGAAGAGCAAGACCTACCTCAATTTCCTGGAAGAAATAGACCAGATGCTGGTGGACAAGCGGCGGCAAATAGCCACCCTGGTGCCCCTGTGGCAAAGCCTGGACCAGGGAGGCGATCAGCAGGAAGGCCGGCTGAAGGACAGCCAGGAAGAGGTAAACCGGGATTACCAGGCCTTGAAAAAAGAAGTGGCCCAGCACCTGGAAGCCCATCCCAAGCACTTTCGCACCCAAACGGGGCGGCCCGGCGGCAAGGCCACCGGCGCACCGCGGGAAAGCAAGCAAAAGAAAGGCGACAGTGCCCGTACTACCCTCCAAATGTGGCGCGAAGCGGGCAGCGTGGAAGCGGTAGCCGAGGCGCGAAAGCTCCAGCCCAGTACCATTTATTCCCATCTGGCCAAAATGGTAGAAGCGGGCGAAGTGGAGCTTAAAGAGGTGCTGGAACCGGGCACCATTGCGGGCATTGCCCAAAAGATGGCCGAGCTACCGGAGGCCTCCGTATCCGAACTGCGCGAAGCGCTGGATGCCCAGTACAGCTACGCCGAGATCCGCCTGGTGAAAGCCGCCGCCGTAAAGGAAGAATAGGTTTAGCGCTCGGGGTTCCATCACCAGCAAGGCCGGGAAGGAGGTTTTCCCGCCCTTTCCATTTTTTCCTACGCAGTGCTATG
>JAVLBR010000174.1:0-1105 GCA_031581125.1 Schleiferiaceae bacterium | reverse complement strand
AAAGGGGAACCAAAGAAAGAGAAAACCACCGGGCGGCGAAGGGCACATTTGGCCGGTGAGGCCGCCTGCAAAACCAGAGGGGGGCCCCGGTGGTTAAGAAAATATGGAACAAATAGAATGGCCCTATACCTGTCCGTACTGCTTTACGGAAGTGACGCTGCTGGTAGATCCTTCCGCCGGAGACCAGCAGTACGTGGAGGATTGCGAAAGATGTTGCCACCCCATCGAATTTCGCCTGCGCTGCCAGGGAGGCGCGGTGACCGATCTGGAGGTGCTGCCGCTGGGGCAATGAGCATTTTACGGTACTTTTGAGGAGCTTTAAAATTGAGTTATTTGTTTGCCATCGTAGACGTAGAGACCACCGGCGGCCACGCGGCGGCGCACGGGATGACGGAACTGGCCATCGTGCAGCACGACGGGCAGCAGGCGGGCGCGGTGTACCGCACTTTGCTGCGGCCGGAGCGGTCTATCCCGCCTGGTATCCAGGCCCTTACCGGCATCACCGATGCCATGGTGGCGGAAGCGCCCCGCTTTGAAGAAGTGGCTGAGGAGGTGCGGGCCTTTCTGGGCGATCGCATCTTTGTGGCGCATAATGTGCAGTTTGACTACAGCTTTATGAAGGCGGCCTTTGCCGGTGTGGGCCTTTCCTACGCCCCGCGCCGCCTCTGCACGGTGCGGCTGGCCCGGCGGGTGCTGCCCGACCAGCGCAGCTACAGCCTGGGGCGCCTCTGCGGGGCTTTGGGCATCCAAAACGAGGCGGCGCACCGCGCCTGGGGCGATGCGCAGGCTACGGCGGAATTGCTCACTCACCTGCTGGACCAGGATACTGGGGGCCAGTGGCAGTATCTGCTCAAAACGCATACGGGGGAGCTCAACCTGCCGCCGCATCTTCCGGCGGAAGATTTCCGCCAACTGCCGGAAACCCCCGGGGTGTATTTTTTAGATGGCCCCCGCCGCGGCCAGCCGCTGTACATAGGCAAAGCCCGCAACCTGAAAAAACGGGTGAGCAGCCATTTTAACGGGGCCAAAGAAAGCCGCCGCACCCAGCAGTTTTTCCGCCAGATCCACGGTATTCGCTACCAGCCCACCGGAAGCGACCTGCTGG
>JAVLBR010000173.1:0-4227 GCA_031581125.1 Schleiferiaceae bacterium | reverse complement strand
CGGACCAGGGCCTGTAGTATTCCGGGGTCCGGATGGAGCGGCATGGTAGGAGATTTGCGGGTAAAGGTAAGGCGGCGTAAGCCACCTGATCCCCAGGCAAAGCCAGCAGTGGGAATGAATCCTAACCGCCGCGATGAATCCCCGGCCTTCTTTGCTCCTTACACTTCGTCTCCGCTCAGTGCAGGAAGGAGAGGTGGGGAGCGGTTGTACTACGAGCTTCAAAAGAGCCGGGATCTGCGACCTGATTATGGCGGCCATTGGATAGAAAAGCACGCGACACTAGCTTAAAAAGGCACTGGTCATATGTTCCCTCTCATCCCTGGAGATGCGATATTGAGCTGCCACTTTGGGCCAGCCAGCAACGACTTTTAAGGTTTGATCAATAAACTTGGTCGCTGTTTTGTCTTGCAGTCGGAAATAAGGAGCCACTTTCCGTGCAAGGTCAAGGTCCAGGGCGTTGTCATCTTCAGAGATATTCAGGCTGAGACCGGTTCCGTTTTCTACCGGATTGATATCGTAGGCCGGGGAAAGGCGCCATCCCTTTGCAGTGAGGATAAAGCCGTGATTGCGCAGGTGATCATCCGTGTTGCTAATACAAATGCTAAAGACGATCCGGCGCCAGAGCTCTTCCAGATCTCGTTCTACCTCAGCTCCCTCGCTCATCAGGAACTCCGCCAGCTCCAGATAACTGGCTCCCCCGGCTGAATCGTAACCATCGGTATGGCCCAGCAAAGTCATGGCCGAGGCGAAGTGAATACGTTTGTTACCAGGACTGCGATCGAACCTTTTAGTTAAAAACGTATGGTGTTGGCCCGTGAACTTTTGGACTTGTGCCTCCGCTAGATTTATTCCACACTGCATAGCCAGGTCATGGGCCACCTTTTCCCAGGCTCCCACATCCTTTAGGTCGTTCCGGCTGGGAAACTTGGCTATCCACAGGTGGTCTTTAGGGTCAAGTATACTGGCCTTGGGCCTAGCTCCGCCCAGGGAGGACCCGGGCGCAATAAGAAGATTGAGCCATTTGAGGTATGCCGGGTCCCTCGCTGCATCCTCTTGTTCGAGATTCAAACTGACTTCCTGCAATTTGCGGAGGGAAGCCCAGGGAGGGGAAGCCATTTCTCTATTATCATTAAGAAAAGGACCTTCAGGGTCTTCCTTGAAGCGCAATGCCCCCATCCGGTGTCCATCATATACACCTAATAAATAGTCTGTGGCAAAGAGGCGCTTGGGCTTTCGGTCTTCTTTTCGAGCCAGGGCGGCTTCTCTTCTACGCATTAACAGCTGGCCCCAGCGATCAGGAGAAGAGTCTAAAAAAAGACCAAAATTGGGTTTTTCATCATTGAGATACTGCGGTCCGCTGTAAAGTAGAAGGTCGGGATCCAGGGATTGAGCAAAACCGGATTGTAGCCAGCCTTTATGGTATTCAAAGGAGAATACTTCTTTCCCCCGCAACAATTCGGAATAGAGCTTTCCCATAAGCAGGGGTTCGGCCATGGGTGCCCAGTGGGCATACACGTATATTTCCTTTAGGGTAGCAGCCATAACTAGGAGTTTCTCTTAGGGGCTCGTTCACGGGTTTTAAGGCCGGCATCCTGTATTTTACGGCCCAGGACATCATCGGCGGCCACTTGCTGTAAATCTTTTTCGAGGCCCAGCACCATGAGCACCATGGCATAGTTGCCCAAGCTTACGCTGGGCGAGCCTTTTTCAATGGCAGTTAAAGTGTTGCGGTTGATTCCCGCCCGTTCGGCCACCTGTTTTACGCTGAGTTTTCTCCGCAAGCGCGCTAGTTTTATGTTTTCCCCGAAATGCGCCAGCACTTTCGATAGCCGAGGAAGAATAAGGGTCGATGTTGACATAACGATTAATATATTATGCAAATATAACTAAATTGCACAAAATAATATGCATTGCACAGAAGGTGTCTATCGAAAGACAAGGGCTGTGTCTCAAGGAAACGGTCATTTACTACCATCCCCAGCCCCTGAACCAGGAGGGGAGGCGTACGTGCGCACCTGCCGCCTGCAGGGAAAGGACTAAAACGTTGGTTATCAATCACCGGCCTTCTCCTCTCCTTACACTTCGTCTCCGCTCAGTGCAGGCAAGGGAGGTGGGGAGCGGTTGTACCGCCTTGGCTTGGCAAGGCCGGGAAAAATTCAGAGCCGACAGGCCCCTGTAAGTACTAGCGAAGAACTTCATTTTTAACTCCCATAAGCCGCCAGCAGCGCCTGCAAATCCGCCAGCGTATTGGCTTCTGCCGCCGGCTTATCGTGCCGCCAGCGCTTCATTCGCGGGAAGCGCAGGGCCACGCCGCTTTTGTGGCGGCTGGAGCGCTGAATGCCCTCAAAGGCCAGCTCAAAGACCAGCTCCGGCTTCACGCTGCGCACCGGCCCAAAGCGCTCCCGCGTATTTTTCTTCACAAAGGCATCTACCTGACGAAACTCTGCATCGGTAAGTCCCGAATAGGCCTTGGTAAAGGGCACCAGTTCTTCGCCCTTCCACACCGCAAAGGTGTAGTCCGTGTAGAGATTGGCCCGCCGGCCGTGGCCCCGCATGGCGTAGATCAGTACTGCATCGATGGTGAGTGGCGCCACCTTCCATTTCCACCAGTCGCCTTTTTTGCGGCCCACCCGGTAAATGCCCTCTTTGTGCTTCAGCATGACCCCTTCGCTGCGTTCGGCGCGGGAAGTGGCTCTGATCTCAGCCAGTTCTGACCAGGTCTGGAAGGCCAGCCGGGGGCTCAGCTGGAGCAGGTTTTGGCCGGCCGGCAGTTTGTCAAAAAGCGCTTCCAGCTTTTCCCGGCGCTTCACTTGGGGCAGGGCCCGCAAATCTTCGCCCCCGGCTTCCAGTAGGTCGTAAGCCCGGAGCACCACGGGCGCCCTTGCCAAAATTTTCTTGCTCACGTTTTTGCGCCCGATGCGGGTCTGCAATTCCTGGAAGGGGAGGATTTCGCCCGCTTTGAAGGGCAAGATCTCCCCGTCCAGCACCGTACCGGAAGGCAGCAGTTCCGGGGCCTGGTCAAATTCGGGAAACTTCTCCGTAATAAGCTCCTCCCCCCGGCTCCAGAGGTAATGAGCGCCCTGACGCACGATCAGTTGGCCCCGGATGCCGTCCCATTTGCGCTCCGCCAGCCACTGGCTGGGATCGCCCAGGCCCTCCGGCCCCTCGTCTAGCTGGTAGGCCAGGTAAAAGGGATAGGGCCGGCTTAGGTTGTCTTCCGCGCTGCTTTCCAGCACCAGCCGGTCAAAGCTGGTGTCCTGCGGCCGCCAGTCGCCCATCAGGCGGTGGGCCAGCTCCGTTTCCGCTTTGCCGGTATGCTGGGCCAGGGCGCGAACCATCAGCTTTTGCGATACCCCCATGCGGTAGCCGCCCATCATCATTTTATTGAACACGAAGCGCTCCCATTCCGGCAGTTGGCGCCAGGCCTGTTGCACCCAGGCGCGCCGTTCTTCCAGGGTTAGACCGGGCAGGGCCCGGATGCCTTCCATCCAATACTGCAGGGAGGCATCGCTCTGTTCCGGGGCCGGGGGCAGTACCTTGGCAATGGTTTCCGCCAGGTCGCCCACGATGTGGTAGGTTTCCTCAAAAAGCCAGAGGGGCAGGCCGCTGAGCTCCGCCGTCCAGGCCCGGATATCGCTGCTGCGCACCGCCTTTTTGGGCCGTTTGCCCGAAAGCAAGGCGATGCACCAGAGCTTATCGGCCGGAGGTGCGGCCTCAAAATACCGCAGCAGGGCCGCCACTTTGGCCTTGGTCTTATTGGTTTGGTCGAGCTCGAGGAATAGTTGTGTAAAACGGCGCATATTTATTTGGTGTCTGTCTATAAAGCCCGCTCTCGCCATTGGCGAGACGCTTGACCAAAAAATGCTCATTTACCCTAGTAAACTCCGCTTTTTTGGACTGCGCAAGCCTCGTTAGCGAACTTTCTAGAACAGACACTCGACTATTTGGACAGGCATTATGTAGTTGTCTGTCTGTAAAGCCCGCTCTCGCCCGCGGCGATAGGCTTGCCAAAAAATGCTCATCTCGCCGCTGGCGAGACTGCGCTTTTGTCGTCCTCTCGCGCCTCGTTCTTGGACTTTCTAGAACAGACACCAGACATTATGGACAGTGATGATGCCTGATTTTGGTTGTCACATTCGCGTCAAGGATTTAGCACCATTTCCTGGAATCCCGGCGTCTGGTACACCTGAAAGCTGCTATCCGCTCCGGCCGAGATGAGGTAAGCTT
>JAVLBR010000008.1:0-31268 GCA_031581125.1 Schleiferiaceae bacterium | reverse complement strand
CGAACTTTCTAGAACAGACACTCGACTGTATGGTCAGACACTAATTAGCCTTATTCACAATTATCAACATGGAACAGACCGAAACCAAAGTCCTTTTACTAGACGCCGTGGCCGCCGCACGCCAGGCCAGTGTGGAAATTCTGGAAGTATACGAGGGCGCCTTTTCCGTAGAGTACAAAGAAGACAATTCGCCCCTTACTATTGCGGATAAGCGGGCCCACAATGCTATAAGCAAAGCTTTGAAGTCTACGGGAATTCCTATCCTCAGTGAAGAAGGAAGAGACATTCCCTATGGCGATCGCGAGCAATGGCGGGACCTCTGGATTGTAGATCCGCTCGATGGAACCAAGGAATTTGTCAAGCAGAATGGGGAATTTACGGTAAACATTGCCCTGGTGGAACGCGGTGTTCCGGTATTGGGGGTGATTTTTGTCCCTGTGGAGGAGACCCTCTATTTTGCCGGGCAAGGCTTGGGGGCTTTCCGGCTCGATCAGGCCGCGCATGGCGAAGATTTCGAAAGCTGGGATGAACTTACCGCTAAAGCCACCCCGCTACCCGAAAAGCAGGACAGACCCTATACCATGGTGGGAAGTCGCAGCCATATGAATGAAGAGACGGCCGCCTTTTTTGATAATATGCGGAAGGACCATCCCGATCTCGAAATCGTATCCCGCGGCAGTAGCCTCAAAATATGCATGGTGGCCGAGGGAAGCGCCGATGTTTATCCCCGTTTTGCCCCTACCATGGAGTGGGATACTGCGGCCGGGCATGCCATCGCCAAAGAGAGTGGCTTGGAAATATATCAAGCCGAGCAGGCCGAAGCCCCGCTGGAGTACAATAAAGCGGATTTGCTTAACCCCTGGTTTATCGTCAAGCAAAAAGCTTAGAAAGATTCTAAGTTAGAATCATTCTATCTTGGGAGACGCGTCCCCATGCTGTATTTTTGCAGCCTTAAATCATCCCCATAATTGGCGCAGTCCCGCACGCATTCTCTTATCCTTTTAAACCCCGCAAAATGGGCGGCCGTAGCTGAGCTTACCAAAGCCCGGCTCAACCTTAGTGTGGTGTATTCCGCGCTGGCGGGTTATTTTCTCGGGGCCGGTGCCCTGGAATGGCTATCTCTGCTCTTGCTGTCCCTGGGGGGCTATTTGGTAGTGGGCGGGGCCAATGGCTTCAATCAGGTTATAGAACGCGAACGGGACCGGAAAATGCAGCGCACGCAAAACCGGCCCATTCCTACGGGACGGCTTTCGGTAATGGAGGCCATGGTAGCCTCTACGGCCATGGCCCTGTTGGGGCTTTTCCTGCTTTACCTGATCAATCCGCTGGCTTTTACATTTGGCGCAGCCGCCTTATTCATTTACGCCGTGGTTTATACGCCCTTAAAAGCGGGCGGTCCCCTGGCGGTATTTGTGGGGGCTATTCCCGGCGCCATTCCGGCCTTGCTGGGTTGGGTAGCCGCTACCAATGATTTTGATATTGAGCCTGGTACCTTATTCGCCATCCAGTTTCTCTGGCAGTTTACCCACTTTTGGGCGATAGCCTGGGTGGCCCACGATGACTATGGCCGGGCGGGCTATAATTTACTTCCTTCCGGTAAACGCGACGCGAAAAGCGCCCGGCAAATCATCCTTTATACCATTGCGCTGGTAACTGTTTCGATCCTTCCGGCGTGGGGTTTTACCGGTAGCCTCACCCTTTCGCTTTGGGGAGGAGCCATAGCCCTGCTCTTGGGCCTGGGCTTATTGGCCCTGGCGGTGCAATTGGCCCTGGGGCGTCAAAAACAAGATGCCCGCCGCCTGATGATCGGTAGTGTGGTGTACCTGCCGCTTTTACAACTGCTTTACGTCATCGATAAATTTATTTAGGCGTGGCTGAACTCCTCCCCGAACAAAAAAAGAAGGTTCAAAAGCCCCTCCTCTGGGTGGGATTGGCCAGCATTGCCATGACCTTTGCCGGGCTTACCAGCGGCTACGTGGTAAGCCGCTCTTCCCTTCTAGCCGATAATGAATGGTTGCAGTTTGCCCTGCCCACCGAGTTTACCTGGGCCACAGTGGTTATAGTGCTCAGTAGTGCCACCATGATCTGGGCTATTAACCGCTTTAAGCACAGCTATGCACGTACCGGGTTGCTGGCCTTGGTCATCACCCTCTTACTGGGCTTTTCCTTCACTTTTCTTCAATACTACGGATGGCAAGACCTGCTAGATCGCGGCTTGTTCTTTACGGGGCCCAAAAGCAATACGGCCATCAGCTGGGTGTATGTCATCACCTTTCTCCACTGGCTGCACCTCATTTCCGGGCTTTTGGTGCTTTTATTTACCTTGCATAAGGCCCGCCTGGGGAAGTATACGGCCGAAGATTACCAAGGGGTGGCCGTAAGTGGCATTTACTGGCATTTTTTGGACGGCCTCTGGATTTACCTCTTCCTCTTTTTATCTTTTATTCGCTAAACTTGCAAAAAAATTACGCACATGGCCAACGGAGCTGCAATTGAGCAATCGAACACCCCGCTTTGGGGTGGTGGGCGCCAGCCTTTTGGGGCTAGCTATGGAAAATTGATGATGTGGTTTTTCCTCATCTCTGATGCCCTTACTTTTTCCGGTTTCCTTACGGCTGTAGGGCTCTTCCGCTTTCGCTACGAAGAAACCTGGCCGGTGGCCGAAAACGTCTACACCCACTTTCCTTTTCTCTCCGGAGACCATCCCCTCCTCTTCGTAGCCCTGATGACCTTCATCCTCATCCTGAGCTCCGTTACCATGGTGCTGGCCGTGAATGCCGGCCACCATATGAATAAAAAAGGGGTCATCCTTTGGCTAGGCCTCACCATCATTGGCGGCTTTACTTTCCTGGGCTCCCAAGCTTACGAGTGGTATCACTTCATTAAAGGCGCCAAAGGAGCTGTACAGATTAAGGATTCCAGTGTACTGTACTTCACTTCCGCCGGCGGAACGGGGGAGATAATGAGCCTTTATGAGCTGGTAAACGGTCAGGAACGACCTCACGATGCCCCCCATGCCCATTTCAACACAGAGCAAATTCGGCAGGCCTTTGCCCAAAATGAAGAAGCTACGCTCATGTACCCCGGTAAAGAGGGCCAGCGCCTGAAGCGTTCCGAAGCGGCCTCGCTTATGGCCGATGCTAAAGTGGTTCAAGGGGCCAATATGCGTGTGAACGAATACGGCAATAACCTCTTTGCCAACTTCTTCTTCTTCGTTACCGGCTTCCACGGCACGCACGTGCTATCGGGTGTGATCCTCAATATCATCATTTTCATTAATGTGATCAAAGGAACCTACGAACGCCGCGGTCATTACGAAATGGTTGAAAAAGTGGGCCTTTACTGGCACTTTGTGGACCTGGTATGGGTCTTTGTGTTTACCTTCTTTTACTTGGTCTGAGCCCGCTCCTTCGCTTAATCACATTCAAAACGCAATACCATGTCTGAAAATCATAACCTTCCCAGCGAGCACCACGAAAGCCCCGAAGGCACCGGTTGGATCTGGAAAGTATTCTGGATCCTGCTCATCGTCACTACCGTGGAGGTGGTACTGGGTATCATTAAGCCGCCTTTTTTGATGTTTGAGTTACTGGGCACTTCCCTGCTCAATATCATCTTTATAGTCCTTACCATCTTAAAGGCCTATTACATCGTGGCGGAGTTTATGCACTTAAAATTTGAGCGGAGCAATCTCGTTTGGACCATTGCCCTGCCGGTGCTCATTTTAATACCCTATTTGGCATTCATTTTGCTCACGGAAGGAGCCTATCTAAATCAGTTCCTCCAACAATAATATGGCCACTTCTTCGTCTCTTACCAAAAGGGTAGTGCTGCTTATTTTGCTGGTGCTGCCCTTTTTGGTTTACTTTATCTTCGTGTACAATAGTGAGGAAAATTTTTTCCAAACCCTGGATTACGTGGGACCGCCCCAGGTAACGGCGGAGGGTGACTCCGTACCCTACCAAATCCCCCCCTTTGGTTTCACCAATCAGTATGATACCACCGTAACCTCTCAGGACTTACGAGGGCAGCTATACGTGGCCAATTTCTTCTTCACTTCCTGCCCCACGGTATGCCCCGCCATGAATTACCAGGTGCAGCAAATTCAGGAGCGCTTCGAGAACTACGAGCAGTTCCGTATCCTTTCTTTTTCCGTAGATCCTGAGCATGATACCCCCGCCGTTTTGCGGGATTATGCCCAGAAAATGAAAGCCCAACCGGGCCGCTGGCACTTTCTTACCGGACCTAAGGACAGCATCTATAATACCGCGCCCGATTATTTCCTCAATGCCCTGGAAGACAGTGCCGCCCCCGGCGGCTTTATGCACTCTCAATACTTGGTGCTGGTAGACTGGCAGGGACGCATCCGCAGCCGACGCGACGACAGGGGGAATCTCAAAGGGGTCTATGACGGTACCAGCCAAACCGAGGTGAATAAACTAAAAGACGATATCAAGGTTTTGATAGCAGAGTACGAGAAATGGAAGTCCGTACAGGAGTACGAAGCCTCCAAAGAGGCCAAAAAAATGAACGAAAGATGATGTCGAAGCCTGCCAACCCCGACCGTTGGGCCCTCCCCTTAATTTTAGTGCTTTCCATTGCGGTTCCCCTGGTGGTGGCGGTTCTAATCCTCTTTCCGGAAGTTTTCAAGGCCGACCTCGGCATACACCCCGGCACCCTGCCCGCCTTCCACGCCATTCTCAACGGAACCACGGCCTTATTGCTCCTGGCGGGGCTTTACTTCATCTCTCAGCGCAAAATAGCCGCCCACCGCAGTGTCATGATGGCGGCCTTTGGCTTGTCAGCGGTTTTTTTAGTGTCTTATGTCATTAGTAAGATCAATGCGGATCCCACTCCCTACGGTGGGGAGGGCTGGATGCGGCCGCTCTATTTTTTCATCCTCATCAGTCACATTCTCTTAAGCATACCCGTTTTGCCCCTGGCTATGCTTGCCATTTTCCGGGGCTACACCGGAGAGTACGGAAAGCACCGCCGCATCGTGAAATATACTTTTCCCATTTGGCTCTATGTGGCCGTCACCGGCGTGCTGGTGTACCTCTTCATGCAGCCTTATTATTGATTAAATTTGTCCTTATGAAATTCCGTCTTTTACATATCCTCTTATTGATGGTTTTCCTGGGCCTGAGCCTCCCGGTAGATGCCCAGTGCGCCATGTGCAAAGCGGTAGCCGAAACCAGCCGCGACGGCGGCAGCAGCGTGGCAGATGGGCTCAATCAGGGCATCCTCTATCTGATGGCTATCCCCTACGTTCTGATGGGGGCGGTTGGTTTTGCCCTGCATCGCCACCGGAAAGGTAAATCCGTACTCTAACGCTTTTTTAAGATTCACCCCGGGGCATTACGCTATATTTGTGCATTCTTCCACGCTAGCTTCTTATGTCCCATCCGCATCGATTTCTAGGCAGCCTTTTCCTCAGCCTTCTTTTACATTTGGCCTCCGGCCAAAAGAGCCCTGCCCCGCCAGATAGCATCTGGACCCTGCAGGAATGTGTGTCCTATGCCCAGGAGCAAAATCTGAATGTTAAGCGAGCGCAGCTGCAGTCTCGCCAGCGGAAAAACGACCTCCAGTCTGCCCAGTGGAATTACGCCCCTAGCATCTCCGGCGGCTTTAATTACGGTTGGAACTTTGGTCTTAACATCGACCCCGTAACCAACGAAATAAGCCAGGCCAATCGCCAAACGGCTAATTTGCAAGCGCAGGCCTCCTGGAATCTTTACCAGGGGGGGAGGCTTTACAACACCATCAGCCGCTCCCAATTGGACTATCGCGCTGCCCTGGCCGATTACGAGCAGGCCCAATACGATATAGGGCTCAACGTAGCCAGTGCTTATCTCCAAATTTTGCTCAACCAGGAAATAGCCGCCGTGTCGGCTCAGCAGGTGCAAAACTCCCTGGCCCAGGTTCGCCGAACCAAAAAACTGGTAGAAGCGGGGGCTGCGCCCCAAGGCGATTTGCTTCAACTGGAAGCGCAGCTGGCCCGGGATGAACAAAGTTTGGTAGCAGCGCGCAATCAGGTACGGATCAGTGAGCTGCAATTGGCCAATATCCTGCAACTGGAAAATCCGCAGGACTTTGCCGTAGCTGACCCGGATATACCGCTCCCTAGCAAAGCGCTCGTGAGCCGCTCTCCCGAAGGTATTTTCCAAACCGCTCTGGACAATCAGCCCCAGGTAAAGGCCGCCCGCTTGCGCCAGCTTAGCAGTAAGAAAAGCATAAAAATAGCCCAAGCCGGATACCTACCTTCTCTAAGCCTGGTGGCCCAGGTAGGGACCAATTATTCAGACCAGATTCCGGACGTGGTGGATACCCAGGAAGAACTGGTCCCCATCGGTCAGGTACAGTCCACCGGGCAGCTGGTTACCACCCTTCAGCCGCAGGTTTTTCCCGTCACCGATGGAACCAAGCCCCTGGGCTCTCAGGTAAGCGATAACGTAAACGAGTTCGTAGGCTTAAACCTCAATATCCCCATCTTTAACCGGATGACCGTGCGCAACCAAGTGCAGAACGCCGAGATCAGTAAGCAAATAGCCGATGTAAACTACCAGCAAACCGTTAACGAGCTGCGGCAAACCATTTACCAGGCCCATGCGGACGCCAAAAGCGCCTATCAAAGTTTATTGGCCGCACGCAAGTCGGAGAATGCCAGCCAAAAAGCGCTGGAATATGCTCAGGAACGTTTTGAAGTGGGGGCGCTCAATCAACTCGATTACGAGACCGCTCGCAACAATTACACCCGGGCGCGCTCCCAACTGCTCCAGGCGCGCTATGACTTTATTTTCCGCATGAAGGTGCTGGAGTTTTATCTAACCAACCAAGTGGTACTTCAAGATGAATAAAAAACTAAAAATAGGTCTCCTCATCGGCATTCCCCTGCTGGTTTTGCTAGTGGTGGCCAAAAAGCAAGGCTGGATAGGGCAAGAAGACGGCCTGTCGGTAGAAACCTTCCAGGTAAAAAAGCAGGATATTACCCAAACGGTATTGGCCAGTGGCAAGATCCAACCGGAAGTGGAAGTGAAGATCAGTGCCGAAGTTTCCGGCGAGATCACAGCCCTACCCGTCGTAGAAGGCCAACGCGTGGAAAAAGGCGACCTCCTGATCAAGATCAACCCCGACCTTTTTCAGGCCGCGGTAA
Organism: Schleiferiaceae bacterium; assembly: GCA_031581125.1. Lineage (GTDB taxonomy): Bacteria > Bacteroidota > Bacteroidia > Flavobacteriales > Schleiferiaceae > CAJXMS01. Next base: position 24,115 of record JAVLBR010000008.1, on the reverse strand, counting down.
ATCGTACCCAGGCCGCGGTTAATTCCGCCCTGGCTTCCAAGGCCTCTGCCGAAGCGCAGCTGCTGGAGGCCGAAAAGAACTTTAACCGCAACAAAAAGCTTCACCAAAAAGACGTTATTAGCGATGCCGAATTTGACGCTTCCCAGCGCGCTTATGACGTAGCCCGCCTGGGCGTGCAGAGCGCCCGCTACCAGCTCGAAAGCGCCCGCGCCAGCCTCAAGGAGGCCCGGGATAACCTGGAACGGACCACCATTTACGCCCCGCAGGCGGGGACGGTAACCTTGCTCAACTCCGAGGTGGGCGAACGGGTGGTGGGAACCGCCCAAATGGCGGGGACCGAGATCATGCGCGTATCAGATCTGGAGAATATGGAAGTGGTGGTGCAGGTAAACGAGAACGACATCATCCGCCTGGAGAAAAACGATACCGCCCGCATTGAAGTGGATGCCTACCTGGACAAAACCTTTAAAGGCGTGGTCACCGAAATAGCCAACTCCGCCAATTTACAGACGACCAGTGTGGACCAGGTAACCAATTACGAGGTGAAGGTGCGCATCTTGCCCAGCTCCTACCGCGCTATGCTCAAGGAAGGCCAGCAGTCGCCTTTCCGGCCCGGCATGACCGCCTCTGTGGAAATCATTACCCAGCGGAAAAACGGCGTACTGGCGGTACCCGTAGCGGCCGTAACTACCCGTACCGACACGGCAGATGGCAAACGCTTCGATGCCGCCTCTCTGGACGAGGAAGAGGAAAAAGACCAGGTGTACGAAGTCGTGTTTTTGCGGGAGGGCAACCAGGCACAACTTCAGGTGGTCACCACCGGTATACAAGACCAGGACTTCATCGAGGTAAAAAGCGGCCTGGAAGAAGACCAAACCATCATCAGTGGGCCTTACAGCGCGGTAAGTCGCAGCCTAAGCGACGGCAAACGCATTCAAGTAGAAGAGGAAGCCGCTACCAAAAATGCTGACGAAGAAACGTAGCGGACAGCTGCCATCGCCTCTCTAGACGGTCGAGCATGTTCTTATCAGAGGTTTTGCCCCTTGGTAAGCTTATGCCCTTACTGCTTGGAGGCTGTTAAATGTTTGCTCCTATGATCCTTGCCCTGGAAACTTCCACCAAAACGTGCTCGGTAGCCCTGGCCAATGCGGAGGGGCGCATCCTGGCAGAAAGGCGCCTGCGCAGCGAGCAGTACATACACTCTGAAAAGCTGCACCTCTTTATGCAGGCCGTGCTGGAAGAAGCCGGCCTGAAACCCGCCCAGCTCAGCGGCGTAGCCGTAGGCCGGGGGCCCGGCTCCTACACCGGGCTCCGCATAGGCGTAGCGGCGGCCAAGGGCATTTGCTGGCCCCTGGATTTGCCGCTTTACAGCGCTACCAGCCTTTTTTTACTGGCCCAGGCCTGGTTAGAAGAGAACCCCCAGGAAGGCAAACCTACCGATCGCCTCCTGCCCATGCTGGATGCCCGGCGGCAGGAGGTATACCTGGCCGGATACGATGGCCAGGGACAGGAAATAGCCCCCGTTCAGGCCCGTATCATGGAGCCCCATAGTCTTCAAGAATGGCAGCAGCCCACCGGGCGCCTCATCTTGCTGGGCGATGGGGTAGCCAAGTTTCGCGAGTGGTATCAGCAGGACGGTGTGCAGCTAGAGCCCCACCATGACCCCCAGGCCGCCACTCTGGCCAGCTATATCAGCCGCAATCGCCACCGATTGCAAGCAGAGGATTTGGCCTATTTTGAGCCATTTTATCTAAAGGATTTTATAGCCGGGAAACCCCGCGATCTTTTGCGCCGCTAACAGCTCATAGATACCAATAATCGAAGCCCTCCCGGTAGCCCTTTTCTTCCAAAAAGGCGTTTAAAGCCGCCCGCTGCGCCCGGGGCGGATATACCGCCACCAGTATTTGACCACCCGCTTCAAGGGCATCCACCGGAAGAAGGGTACGATCCTGTACTTTTCGATGCGCCCCGCTCGCCTGGTAGGGATGCCGGTCCAACCACTGAAACGCCACGCCTCGTGCCTTTAATACCCGAGCTGCCCATTTACCTTTTTGCCCCGCGCCCAGAAGGTACAGCACCTTTTGGGGGTTCCGGTCTAGCTGGGTAAAACGGGTCACTTTAAGCCGAAAAAAACTGCCCTGCTGGTAGTGAGGGCTATGGCGAGAAGTTCGCTCCGGGTGCTCCCGCCAGTAAAGGCTTACTTCCTCTAGGGATTGCAGTTTAAAGCCCAGCCGGTACCAGCGAAACAGCAGGTCGTAGTCTTCCGGGTACTGCAGGCCCCGAAATCCGCCAGCTTGCGCCAGTTCACGCCTTCGCAGCAGCCAGTTGGGCGAGGCCACCAGGCACTCCCGGTATACCTGTTGCCAGGGCTGCGGGCGGCGCAGATTGGTGTTCAGCCAGGCCTCGTAACGTCGGTACCCCGGGCTCACTGTTCCAGAAGCAGAGAAATAGCGTACCGGGCCGCTTATGATGGTTTTCCTTGCCGCCTTTTGGAGCGCTGCCAGCATTTGCGCCAGGCGCTCTTTGGGCAGCTTATCGTCGCCATCCAGCCTTCCCAGCGCCCAGCCTAAGGCATTACGGCGTCCTGTTTCCAGGGCTTGGATTATGCCCCGTCCCCGGTTTTCCAGCACCTGCAGGCGCTCATCCCGGCGCGCTGCCTGCCGGGCCTGGTGGCTTGTTTCGGCGTCGGCCCGGTCCAGTACCATAAGCAGCTCCCACTGATTTAACGTTTGCACGCGGAGGCTTTCCAGCATGGCCGGTAGAAAGGGGGCCGCGTGGCGCAGCGGCATCACCAGGCTTATCAGTGGTTTATTCATGGGCCTTCTTCCAGCGGGAAGTGAGCTGTTCTACAGCTGCTGCGGGCTCCCTTACCGGCAGCTTACAGGCGCCCAGTTGACAAACGTACAGCCGGGTTTGCTCCGCATCGAATCGCCCCTGGTGCAGCGGGTATTCGCTGGCCTGGTTACTGGCAGCTATCAGGCAGTGGGGCAAGTAATAGGATCCCAGGGCCAGGAGTTTTTCGCTGGCCTCCGGTCCCGTAATGGCTATTTCGTAATGGGGCGCCTGAAAATTCAGCAGTAATTCGCCCCAGGCATAATAGCCCTCGGGGCTCTGGCGGAGTTGGGGCACCAGCGCAGCCAGCATACTTTCTGCTTCCTCCCGGTAGTTTTTCACCCCCCGGTAATGGCCCAGTCTGTAGAGGTTGCGGGCCATTACGGCATTGGCACTGGGAATTACGTTGTCGCTCGTTTCCTGGCTTCTCGCTATCAGGGTATTGTCTTCCTTTGGGCGGGTGTCGTAAAATCCATTTTCCGCCCGAAAGTGTTCTTGGGCCCTCCGCACCCATTGGTCGGCTTGTTCCAGGTATGCCTCCCTGCCCGTTACTTCGTACAGGTCCAGCCAGGCAGCGCTAGCCTGGGCATAGTCTTCCAGCAGCCCCTCTACCGAGGCCTTGCCCTTGCGGTAGGTGTGCCACAGCCGGTCGTTCTTGCGCATCTGCTGCTCCCTCAGCCACCGGGCGCAGTCCTCCGCTTTTGCCAGGTAGGCCTGGCGGCCAAATGTGCGGTAGGCCGCTACCAGCCCCTGGATCATAAGCGCATTCCAGCTGGTAAGCTGCTTATCGTCTGTGGCCGGCCGGCTCCGTTCTTCCCGGGCGGCCAAAAGCTGCTGGCGCCACTGGTCAACTAGCGAATACAGCTCCTCCCGCGAGAGGCCATGCGCCTCGGCAAAGGCTTCGTCTGCTTGCCCCCGCCAGAGGATATACTGTTCGTCCTCCCAATAGCCGCGTTCGTTCACTTGGTAATAGTCGGCAAACAGGGGCCATTCCGCCGCCGGTATAAGCTGCTGGAGTTCCTCCTTGGTCCAGGTGTAAAAGCGGCCTTCTCCGCCGGGGCTATCCGCATCCAGAGCGGCGTAATAGCCCCCCTGGGGGCCCGTCATTTCCCGGTCCAAAAACTGGATGGTTTGCTCCACCGTGCGTTGGTAATTTGGGCTGGGTTGGTGCTGGTGGGCCAGGGAGAAAAGTTTTAGCAGCTGGGCATTGTCGTAAAGCATTTTTTCAAAGTGGGGTACTTTCCAGAGGCTGTCAGTGCTGTAACGGGCAAAACCGCCGCCCACCTGGTCATAGATGCCCCCCTGGGCCAGGTTTTCCAGGGTACGGTGCGCCTGCTCGGTAGCGCCCTTGTGCCCTAGCTCAAATCCCAGCCGGAGTAAAAACTGCTGGGCCCCGGGCAGCGGAAATTTGGGAGCGCCCTCTCTACCGCCAAAGTGCACATCCCAGCTCTTTTGCCAGCCGGCCACCAGCGCATCAAGATCTACCGGGGGCAGTACGGTGTCTTGGCCCGTTTCTACTAGCGACACTTGTTGAATACCTCTTTGCAGTTTTTGGGCGTATTCTTGCATCTTACGGGGGTCTTCCTGGTACAAGGCGCTGAGTTGTTTGAGCACCTGTAACCATTGTTCCCGGGGTACGTAGGTGGCCCCCCATACGGGACGCCCATCGGGCAGGGCCACCACATTGAGCGGCCAGCCCCCCCGTTGGGTCATCAGCTGGACCGCCGTCATGTATACATCGTCTACATCGGGGCGCTCTTCCCGGTCTACTTTGATGGGCACGAACTGCTCATTCATTACCGCGGCTACGCCGGTATCCTCGAAGCTTTCGTGCTCCATCACGTGGCACCAGTGGCAGCTGCTGTAGCCTATGCTGATGATGAGCAGTTTATCGGTCTCCTGGGCGGCTTGGAGCACTGTGGTGTCCCAGGGCTGCCAGTGAACGGGGTTATCGGCGTGCTGCAGCAGATAGGGATTGTTGGATTGATCCAGGCGGTTTTGCTTGAGCTGGTCAGTAGGCGCATTATCCATAATATCGACATTGGTTTGGCCGCAGCCCAACCCCACGAAGCAAAAAATCAGGACCAGCCCGCCCAGAAGGGTGCCGGTGGTCGCAAAAGGGGGAAGGCAGCGGCTATTCATTAGGTTAACAAATTTCCGAAACACAATCGGAGAGGCCTATCGTAATTTTGGGGCATGATGCAGGGCCAACTAAAACTGCCGTCCCCGCTCCAGTACCTGGATACCTGGCAGGGAGTGGAGATTTGGGTCAAGCGGGACGATCAAATCCACCCGGTGGTAAGCGGCAATAAGTGGCGTAAGCTGCGCTATTTTGCCGAACAGGCGCGCCGCGAGGGCGCCCAGGAGCTCCTCACTTTTGGCGGGGCTTATTCCAACCACCTGGCCGCTACCGCTTACCTGGGGCGGGCTTTGGGCCTTTCTACTGCCGGGCTGGTGCGGGGGGAAGAGGTGACGCATAATCCCACGCTAGATTATTGCCGGCGGCAGGGCATGCGCCTCCTACCGCTTAAGCGCAGCGATTACGCCCTCAAGGACGACCCCGCCTTTCTAGAAGGACTATGGGAGTGGGCACCCCGTGCCCTGGTGATCCCGGAAGGCGGCAAAGGCGCCCTGGGGGTAAAAGGCGTGCGCGAGTTATACGATGAGGTAGAAAAGCCCTCTTATTTTACCGACGTAGCCGTGTGCGCCGGCACGGGCACTACGGCTGCCGGATTGCTCATGGCTCCCTGGGAAATTCCCCTTTGGTTGTTTCCCGCACTAAAGGGCGGCCTATTTTTGCAAAAAACTATTGCCTCCTGGGCTTATGCTTACGAAGAGAAGGTAGCGGGTCCCCTGAAGGCAGGGCAGAAGCTCCGGCAACAGTTGCAACTGGTCACCGATTACCACTTGGGCGGCTACGCCAAAGTAAATGATGCGCTAATCGCTTTTATGAATCAATTTTACAAACGATACCATTTACCCTTGGACCCCGTTTACACGGGAAAACTTTTTTACGGTTTAAAAGACCTCCTTGATTCCGGCCGCTGGCAGGGCGGCCAGCGGCTACTGGTGATCCATACCGGTGGGCTGCAGGGTATTCAGGGCATAAATGAACAACGCGCCCGAAAGGGCCAATCTCTCCTCAACTATGAAGCATAAAATGGTAAAGGCAGGCCTACTGCTGGGGCTTTGCATGGTCACTTCCCTGGCGGCCCAGAACAAAACTGAGGCCTACATCGAAAAATGGAACGAGGTAGCGCAGGAAGAAATGCAGCTCTACAGCATTCCTGCCAGCATTACCCTGGCCCAGGGTATTTTGGAGTCGGGAAGTGGGAAGAGCTATCTGGCCCGGGAAGCCAAGAATCATTTTGGTATCAAATGCCACGAAGACTGGGATGGCAAAACGGTGTACCGCGACGATGATAAAAAAGATGAGTGCTTCCGCTCTTACCGCAATGCCCGGAAAAGCTTTCGCGATCATTCGCTTTTTCTGGCCAACCGTTCGCGCTATCAGGAGCTCTTCACGGAAGATCCTACCGACTATAAGGCTTGGGCCAAAGGACTCAAAAAAGCCGGTTATGCCACCGATCGTCGCTACCACCGGCGGCTTATTGACCTGATTGAACGCTATGAGCTGCACCGGTTTGACCAAATAAAATCCCCCCGCGAGAAAGCGAAAGAGGCCATAGCGCAACAAGAAACGGAAGAGGATGATGGCTGGCAGCTATTTGATTCACCCGACCCGCCCATGCCGGTAAAGGAAACGCCCAACCGGGTGGATTATATCGTTGTGCGGGAAGGCGATACCTTTGAATCTTTGGCCGCGGTGCTGGATAAGCGGCCCCAGGATTTACTAAGGTATAATGAGCTGCGCTACGATGCGAAGCTGGCGCCTGGCCAGCGCCTCTACATACAGCCTAAGCGCAACAAGGCGCACCGGGATACCCCCTATCACGTAACCAAACCTGGGGAAAGCATGTACCAAATAGCCCAGCGCTACGGGGTAAAGCTGCGTAATATCTACCGCCATAATAAGCTGCCGGTAGGGGCGCAGCCCGTGGAAGACCAGCTTATTCATTTGCGATAGGGTGCTTGAAGGCATTTATGGTGCTGCCCAAGCCTCCCCGGAATCATCGGGACAGGCCCCGAAATCCTTCGGGGCAAGCTGTTAGCGAACTTTCTAGGGCAGACCCTCGACTCTATAGACAGACACTACCTTAAAAGGGCAGCTACCCGGTGGGCAGCTATCACATTTGGCCGGGAGGCCCAGAGAGCTACCAGTGCCGGCGTAGAAGGGAGTCGCTACGGCGAAAGAGCAAGGGTAGCCAGCGCTGGTGCATAGGCCCGGAAAAATGAAGAGAGTCTGCGGCCACCAGGGCCGGATGGCCCAGGGCGGTGCGGCTGAGAGCGGTTATGGCGGCATAGCCCGTGCCCAGGGAATCGCTGAGGTGGCGATTTACTGCGTTGTACCGGTCTATGGCCGCTGCTACGGAATCATGCTGGCCTCTGCCAGAAGGGGTAGCACTCCAGTCTGGGATGCTGATCACCAGGACGCGGGAGGGCTGGCCCCGGGCGTGGGCGATGGCGCGCTGGATGAGCAGGCGCATTTCCAGGTGGTAAAGGGGGAGGGGAAGGCCCTGATACTGATTATTGACCCCGATGAGGAGGGTGACGAGTTGATAATTGCTATCTACCCGGCTGGTGTCCAGGCCCCGTAATAAATCGGTAGTGGTCCATCCATTGCGGGCTATAATGCGCAGGTAGGTAGTCTTATACCGATGGGCTTGCATTAAGCTGTCTGCTAATAAGCTGGGGTAGCGTTGGTGGTTTGGGATGGCGGTGCCGATGGTGTAGCTATTGCCCAGGGCGAGGTAATGGAGCTCTGCGGGCGGAGCGCCATGGACCGGGGTGGGATCACCTTCTGAAGACTGGCAGGAAAGCATTAAACCAAGCAGGCCTCCCAGGAGAAGTGGGCTATTTTTATATTTTTGACGGCTAAGAATCGAGGTGATTTGCTGCTTAAACAAAATCAATAGGAAAATGAGAGGCGGGTTAAGGCGCGGTTTTTTACTGGGGTTGTTCATGGGGGTGATGGGCGTGGTTGGATTAAAAGGCCAAGTTCCGGAAAAACTGGATTTTTACCTTAAAAGATGTCGTCAAAATGCGCATCAACCCGATAGCTTGCGTTACTACGGCAAGCAAATGCTGAGGTTGGAAGGTAAGGAAGCTCGGTACGAAGGGAAGTTTGCTCTAGGATATGCGCAATATCAGGAGGGGCAATTTAAGCGAGCGGCCCAATATTACCTCGAAGCTCTTCGCTATGTGGATTCCCTTGCGGCGCCGGATAAATACGAACGCATACTGCGCAACCGGGGTATAGCTTTAAGCAAGGGCGGGGAGGCAGCTAAAAGCCAGGCGGTATTCCACCGTTTGCTCAAAATGGCCCAAGCTCGCAGGGACAGCAGCGCCAAGGGGCGGGCCCATAACGAATTGGGCTTACAGTATCGTCTTTCCGGAAGTTTCGAAAAGGCCATGACCCACTTACGAGAAGCACTGGTCATATCCGAGGCGCTGGGCCAGCCCCGGGTAGTAAATACCATCACCAATATAGCTATCCTTTACGGAAATATGGAACAGGATAGTCTAGCGGGCAACTGGTTTAGAAAGGCCTTTCAAAGGGCTAAAAAGTACGGCATTACTAAGCTGGAGCAGCGAACCATTAATAACCTGGCCAATTATTTCCGGCTTGAGAAACAATGGGATTCAGCCTTTTATTACAGCCAGAAAATGGCCAAGTACTGGGCCAGCTTGGCCCCCCGCGAACGCAGCCTGCACTTGCAAAATCAATCGGATCTGCTGCTTCAGATGAACCATTTGAGCCGGGCCGATTCTTTTTACCAAGCGGCCTTTGAACTGCTGCCGCCAGAGATGGAAAGTCTCCGGTTAAGCGAGCTCTACAGCCTGGGGTCAAGGCTGGCCCTGGCCCGCAGTCAGTACGATACGGCCCGGGAGCGCATAAACCGGGTGCTGGCTATAGCCACGCGCTCCGAGCGCCCCGTGCGTCGGGCGCAGGCCCTGCTTATCAAATCCCAGCTGGCTGAAAGAACCGGCCAAACGAAAGAGGCCCTGGACCTTTATAAATTCTATACCCGCCTGGAGGATAGCCTGGCCAATGCGGATACCCAAACTAAAGTGCAGCGCCTGCTTACCGAATATGAGGTGGCGGAGCGTAAAAAAGAATTGAGCCTCCTTCAAAAGAGCCAAGCCAGCTGGGAAAGAGCCTCCTGGTTAAGTCTTTTTCTAGCGCTGCTCTTAGCGGGGGCAGGCTTTATTTATTATAACCGGTATCGCAGCACCCATCGTTCTTTTACCACTTCTCAGGAAAGGCTGGACCAGGCCCGTGAGCGCCTCAATCAAATGCAAACGAAACTGCAACACGCCGCCCGTTCTGAAGAAGCCCAACAGATAAGGCTCAAAAGCAAGGCCGTAATCGAACTGGATCATTTAGAGTATCTGGAAAGCGAGGGCCATTATTTACACTTTTACCTGAAGGGCCGCAGCCGCCCCGAGGTAGAGCGTAGTACCCTAAAGAACATGTTGGAACGCCTGCCTGGGGAGCAATTTTTGCAGGTTCACCGCTCCTATGCCGTAAATACCCGCTACATTAAAGCGCTTTACGCCAATCGAATTCTCACCCACTCCGGCCGGGAAATTCCCGTCTCCCGAACTTTTAAGGACAGCCTGCAGGAACTGCGTAGTTAAGGGACAGAATACACCGCTTTTTTAGCTAAACCTTTTTTACTTTTTACACGCTCCCGTTCTTTAGACGATTCGCTGAGCGAAATAGTACCTTTGTAAGGCAATCCAAGGCACCATGGCCAAGAAACTAGTAAGATTTGACTGGGCGATCAAAAAGCTGCTGCGCCACAAGGCCAATTTCAGCATTCTGGAAGGCTTTCTTTCGGAGTTGCTCAAATTTGACGTCACCATAGTAGACGTACTGGAAGGGGAGGGCAATCAGGAAAACGCCCTGGACAAGTACAACCGGGTAGATGTGCTGGTCAAGAGTGCAGAGGGAGAGCTCATGCTGGTAGAAGTGCAGAATGAATCGCAAGTGGACTACTTCCAGCGGATGATCTACGGGGTGTCCAAACTGATCAGCGAATACATCCAGCAGGGCGAGCCCTACAGCCAGGTCAAAAAAGTTTTCTCCATTAACATTGTTTACTTCGAGCTGGGCCAGGGCAGCGACTATGTGTACGAATACAATGGCCAGTTTGTGGGCATTCACAACGGCGACGTACTGAAGCCCAATGGCTCCCAAAGAGCGGCCTTTGGCATAGCGCAGGTAAAGGACCTCTTTCCGCAGTACTACGTGCTGAAGGTCAATAACTTTAACGATGTAGCAAAGGACAGCTTGGACGAGTGGATATATTTTCTCAAGAACAGTGAGATCCAGGATAACTTCCAGGCGCGGGGTCTGCAAGAAGCGGCCGAAAAACTAAAAGAAGACACCCTCAGCCCTGAAGAGCAGCGGGCCTACAGGCAATATCAGGAAAACCGTCGCATAGAACGCAGCGAAATAGAAACCGCCCTCCAGGAAGGCGAGGAAAAAGGTATTCAGAAAGTAGCCCTCAATGCCCTTCGGCAGGGCCAGAGCGATGCCGTCATCAGGGAGCTGACGGGCTTAAGCCAGGCGCAGCTCGATGCGCTCAAAAAGACGCTTCAGGGATAGAGCAGAGTGCGCTAAGCCTAAGCCCTTATCTTGCTTCGTTGCAAGCTTGTCCGTACCGGCTTAGGCCTGTACCTTTGATGCCCTCTACACAGTCTTATGGCCCAGCTCGAACCCGGCGATTATTACATGAGTGAAGAAGGTTTTGTGGTTTTTACCAAACAGTACCACCTCAAAAGAGGTTATTGCTGCCAAAGCGGCTGCAAACACTGTCCCTACGGATTTGATATTCGCACCGGCCGCTTTAAAAAGCGATAGACCATGGCCCAGGAAATGCTCCGTTCCTCAAATAGAGAGACCTATGCCAGCATATGATCCAGATGCTGGAACCCCACGCCGCCACTTTCCCTAAAGAAGAAACCGAATTACACTAAAAATGGAAACAGTAATCGATTTTAAATCTGCCGTAGCCGAGGGCATCCCCCAGGAACTTCCGCCCCGAGCCACTCTGGACCCTCATGTGAGCCATGCGCCCCATCGGAAAGAAATTCTTACAGCGGAAGAGAAAGAGTTGGCCCTTCGCAACGCGCTCCGCTATTTCCCCAGTAAATGGCATGAGACCCTCGCGCCAGAGTTTGCCGAAGAATTGGCCCATTACGGCCGGATTTATATGTACCGTTTCCGGCCCGCTTATAACATGTACGCGCGTCCCCTGGAGGAATACCCCGGCCGCTGCCCGCAAGCCAAGGCCATCATGGTAATGATCCAAAATAACCTGGATCCTGCGGTGGCGCAGCATCCCCACGAGCTCATTACCTATGGTGGGAATGGGGCCGTATTTCAAAACTGGGCTCAGTACCGCCTTACCATGCAGTACCTGGCCGAGATGACCGAAGAGCAGACCCTCCACATGTACAGTGGCCATCCACTGGGCTTGTTTCCGAGCCATCCCGATGCGCCCCGGGTAGTAGTGACCAACGGCATGATGATCCCCAACTATTCCAAACCGGACGATTGGGAGCGTTACAATGCCCTGGGAGTAACCCAATTTGGCCAGATGACGGCCGGCAGTTATATGTACATCGGGCCCCAGGGGATTGTCCACGGCACCACCATTACGGTGCTCAATGCCCTGCGTAAACTGGGCAAAAAGCCCGGGGAAGGAGCGCTTTTTGTAACGGCGGGTCTTGGTGGTATGAGCGGTGCCCAGCCCAAGGCGGCCAATATAGCCGGATGTGTGTCGGTAACCGCCGAGGTAAACCCCCAGGCTTCTCGTAAGCGTTATGAACAAGGTTGGGTAGACGAAATCGTGGACGACGTAGCCCAGCTGGCGCAGCGGGTCCAAAGAGCTCAGCAGGAAAAGCAAACCATTTCTTTCGCTTATGAAGGAAATGTGGTAGAAGTATGGGAACACTTTTATGACAAAGGCATCCAGATTGACCTGGGCTCCGATCAAACTTCCCTGCACAATCCCTGGGCCGGCGGTTATTACCCGGTAGGTATGTCCTATCAAGCGGCCAACGAAATGATGGCTGGCAATCCCGAAGGCTTTGCCGAGGAAGTGCGCAGTAGCCTGCGGCGTCATGCTGCGGCGGTCAATAAGCACGCTGATAAGGGCACCTATTTCTTTGACTACGGCAATGCCTTTCTCTTGGAAGCCAGCCGGGCGGGGGCAGCCGTTGAGGCGCAAAACCCCACCATTGACCGCGAGTTCCGATACCCTAGTTATATCCAAGACATTTTGGGGCCCATGTGCTTTGATTACGGCTTTGGGCCCTTCCGCTGGGTTTGCACTTCTGGTAAGGCGGAAGACCTGGCCCGTACCGATGCCCTCGCCGCCGATGTACTTCAAGAAATGGCTGCCCAGGCCCCCGTAGAAATCCGCCAGCAAATGGACGACAACCGCCGCTGGATAGAAGCCGCCGCTGAAAATAAAATGGTGGTAGGTAGCCAGGCGCGCATCCTTTATGCGGACAGTGAAGGACGGATCGCCATCGCCCGTGCCTTTAATGAGGCTATTCGCAAAGGGGAAATTGGTCCCGTGGTCCTGGGGCGCGACCACCACGATGTGAGTGGCACCGATTCCCCTTACCGGGAAACGTCCAATATTTACGATGGCTCTCGCTTCACCGCTGATATGGCCATTCAAAATGTCATTGGTGATAGCTTCCGGGGGGCCACCTGGGTAAGTATTCACAATGGTGGGGGCGTAGGCTGGGGAGAAGTCATCAACGGCGGCTTTGGCATGCTACTAGACGGAACGGATGCTGCCGATAGTCGCCTGGAGAATATGCTGCATTACGATGTCAACAACGGTATTGCGCGGCGTAGTTGGGCCCGTAACGCCCCGGCCCAGTGGGCCATTAAGCGTGAGATGGAGCGTACCCCAGGGCTCAAGGTAACCCTGGCCCAGGAAGTGCAGGAAGACCTCCAAAAGTTCTTGTAGCCCCCTTTTCAGAGGCCTGAGGAGTAAACTTGGGTAGAGGCGATAATACCCCCGGGATAATGTCGTTGTTTCTTTAAATCAACCTTAATGGAAAGATTAGGCGCACTACTCTTGGCCGTAGCTATAATGGCCTGTGATAAACAGGAGTCGCAACAATCCGCTCCCACCACTTCCTTTTATTATCCTTTTAACACGGGGCAGAGCGACTTGAATACGGCCTATACCGGCGATCACCCTAGTAATTTCCGGGCGCAAATGCGGCTGACAAAAGTGGATTCCGGAGGCACTTTGGTCCGAATCACCTTTTACCATACGCTCGATGGGGAAACCTACGCGGTGCACGCCCATGACTACGACCCCGATAGTACCATCGGGCAACCCTATGAATTTGCCGTTAATACCGAAGTGTTCAATCAAAATCCCGTAGGCAACGGGGATACCGTAGAAGTAACCCAGTATTCTCCTTATTCTCCGGCTTATTTGAAAGAAGAGTACCAGGGTTATTTTATTGTCCACGACCCCCTGCAGCCGGTGCAGACCAAAAAGCCTGCTACCTTTCTCATAGCGGGTCGCTTTGCCCGCTAGATACCTTCCATAGCCATTTTTAAATATTTTCAGAGGACTCAAGCACAGTAATTTAAGAATCAGAGCAAAAGGCTTGACCTTTAGGGTAGCTCTCTGATTAAAGTTTACAATCGTTTAACCGAAATTATTAAAATCGATTGTTTTTATTAACCTAAACGTAAAGCCGGGATAAATTTTCGCTTAAGCAGTGGATATAGTTTTGAAGCTGAAATCCAAACTAAAAAACCATTGCTATGAAGTTTATTTACCGAGTTTTCGGCAGTTTCTTGCTGATATTATTAACCACTGCCACGATTGCGGCCCAGAATAAGATTTCTGGCACCGTTGTGGACCAAGAAGGAGAGTCACTCCCTGGAGCTAACGTTTATATAAAAGGTACCGCCATTGGAACTGTGACCGACAAGCAAGGCGGCTTTGAGCTAGCGCTACCTTCCCAAAACTTCACCCTTAAAATAACTTTCGTAGGTTTTAAGCCTTTTACAAAATCTTTCTCCGTAAGGGAGGGAGGACTTAACTTAGGTAAAATCGCGTTGCAAGCCGGAGATGCTGCCCTCTCTGAAGTAGAGGTCATAGCTTCCCGAAGCACCGCTGAATCCCCATTCACTTTTGCCGAGCTGGACAAAAAAGAAATCAAAAAGAATCTTGGTTCCCGCGATTTACCCAATGTGCTAAACATAAGCCCTTCGGTTTATTCTACCAATCAGGGAGGGGGAGCTGGTGACTCTCGAATAAATATTCGGGGATTTGATCAGCGTAACGTCGCCGTTATGATTAATGGCGTTCCCGTTAACGATATGGAAAATGGCTGGGTCTATTGGTCCAACTGGGACGGCCTTGGTGATGCGGCTTCTTCCATTCAAGTGCAGCGGGGGATTAGCCCTGTGAATCTCTCTGTACCCTCAGTAGGAGGTACCATCAACATCGTTACAGACCCGGCAGCTCAGTCTCAGAGTGTTTCCCTGCGCCAAGAGGTGGGTAGTTGGAATTTTGCCAAAACAACTCTTCAGTATAATACCGGCTTGATTGATGATAAGTATGCCATTAGTGCTAATGTGGTACGTAAGACCGGCGATGGTTTCTACAATGGTCTCTTTACCGATGCTTGGGCTTACTATGTGGGTGCTTCCTTCAAGGCAGGGGAAAATGACAAACTAGAATTACATGCCGTAGGAGCTCCTCAGCGTCACGGGCAAAACCTCTATCAGCAAAACATCGCTCGTTATAGCCACGAATACGCGCGCTCATTGGATGATTATGATCAAGGAGCGCTCCAGCAATATCGCGAGGCCGGACGTCACTTCAATCAAAACTATAACGGCATTAACCCTTCCTACACGGGTCGGCAATACTTTGAAATGTATCGGCAATACGAGGAGGACCGCTATGATAACAGTTTCCTCATGGAGCGGGAAAACTTTTATCACAAACCCCAGATTAATTTGAACTGGTACCACACTTTCAGTCCCAATGTTAGTTGGAGTAACGTTTTCTACTGGAGTGGAGGTAAAGGAGGTGGTACCGGCACCTATGGCGACGTAAATACGGACTACTCTTTCCAGGGTATGGGCCTGCGTCAATGGAATGCTGAAATCGCTGAAAATTCAAATAATATTGACCCCACTTACGATACTGACCTCAATCGTAGTACCGGAATTATGCGAAATAGCGTAAACCAGCAGCGTACCTACGGGGTCATTTCCAAGTTGTTTATCCAGCCCTCCGACGAGCTCACTTATCAGATCGGCGTTGATGGGCGCTACGCCTCTATCGATCACTGGCGAGAAGTACGGGACTTACTCGGCGGCGATTACTTCGTTTATGATGGTAACGACTTCGATCAGACTGATGACGATTTCATGAAGGGCATTGGCGAAAAGATCGCCTACAACAACACCAACCAAGTAAGCTGGCTGGGGGGCTACGCCCAAGTGGAATACGATACGGAACTGCTTACCCTCTTTGGGATGGGAGGCTACACCGTGGTGAGCTATGATTACACCGACTACTTCGCCCTCGATCCGGAGACCGGTGAGGCCCTGAATCTTCAAACGGACGCCCTGCCCGGTTTTCAACTAAAAGGAGGGGCCTCTTACCAGCTAACTGAGGATTTAAATATCTACGCCAACGGAGGCTACATTTCCCGGAATCCCATCTTTGATTACGCCATAAACGACGGAGCTGGCGTGGTGTATGATGATATTAAAAATGAAAAGGTAACCACGGCAGAATTAGGCGCTAGCTACTATATGGGCAATAAGTTTGGTCTTACGGCCAACGCTTACTACACCCTGTGGGATGACCGTACCATCACCCAAAACGTACGCCGCCAAAATGGCGATGATGATTTTATCTTTATAGGCGGTCTGGCGCAGCGGCACACGGGAATAGAGCTCTCTGGTTCCTATCAACCCAACGATAAAGTGAAACTGTCCTTTGGCGGCTCTCTGGGTGACTGGGTGTTTACCGATAACGTACAGGCTACCTACACTACCTACGTGAACGGCTCGCCCCGCGATACGGCTCTTAATCTTTATATTAAGGACCTGAAAGTTGGTGATGCGCCCCAAAATCAATTGTTCGCCACCGCCTCTGTAGAACCCATTTCCGGTTTTACCCTCCAGGCAGATTTCCGTTACTATACCAAGTTTTACAGTGCTTTTGATCCTATTTCTCGTACGGATGAAACCGACGTAGATGCCAATGGAAACGCCACCCAATCATGGCAGGTGCCAAATTACGGACTGGTAGATCTGCACGCTTTCTACAATGTGCCAGTTAAAAGTGGGGATTACAGCCTCCGGCTTTTTGCCCATGTGTTTAACCTTTTTAACGAGGAATACATTCAGGATGCCACTGATAATAGCCGCTTCAATAGCTTCGATGGCAACCATACCGCTGACGACGCGGCTGCGTTTTTCGGTCTGCCACGCAACTTTAATGCGGGCTTAGAAATCCGTTTCTAAGCGTCTGACGGCTCTTTGTAACAGTTAAAACACCATCTGATAACAAACGGTCGATGCCCCAGGCGTCGGCCGTTTTTTTTTGCCCCCTCTACCTCTCGGGGCGGCGCCAATTTAGCGGGCAGAAATAATAATCCGCAGTCATCCAAGCGGCGTCAAGGAAAGCTGCATAGCCCTAATGAGTCGTTCGCAAAGTAGGACTGATGGTGAGCCCCCCACATTGGCTAAGCTTTATGTATTCGCCCGTAGCTACAAGGCCAATGGAGATGCTTCATGGTCCAGCTTATGAATTTTCTCCATGGCTTTTGATAAACATGCGGTTATGAGCACAAGCTTTCTTCGGGTGCTGGAGCATGAGCCGAGTACAGCTCACGATTAGACAGAATGTGGGCAAAACTGCTTTGATCAGAAACCGGCCAACGGTATAATCGGCTTTTAAAGTAAGAAGTGGATATGCTGCTAGCTGGCCCCTTCCTGCCGCCGCACCATATTGTAAATCCACAGCAATGCCACCCCAAAACCTACCCCCAAAAGGATGAGCAGGGAATTATACTGCCCCTGGATGGTGAAAGATAGCCGGATAAGAACCGTGCTTACGATGTAGCCGCTGTTGCGAATCAGCTGGCTGTAGCCCTGAATGAAATTCAGGGAAATCAGCAGGATCAGTACGTCTACCATTATGAGGATGACGAAAAAGTCGTGGTAGAAGATGGCATTCACGTCCGAGAGGACTTCAATCTCGCCTTGCTGATAATAGTATAACTCCACCAGCCAGCGGCCTAGCTCATAAAAGATCAAACCAGCCAGCATGGGCACCAGTATCACACTGATCCGGCGCTTGTAGTGAATAAAGCGCTCGAAACGGCTGTCCTGTTCGGAGCCCTGAAGTTGGCCACGCAGGCGTTTGAACAGGTAAATGAGCAGGAATAGGAGTAAAAAAACCCCCACATCTACCAGTAGGCTGTAATGCTCCTCGCTGAGCAGCCAGGTACCGCTAAAATCAATCATGGAGATATCCTTAAACACCCGGCGAATTAAAATCAAAGCGATGATCTCAAATTGCTTTTGTACCGAGCTGGTAAAGGAGCGCGGGAGCTGCTCGATAAGCAGATACACCTCCCATATAAGAATAAAGGAAAAGGGCGTATACAGGGCCGAAATGGGATTGGTCAAGAAATTTTCCCAAGGCCCGGTGGCCCTGATCACCCCCCATTGCGTAAGCGCTATGGCTGCCAGGTGGATACCAAACCCCACTATACTCAAGCCCACAATAAATCGCTCTACCTTTTCTTTGAGCTTGGGCCCAAACAAAATCTTATAAGCATCTTCCCAGTAAGTGGCTAATCGCATACCTCAAAAAAGGAAAAGGAAGGGAAATTGTTTGAGGATCAGCCAAAAAGAAATGCCCCCGCCATGCCAGGGGGAATAGCTATTTTTGCCCCGTAGCCCATAAAACATTATTTCTACATGCAAAAGGTAACCCCCATCCTCTTACTCCTGCTTATAGCGGCCGTGCTCATCCTCTACGTTGATCGCTACGCGGGAAGCCAAGCCCAAAATACCACCGCCGCCCAAGACACCGCTGCTTCTGAATTAACCAATGGTACTATGGGGCCCGCGCGGATTGGCTACATCCGGTATGATTCCCTGGTACAGGGTTATGAATATCACCAGGAGCTGCTTAGCAAACTGGAAACAGAAGCCCGTGCTCTACAGCAAGACCTGGACCAAAAAAGCCAGGCCTTTCAAGAAAATGTAACCGTTCTCCGGGAGCAAGCAGGTCAGCTCAATCAGCAGCAGCTCCAGCAGGCCCAGCAAGAACTGCAGGCCAAGCAGCAGCAACTCATGCAGTACCGCAATGAGCGCAGTCAAGTACTGGCCGAGCAGCAAGAAAAACTCACCCAGCTTTTGCGTGATGACCTTTCCGTAGTCCTGGACAGCATTCGCGCCGCGCGCCAGCTTGATTTCATCCTCACCAAAGATCCCTCCAGCGACGTCCTATCAGCCAACCCCACCTATGACATCACCGAAACGGTGGTAAAGGCCCTTAACCAGAACTACGAACGCCCCGATAGCGTAAGGATCGATACCACCGAACTTCCCTGATCATCAGGCCGCTCCTTCCTGAGGTCGCTCTAAACTTTCACCTATGCCGTACTTTCCGCCTAAGCGTTTGCTGCTCGCCGCTTTTCTTATCCTTTGGTTAGGAGCTTGCGTGGAAGATCCCGACGAGAGCTTCTTTCCCGATCCAGCGGCGCAGTATCACGGCACCTGGCAGGTTATGGAAGAAACCGGCTTTAGCGCCCCCCAATCTTACACCATGACCATAACGGAAGATACCAGCGCCCAGGGCGATATTTTAATCAAAGGGCTTTACAACGTATCCGGCACCGCTGTTAGCGCCACGGTAAATGGTACCGACATTAACTTACCCAATCAGCGCTCCGAAGGGATTCAGTTTTTTGGTTACGGCACGGCCAACGAGGATTTTACCCTACTAGACCTCCAGTTTACGGCAAATGATGGCGCCGGCCCCGATGAAGTGCGGGCCCAGGCAAGCCGTTAAAAGTTATACCGCACGCCTACATTGGCGCCCAGGTTGAGCAGGGTTTCCCGCGGAAAGGCATCGATGTCTACCATCTGGTTGAGCATATATTTGATGCCGCCCCGCACAAAAAAGCCAAAGTCATTGGTCACCCAGTATTGGCCGCCCACCATGATGCCTACCGAATAATTGGTGCTCTGCAAGCTATCGTTCACATTGCCCAGGGGCTGAGGCGCTTGGCCGGCTACCAAAAATTGGCCCTGGTAGCGGTCTATAAAATTGAGCTCTATCATGGGCACCACCTCCAGGTCAAAAACCTCGGAAATAGACGAGTTAAAATTGATCTTAACAGGCACTGTGTACATGCTCACATCTACCTGGTAATCGGCGGCAAGGGTGTCTAGGCCCCCGCCAAAATAGTCTACGTCGCCCAGCGTATAGCCCCCGTAGGCATAGCCGAAGCCTACACTGAGGTCAAAGGTGCTGCTGAGTTCATAGATCAGGTCCAGGTGGTAATTCACCTTCCAGGTGCCGCTGGCTTCATCATTCGTGGCGGTAAACGCGCCGCCCTCGCCAAAGTCATCATTGATCAGGCGTAGATCAGTATTTACCGGGTTAGCATTAAGGGCTACCCCCAGGCGGAAGTTTTTCACGTCGCTATCCGTGTAATAGACGATCTCATCATCTTTATCCTTGCGCTTTCGGTCCTTATCTTCTTGTGCCAGCGTACCGTAGGCACTTAATAACAGGAGTAGGAGGAAGGGGGCTTTTTTCATGGTGTTGTCAGGTTTTTTTGCGCTTTTTCCAATGCTTTTTCTATACCAGCCGGGTAGCTGCCCCCCGCCATGGCAAACTGCGGCTGCCCCCCGCCACCGCCGCGGATTTCAGCCGCCAGTTCTTTTATCCACCGGCCGGCCTGCCAGTTTTTTGTTTGGAGGACCTCATCACCCAGCGCCACCGCCAGTTGCGCCTTACCCTGGTCTTCCGTAGCTACCACCGCCACCAGCTGGGGCTGCTCCTGGCGGAGCTGCAGCAGCACTTCTTTAAGGGGGCCTGCGGCCAAATGTGTTTTGCGCAGCAATAGCTGCATCCCGTCTTTTTCTCTTAGCGCCTCTTTCCAGGCCTGCTTCTCCACCTGCGCCGCTTCTTTCTGGTAAGCGCTCACTAATTTACGCAGTTCCGTATTTTCGGTTTTGAGTTGCTCTACGGCTTTGCTCAGGTCCTTCGGGTTTTTCAGGCTTTGGCTCAGTTGGTTTAGCGTCTCTCGCTGCACATTGAGGTAAGCGCGGGCGGCATGCCCCGTGAGGGCTTCTACCCGCCGCACGCCGGAGGCTACCGCTCCTTCACTCGTAAGCGTAAAAAGACCTATTTGGCCCGTAGCTTCTACGTGAATGCCCCCGCAGAGCTCCAGGCTATCGCCAAACTGAATGGCGCGTACGGTGTCGCCGTACTTTTCGCCAAAGAGGGCCAGGGCCCCCATTTCCAGCGCTTTTTGCTGTGGAATCTGACGAAACTCTTGCCGGGGCAGGTTTTCCAGGATGCGCTCGTTTACAAAATCTTCTACCCGCCGCAGTTCCGCCGCGCTGAGCTTGCTAAAGTGGCTGAAGTCAAACCGGAGGTAATCCGGGTGCACCAGGGAGCCCTTTTGGGCCACATGCGTACCCAGCACCGAGCGAAGGGCCTGGTGCAGCAGGTGGGTGGCGCTGTGGTTGAGGCTGGCTCTGTGGCGGCGGTCCTGATTTACCCGGGCCTTAAATGGAGCGTCTACTTTCTGGGGCAAATCTTTGCTGAGATGCACGATGAGCCCATGCTCTTTCTTGGTGTCAAAAATGGCGAGACTTTCCTCGCCGTTCAGCAGTTCGCCGCTGTCGCCCACCTGGCCGCCCCCCTCCGGATAGAAGGGGGTAAGATTGAAGACCAGCTGGTAATGCCGGCCTTTTTTAGTCTTTACTTCCCGGTAGCGGGTTATCTGCACCTGGGCTTCCAGTTGGTCGTATCCTACGAATTCCTCCTGGTCATCTTCGCGCAGCACTTCCCAGTCCTCGGTGTCTTGCTGGGTAGCGGCCCGGGCACGTTCTTTTTGCTTGCGCATTTCCGTATGGTAGCCCGCTTCATCGTAGCTATAGCCCTTTTCCTTTAAGATCAAGGCGGTGAGATCGGGCGGAAAACCGTAGGTATCATAAAGTTCAAAAACAGCGGAGCCGCTAATGGCTTTCCCCTTGCTTTGCGCCAGGATTTGTTCCAGTCTTTGAAGGCCCTGCTCCAGCGTCCTTAAAAAGGACTGCTCTTCCTCCTTTATCACCTTTTCGATGAGCTCCTGCTGGCTTTCCAATTCCGGGAAATGTCGCCCCATTTCCTGCTGCAGCAGGTCTACCAGCCGATAAATAAAAGGCTGCGCCTGCTGGAGGTAGGAATAGCCATAGCGGATAGCCCGCCGCAGGATCCGGCGGATCACGTAGCCCGCGCCATTGTTGGCGGGCAGCTGGCCGTCGGCTATGGCAAAGGCCACGGCCCGCACGTGGTCGGCTACCACCCGCATGGCGGTGTCGGTTTCTTCTTGCTGGCCGTAGCGGTGCTGGCTCAGCTCCCCCACGCGCTGAAGCAAGGGCGTAAAAACGTCGGTGTCATAATTGGAATAAACGCCCTGGAGCGCCATACATAAGCGCTCAAAACCCATACCCGTATCCACATTCTTAAAGGGCAGCCGTTCCAGCCGGCCATCGGCCATGCGCTGGTACTCCATAAATACCAGGTTCCAAAGCTCCACCACCAGGGGATGGTCTTGATTTACCAGCTCCTGC
This sequence comes from Schleiferiaceae bacterium, assembly GCA_031581125.1. Classification (GTDB taxonomy): domain Bacteria; phylum Bacteroidota; class Bacteroidia; order Flavobacteriales; family Schleiferiaceae; genus CAJXMS01. The sequence continues at coordinate 2,274 of JAVLBR010000008.1, read as the reverse complement.
CCGGGGGTGGCCTGGCGTTCTGCCTCGCTGCGGAGGTCTATGTGAATTTCCGAACAGGGACCACAAGGGCCCGTGGCCCCCATTTCCCAAAAATTATCGCTTTTATCACCGTCCAGGATGCGTTCCGGGGCTATCCAGCGCTGCCACTCCGTCGCCGCCTCCTTGTCCCGGCCCAGTTGGTCGCCCTGGTCGCCACAAAACACCGTTACATAAAGGCGGTCTTTATCCAGGCCGTATACCTCCGTAAGCAGCTCCCAGGACCAGGCGATGGTTTCCGCCTTGAAAAAGTCACCAAAGCTCCAGTTGCCCAGCATCTCAAACATGGTGTGGTGGTAGGTATCGTGGCCTACTTCTTCCAGGTCGTTGTGCTTGCCCGATACGCGGAGGCACTTTTGGGTGTCCACCACCCTACTATGCGGCGGTTTTACATGGCCCAGGAAGGCATCTTTAAATTGATTCATCCCGGCGTTGGTAAACATCAGACTGGGGTCGTCTTTCAGTACCATGGGGGCAGAAGAAACGGCCAGGTGCCCCCGCTGTTGGAAAAAATCCAGAAAGGTTTGGCGTACCCTTTGGGCGGTCCAGGCTTCACTCATAGAGGTGCTTTGCACAGCGGATTGTTTATTATATAAAAAGAGCGCCGGCCGGGCATCCCGATAGATTGCCCTATCTTAGCGCTTTGCCCCAAAAGCCCCTCACTACGGGCCTCTGGAGCGGTCAAAATTAAGCATAATGGCCAAGGTTAAGTACTACTACGACCCGAAAACCCTTTCTTACCGCAAAATAGAAAAAGGCGCCGCCTATCAGGCCCGCCAAACCCTGCTCTACCTGGCCTCCGCCACCCTGCTGGGGCTTATTTTCTACTTCGTGGCCGATAATTTTATCGACTCCCCCAAGGAAAAACGCCTCCGCCGGGAGCTCGAAAACATGAAACTACAGTACAGCATTCTAAACCAGCGCCTCGATCACCTCAATGAGGTGGTGGCCAAACTGGAAGATCGGGACGATAATATTTACCGGGTGGTATTTGAAGCCGAACCCATTCCCGAATCCGTTCGCCAAGCCGGATTTGGGGGCGCCAATCGATACGAAAAACTAGAAGGTTTCGAAAACTCTGAACTCATCAAAGAAACCGCCCGCCGGGTAGATAAGCTTTCCAAACGCATGTACGTCCAGTCTAAGTCCTACCAGGAGCTCATAGATATGGCCGAAAACAAGCAAAAATTACTGGAAGCCATTCCCTCCATACAGCCCGTGCCCAACGAGGACTTACGCCGCACGGCCTCCGGCTACGGCTGGCGGATCGATCCCTTTACCAAAGCACGGAAGTTTCACTACGGCATGGATTTCTCCGCCCCCATCGGCACCCCCGTGTACGCCACAGGCGATGGTAAAGTGATCCGGGCAGACAATCACTCCAGCGGGTACGGCCGCCATATCCGGCTAGATCACGGCTACGGCTACCGCACCGTGTATGCCCACCTGAATGATTATAATGTCCGCCAGGGACAGCGGGTAAGCCGCGGCGAAGTAATAGGCTTCGTAGGCAGTTCCGGCCGCTCTACCGGGCCCCACCTCCACTACGAGGTACACCGCGATCAGGAACGGCTCAACCCCATGAACTTCTACTACGGCGAGCTTTCGCCCAAAGAGTATCAACAAGCCATCTCCCTGAGTAGCCAAAGCAATCAATCCTTTGACTAATGGAACAACCAGCGCCGGATACCAGCGAAAAGCGCTATTACAGCATCGGAGAAGTAGCGCAAATGCTGCAGGTAAATCCCTCGCTTATCCGCTTTTGGGAGCAAGAATTTGATATCCTCAAGCCGCGCAAAAACCGCAAAGGAAACCGGCTTTTCACCCCCCAGGACCTGGAGCACCTCAAGCTCATCTATCACCTGGTGAAGGAGCGGGGCTTTACCCTCAAAGGCGCCCGCGAAAAACTTCGCCAGAACAAGGATGATACCGCCCAAAACGCCCAGGTGGTAGAACGCCTCCACCAAATCAAGCAGGCCCTGGCCGAGCTGCGGGACGCCCTCTAGCCGCGAGCTGGGGCGGCCTGCCGGCCAAATGTGTTACCTTCCCGGGAAAGCTGCTTGGCCCTTGATTAGGGTCTGTCCACAGAATCGGTCAGCTTTGTTTTCATCACTAAGGTCTAGGAAAGCTCCTCTCGTGTGACGCCCTGAGCGGCGTCGAAGGGCCCTGAGCAGAGTCGAAAAGCTATGCCATTGCGGCAGATGCTGTACCTTGGCACCACTTTCGCACTGGCGCTCT
>JAVLBR010000172.1:0-4244 GCA_031581125.1 Schleiferiaceae bacterium | reverse complement strand
AGCCCAACGATCTGGAGGATTTGCTGGGCAGCCGTACTAAGATAGACCTCCGCTTCACCAGCGAGGTAAGCGGTGACTATCAGTACAGTGGCCAGGCCTTCGTGACCAGCTTTGAGCTGAGCGCCGGCACCGGCGAAACGCAGACGTACAGCATCACCTTCCAGGGCACCGGTGCCTTGAGCAGCAGCGCTGTAAGCTAGCAAGGACATGATGTGAGGGTGCCGGCACCGCCTCCGGGTGGGCCGGTATCCTCGCTATCTACCTAAAACACATTTGGCCGCCAGGCCTAAAACTAAAAACCCCCACGATCATGAACTACGTAAACTTAGGAAACGAAAAACGCCCCCTGCAGGTGACGCCCCGCGTGGTGAGTCTCTGGATGAGTGAGACCAATAAAGGCTTCGACAGCCTGGAAAGCCTGAGCATGGCCGACATGGAAGTGCTCCTCTTCCACGGCCTGCGCAGCGGCTACCGCGCCAGCCACAATGGCCTGTACCCGGAATGGACGCGCGAGCACTTTGAGGACTGGATGGACCGCCCCGAAGGCTGGAAAGCCCTTAACGTGGTGCAGAAGGCCCTCGAAGAGATGATGCAGGCCATGAACGACGACGCCGAATCCGAAGCGGAGGGCGAAAGCCCGGGAAAGAACCCACCCGCGGAAGCGTAGATATCTGGCGCGAGTGGGTGCGCATATTCGTAGGCCGCATGGGCATGCGCTATGCCGACTTTATGGACACGCCCGTGGTGGACCTCTGGGCCGCATTGGACGGCTGGCGCACGCAGCAGAAGGAAGAGGCGGAGCTGCGCCGCACGCTCCTGGTGGAGCAGACGGTGCACCTGATGAACGCCTCTGGAAATATGAAAAGGCTGGTAAAGCCCAGCGACTTTGGCATTAAAACCGGGCCCTCCAAGAAGCAGGACCCGGAAGAGATAAAACGTAAAGCACAACTGGCCCGGCAGATCGAGTGGCGGGTGTAAAATAGAAGGATATGGCACTGGCATCGGTAAACATCCGCTTCGGCGTGGACATGAAGGAGTTTAGCTCCAAAATGCAGCGCGCGACCAAGAAGGTCAAAAAATTTGGCAAAGACATGCAGAAGGCCGGGAAGACCATGACCGCCGCCTTCTCGGCCCCACTAGCCCTGATGGGCGGCCGGGCGCTGCAGGTCTTCGATGAGCAGATACAGGCCGAGATGCGCCTTGCCTCTGCCCTCCGCGCCACCGGGCAGGACGCGGAAAAGCAGATGCCTAAGCTCAAAGCCTTTGCCTCGGAGATACAGGGCATGAGCACCGTGGGAGATGAGGCTACGCTGAGCATGATGGCCCAGGCCACCAGCATGGGCCTTAATGCCCAGCAGGCGCAGACGGCCGCTAAGCAGGCCATCGGCCTCGCGGCCGCTTTTGGCATGAACGAGAAGAGCGCGATCCGCTATACCGCTGCCCTGGCGGACGGGGAGACTACCATGCTAAATCGCTACATCCCCACCCTCCGCAGCATAGAAGACCAGAGCGAACGGGCCGCCAAGGCCCACGAGATGCTGAATGGCATGTTTGGCCAGGCCCAGGTGGCGGCGCAGGATGGCCTAGGCCCGCTTAAGCAGCTAAACAACAGCCTGGGCGACCTGCTGGAGCAGTTTGGCGCCATTATAGCGGATGCCATCCGGCCCTTTGTGAACCGCTTAAAAGACCTCGTGCATCGCTTTCAGGACCTTGACCGCGGCACCAAAGAGACGATCACTAAAATTTTAGGTTTAACAGCGGCGGTAGGCCCATTAATGACAGCGCTGGGCTTTATGGTCACTAGCATTTTGCCGCAAATGGCCCGCGGCTTCAGCCTACTTTTTAGTCCGGCCGGAGCCATAGCCATAGGCATAGCCGTGCTGGCGGGCGTGGTAAAAGGTTTTATAGACCTAAACACCGAGCTGGACCTGGCTAAAAAGAAAACCGAAGCCATGAACGATGTGCGGCGGCGGGCCAATCGCACCATAGGCACAGAAGTGAGCAAGGTTAATAATCTGGTAAGCATAGCTGAAAACGAAAGAGTGAGCAAAGAGCGCCGTCTTAAAGCTGTTCAAAAGCTAAAAGGCATAAGCGATGACTTTAACGGCGTGCTGGAAGGGGAAAAAATAAATTTGGAAAAGCTTAAAACGGCCAGCGATGACTACACGGCCAGCCTGCTTAAACAGGCCAAGGTAAAAGCCGCTAAAAACAAACTAGCAGAGCTGGAATCGCAGTTGCTTGATTTAAAAGTGGGCGCTGAGCAAGTAGGTACTAGTTTTAGCGAAAAGGCGGCAATTTTTGTACAAAATGCAGCTGGTGTTTTTGGCGCTGGTGGGGCGGCACAGTTTGCCCTAGATGTGACTAGCGAAGGCGCGCAAAATCAGGAAGACGCCATCAAAGCCGTGAATGCGCAAATAGAAAAGCTGCAAGGCTACTTAAAAGACAATGATGGCCTATTTGATGAAGAGGAGCAGAATGCCGTGCAAAGCATGGCCAGCAATATGCAAAAGGTGGCCGATAGCGCTCGACAGGTAGCTAAAGTCAGCGCCCCTGATACTCGCGGTCTGGCATCTATGGGTGGCATGCAAATGCCCGACATGCAAGTTAAGGACCCCGTAGACACCGAGGCCGTACAAGCCAATCCCGACCCCTACCGCCCCTGGCGGGAGAGCCTGCAGAAATTCCGGCCCATCGTGGGCAGCATTCAGCAGGGCTTCCAGGGCTTTTTTAATACGCTGCTGCAGGGCGGGCAAAACCCTTTCCAGGCTATTATCGACAGCATTAAGCAGCTTATTACCCGCCTCCTGGCGGCTGCGGCGGCCGCCGCCGTGCTGGCCGCCATTATGAGTGCCATCGGGGTAGGGGCCGCTGCTGGCGGCGGTGGCTTTGGGGCCGGCTTTAAACAAATTTTTGGCGGGATGACGGGGCTTAACTTGGGCAAAAGCGCCGCGGGGGGCGCGAATATGAACGCCGCGCCCCGCTTGGTAGGCGAGATGGGCCCGGAAGTGTTCGTGCCCCAGGGCCCGGGCCGCATCATCCCCAATAACACTCCGCGGCGGGGGCGGCGTGCAAAAGCTGCACGTCACCGCGGGAGATATGCGCCTGCAGGGGGATACGCTGCAGACGGGCATAAAAGTTTCACAAAACAAAACCAACCGATGGCGCTAGCTACTCTGCTGCATTACAGCTATAAAGACTACCAAGGCAATGACTACACGATCAGCCTTATAGACACCCAGGCCAATGCGGCGGGCAGCGGTACGGAGGTGGCCGGCCGTGCGGCCACCCTGCAGTACGAGGGCGATAGTGACTTGCACCCCTACGTGCCTATTCTTTATGGCAAAATGGACGCCTACTTTGAAGTGCCTACCCAAGCGGTGGAAGACATAATTGTAAATGCCCTCACCGGCGATGAGAATCGCTATCTTTTGCATATGGAGCGCAATGGCGATGCTTTTTTTATTGGCGTGGTGCAGGCAGAGCAGGTAGAGCTGCCGCGCGCCGGGCGGCCTTATGCTTTTAAAATAAGCGCCACCGATGGCCTTAAGCGCTTGGAAAATGAACGGGGCGCCGTGCCGGGCGATATGACGCGGCCTATCGTTAATAACATGCTCTACTTCTTAAATCAAAGCCCGGTGGCCGCCTTATATAGCGCGGGAGACCCCTTCATGCAAGTGAGCTCCCAGTACTGGGAGGAAGACATGGATGATGCCTACACTGTAACGGTCGATCCGCTTCGGCGCTACGCCATCCAAAGCACCAATGATCTTTACCTGGAAGAAAACAATGATGGGGATGACCGCTACCGCTCGCACTTGCACCGCCTAAAAGACATCTGCCATGCCTTTGGGCTGCAGCTATACTTCCAGGAAGGCCTCTATAAGTTTATCCAGCTCGATCAGAAGCGCACGGGCACCTTGCGCTTGCATACCTATACCGTAGATTTTAAAGCGGTAAAAGGCGATCCCACAAATACATTCACTGGCACAGCCAGCTACCAAGCAGCCGCTACCGTTTTAAACGTGGATAATGAAAATAATGAGCGGGCAGGGGGCACCGCTAGTTTTATGCCGCAGGTTAGGCAGGTTAATACAACCGAAAAGGACCGTTTGCGGCTCTACCCGCGCAGCTTTTTTAGCGACCTGGACAGCTCCCCGGTGAGCCTCCTTACTATCCCCGCCAGCACCAGTGCGGATGGGCTGCAGCTTCGGCTCGATGTAGGGGCTGATGCGCAAAATTTCAGC
>JAVLBR010000171.1:0-4263 GCA_031581125.1 Schleiferiaceae bacterium | reverse complement strand
TTTTATCGTCCTCTCGCGCCTCCCCGAATAAGTCGGGGCAGGCCCCGAAATCCTTCGGGGCAGGCTGTTAGCGGACTTTCTAGGACAGACGCTCGACTGTATGGACAAACATTAAATAATTCCGCGCCCTATTCTGGCACGGTATTTTATTAATGAATAGACTGAACGAAATGTATGCTCTTATGAAAAGCTTTCTTTCCTTTTTTGCCCTACTCGGCCTCGGTTTCCTGGCGAGCTGTACCATAGAAAACCAAGGCCCGCCCGGTCCGCGAGGACCTCAGGGGCCGGCCGGTCCCGGAACCGATTTTACCGTTATCAATGTGACCGCCTCGCCTAATGATTGGCTGGGCCTGGGCAATCAAGGGGATGCCGATTTTCAGTTTTACCTGGAATTTAATGCCCCCGAGATAGATCAGTACGTTTTTGATAACGCGGTAGTGATGGGCTACCTCATCGATCAGGGAACCGCTTATACCCTGCCCAACACCATCAATTATGGCAACTACACCCGGGAGTTTAGCATGTATTACGGCGTAGGTTACCTGGGATTTGTGGTAAAAGATTCCGATTTACAAACCACCCCGCCCAGCAAGGATATCCGCTACCGGGTGTACATCATGGAAGCGGGCACCGCTAAGCGGGGCCAAAGCTTAAGCGAGCCGGAGCTGCAAGAGATGCTCCAGGATAAAAAGGGCCACGAGGTAATGCTGGAAAAAGCCCGGAAAGAAGCGGTAACCGCCCGGCCACCGCAGGGCCAGGCGCCGGAGGTAAAATAGCCACCCTAATACACCAGGCGGCGTCTCCTCTAAGTGCCGGCTGTTTGCCGCCGGTAGCTGCGGTAGGCCCGAATGTAGTCCATGGGCTGCTGAAGCTTGCTACGGCGTTTTTGCAGGTACTTCATCAAGCGTTCAAAACGGCCGTGCTGGGGATGGCCAGCGAGGCTTCCCCGCAGGGCATTGGCCATGAGCTGGAGGTATTCCCGGTTTTGGCTGTAAGGATTGTGCAGGTTTAGGGTTTCCAGGGCTTGCACAAAGCGTTGCTTCCCCAAGTGTATTTTGGCCTCCAGCCGGCGGGCCCGCTCAAATTTAGGGGCCATCTGTAGGGCGGAGTCCAACTGGAGGAGGGCCTTCTGTTCTTGGTTTTGGCCCGCGTGGTAATTGGCCAGGTTGTAATGCACCAAAATATTGTAAGGGGCGGCCCGGCGCGCTGCCAGAAGCTCTTGGTAAGCTTTTTGGCTTTGGCCCATCGCAAAATAGCCCAGGCTGCTGTAATAGCGGAGCGGGTTGGCATATAGATCTACCGTGTAGTAGCGGTTTTCGGCTTTATTCACTGCCGGAATGATGGCGCTGGCATTCTGCTGGGCATTGGCCTGTTGAATGGCGGGGGTTGCTTTTTGCCCTTCGTAGCGAAAAGCCATGATGTAAAGGCTGGCAGCGCTCAGGACCAGCGCCACGGCGGGCAGCCAGCTACCTTTGATTTCTTTTTCTTTATGCGGCGCGGGGGTGCCGGCGTAAATGAGGCCCAGGAGCGTTAGGAAAAGAATGCCATGGGGGGCTCTTTCCAGTGGAAAATCGCCCAAAGAAAATACGCCGTAAGCGGCCAGCGACCAGATGAGCAGCAATTGGAGTTGGCCCTGCCTGGCATCCGTTTGGTGGCGATAATTGAGCCAAGCCCGGCGCAGCCCCCATAGGAAAAGGCCCAGGTAGGCCAGCAGGGCAAGGGGGCCCGCCTCACTCCATACCCAGAGAAAGTCATTGTGGGGCCGCTGGATATGGGTGATACCCTGCATGGTGCTGTGGTCTACTTTTTCCAGGCCGTGGCGGGGAAACTGCAATTTCCAATTGCCCGCGCCCACGCCCAGCGCAGGTTTATCGCTGATCATCTCCCAGCTGTTTTCCCAGAAGGCAAAGCGCTTTTGGATATTGGAGCTATCGAAAAAGCCTTTCCGGATTTGGGGCAGGCCCAGCAGCCCTACCATGAGCACCAGGGCCAGCCCGGAGCCCAGCGCTATGCGGGGCCAGGGCAGCTTTTCTCTTTCTTTTCGGGCCAGGAGGTAGGTAAGCAGGGCGGCGGCCCCGCCCAGGAAGGTGGCCAGCCATACCCCGCGGGTGCGCAGGAGGAAAAGCATGGCGAGCATAAGCAAGCTTAAGACCAGGGCCGCTGGACGCCAGCTGCCTTTGAGGTAAAGCCGGCCGCCCCAGCTGAGCGGGAATAGCAGCATCAGGAAGGAGGCCAGTAGGTTTTTATGACTAAAAAGGCCTTTTAGGGCGTAAATGTCTTGCGTGAAGGTACCTTTTTGAAGCAGCGCCAGCATCTTAAAGAGGGCAGGCAGGGTGGCGAGGGTGGCTACTAGGAGGAGCGATTTCCACAGGAAGGGGGCTTCTTGCACATTTGGCCGGCAGGCCGCCCAAAAAACCACGGCGTAGCCACCCATGGTGGCGTACCGAGCCCATACGGCCGCTCCTTCGCCCGCATTGACCGCTTGGGTGATACTCAGGGCCTGGGCCAGGAGAAAGGCCAGCATAAGAAGCCCGGGAAGTAAGGGGATGGGGCCTGCGCGCAGCTGCTGGAAGCCAGCGGCCGCCAGAAGAAAAACCACCCCGCAGGCAAACCCCCAGCGGGGAAGTAGCGTTATATCAGGAAGACTATTGATTTGAAGTAGGCATAGCAAAATCCAAAGGCCTGCTACCACATAACGCCAATAACCGGGAAGAGAAGGGGATGCCATAATGCAATTTTAAAGGCCCTAAATGTATAAAACCGCCAAAAAAGCAGAGCGGCCCCCAGCTTCTCGAATGTGGCGAGGTATTTGCTAAGCTGCGTAATCAAAAATCTGTAAGAAATATTGGAATCTCACCTAATGGCCCGGAAAAGAAATGCCCGCATCGGTAAGGTGCGCCGGGCCAATCGTGGTTTTAAAGAAAAAGGACGCCTGGCGCACCACTACTTTAGGCGCACGGGACGCTATAAGTTTTGGGGGCAAACGACCCTTAAGCTGGCAGTGTCGGTTGTTATTTTGGCCTTGGTAGTGGCGCTTTTCAACCATTTTGTGGTGGATCCCAAGGCCTTGCTGGGGCCGGTCTTTGATAATTTTCCGCTGTGGATTGTATTTGCCATATTCTTTGTGAGTGAGAGTTTTATGGGCTTTTTACCCCCGGATGCTTTTATCATTTGGACGGGCTTGCTAGACCATACCTGGTGGCTGGTGGCTTTGCTGGCGGTGCTTAGTTACAGCGGCGGACAGGTCTCTTACTGGACGGGCAGATGGTTGCAACGGGTGCCTTGGGTACGCAAGCGGGTAGAACGCCGCTTTGCAGAACAGTTCGAAACCTTTCGCAAGTTTGGCCGGATGCTGGTGATCATTTCTTCGCTTACGCCCTTGCCTTTTTCGCCCATCTGCGTGGTGGCCGGCACTTCGGGCATGCGCTGGCGGGAATTTAGCTGGTCCGAATCTTTCCGCTTGGCGCGTTTCGGCCTATATGCCTGGTTTCTGCTGGGCGCTATAAACTAATTTTGCCCCATGGCCCGCCGTCCTCGCGAAGTTTTTGACCAACATCTAGCTCCCACCACTCCTTTTCCCCTGGGATTGGAAATAGCCCGGGCAGAGGGGAGCTGGCTTTACGATAGCCAGGATAAAGCCTATCTGGACCTGATAGCGGGGGTGGCGGTAAGCAATTTAGGGCACGGGCACCCCCAGGTAAAAAAGGCCATCCATGAGCAAGTAGAGCGCCACCTGCACGTAATGGTGTACGGAGAGTATATCCAGTCGCCGGTGAATGACCTGGCGGAAGCGCTGACTGAGCGCCTTCCCGCGCCCCTGGAAACTTGTTATTTTACCAATAGCGGCGCCGAGGCCATCGAGGGCGCCCTCAAGCTGGGCAAACGGGTGACGGGGCGCAGTGAGATCATCTCTTTTCGCGGTAGCTACCACGGCAGTACGCATGGCGCTTTAAGTGTGTCCGGCAATGAGGCGAAAAAGCGGGCTTTTAGGCCGCTCCTGCCCGATGTGCGCTTTTTGCCTTTTGGTCAGGTAGCTCCCTTAAAAGCCGCCATCACCGCAAAAACCGCGGCGGTGATTGTAGAACCCATCCAGGGGGATGCCGGCATTCGTATACCCGAGCGCGCTTTCCTGCAGGAGCTGCGCCACCGCTGTGACGAGACCGGGGCCCTGCTTATCTTTGATGAGATCCAGAGTGGTATGGGCCGTACGGGCGAGCTGTTTGCTTTTAGGCATTGGGGGGTAGTACCTGATGTACTCTGCAC
>JAVLBR010000170.1:0-4400 GCA_031581125.1 Schleiferiaceae bacterium | reverse complement strand
TCCAGTGGTACTTTAGCTTTTCCCACAGGCTGGGTTCGGCGGGGGAGGGTGGGGCTTCGTAGGCATAGTTTTCCAGGGAAAACTGGCAAATGTCTGGCGCCTCGCCGCCCGCCCGTTTTGGGGTCAGCAGGTACCACTGCTGGCCGTTGGGATGGGGCCAGTCCGTGGGGAAAGCCGTCAATCCGGCTGCTTCTGCCATAGCCTGGATGGTAGCCTGGCGGTAGGTAACGCAGCCCGGGTACACCCATTCCGAGCCCGTATAGTCTTCCGCACCGGGCATAAAGGTGGCCAGGAAATAACTCTGTGGCTCCATGACCCGGGCCGCCGCTTGCAGGCAGGTGTTTATTTGGTGGGGGGCCGCATGAGAGAAGACGGATTGCGCCAGCAGGAAATCAAACTTTTGGCCGAAGGCCGCCAGATCAAATCGACTTGAGTAGTGAAAGCGGGGCGCCTTAAGGCGCAGTAATTCCCGGCCCAGCTCTTCCTGGGTCACCTCCTCTACCAGCCAGCGCTCGGGGTCTATTCCGTAGTAGCGCTCCGCCTCCAGATAGGGGATAAGCAACTTACCGGCGCGGAGAGAACCGCAGCCTATATCGCACAGGCGGTGGTGGCTGCGCAGGCCGGCGGCAGTGAGCAGGGTAAACTGCAAGGCCCCCAGCAAGTCGTACTTTTTGGGCGGCCCTACGTAGGCCTTGTAATGGGCATCGCCGGCCCGGAGGTCTTGCCAGTTTTGGGCTTTATCATCCACAAGCACAAAGGTAGGGCAAAGCCTCGCACCTATTCGATGCCCCGGCGGTGGAGCTCTTTTTCGATGAGGTTGAGCTCCCGGCTGGTTTGCCCACCCGCGGCCGAGTTTTCCTCCGCCCGGCGGATGAGGTAGGGCAAGGTTTCGGCCACGGGGCCAAAGGGGAGGTATTTGACCACATTGTACCCCGCCTCGGCCAGGTTGAAGCTTAGGTTATCGCTCATGCCGTAGAGCTGGCTAAACCAGATGCGGCGGTCGTTGCGGTCCAGTCCTTTTTCATCCATGAGCTGGGCCAGGAGTTGCGAGCTTTGTTCGTTATGACTGCCCGCCACGAAGCTGATCTCATTTACGTGGTCTATGGCAAAGCGCAGGCCCTCATTATACATTTTATCGCTGGCTTCTTTGGTAGGATTTATGGGGTCTGGGTAGCCCAGTTCCCGGGCCCTTTGCCGTTCTTTTTCCATGTAGGCGCCGCGCACGAATTTTACCCCCAGGTGATAGCCTTTTTGGCGGGCCATTTCCAGGCTCTCCTGAAGGTATTCCAGCCGGTCGCGGCGGTACATCTGGAGGGTGTTGTAGATCACCGTTTCCTTCTGATTGAAGCGCTCCATCATTTCCCGGGTTACGTCATCTATGGCTTTTTGGATCCAGGTTTCTTCCGCATCGATCATCACTTTGAGGCCAAATTTGTAGGCCGTGTAGCAAATTTCTTCGATCCGGTTTTTGGCGCGCGACCAGGCCCGGCTCTCAAATTCTGAAAGGGGCTTGCCAGCGCTGTATTTTTCCAGAATGGCAAAACGGGCCACTCCCGTAGGCTTAAAAACCGCAAAGGGCACCCCTTCGTGCGAGGCCCCGTATTTGATCGTTTGCACGATCTTGTCTTTGGTCCGGTCAAAATCGGCATCCGTTTCCTTGCCTTCAATCGAATAATCCAGGAGCGAATACACATTGTGCTCCAGCATTTTTTTGATGATCTCCTCGCACTCATCAATGGTTTCGCCGCCCACAAACTGGTCGTACACCGTCTGTTTTACCACCTCGCGGATGGGCAGGCGCAGCTTCATGGCCAGGCCGGCCGCCTTCTTGCCCAGGCCCACCAGGCTCTTGCTGGCCACCAGCCTAAAAAGCCAGGAAGCCTTCCGTAGCTGCGCATCGCTTTTCAGCGCAAAGGCTGTTTTCGTATCGTTAAAATTGATCATCGTGAAGGGTTTACTGCAAAACTGAACTACCCGCGGAATGGGCTTGTTTTGCTACCTTTCCAGCCCTGTTTTCCGCACATGATTCAGCCGCCCGAAATTAAGAACATTTACTTTGCCCACGAGGCCGACGCCTGGCTGCAAAAATGGGCTGAAAGTCAGTCCTTCAGCCAGGTTTTCGTCCTATGTGATCAGCATACCTACCACCACTGTTTTCAGGCCTGGCGGCCAAATGTGCCCTTCCTGGCCAGCGCCCAAGTACTCCTTATACCACCGGGTGAAGCAAGCAAGAGCAACCATCAACTTCAGCTCCTGTGGAGTGCCCTCAGTCAGGCCGGGGCAGACCGCCACAGCCTGCTGATCAACGTAGGCGGCGGCATCACTACCGACCTGGGTGGCCTGCTGGCGGCTACCTACATGCGGGGTATTCCCTTTGTGCAGGTACCTACTTCCTTACTGGCCATGGCCGATGCGGCGGTGGGGGGCAAAACAGGCATCAACCACAGCGGCGCCAAAAACCGGGTAGGGGTGTTTGCAGCGCCAGCCGCTGTGCTCATCCGCCCGGCCTTTCTCGACACGCTCCCGCCGGCCGAGTGGTATTCCGGCCGGGCGGAAATGCTCAAGCACGGCCTTATGGGAGATGCGGCCCATTTTCATGCGGTGGCGGCTGTGGACTTTGAGCAGCGGCGCATGCCGCTCGAATTATTGTGGCGTACCCTAGCCCTCAAACAGGCGGTAGTAGCCGAAGATCCCCGGGAGCAAGGCCCGCGCAAAAAACTCAACCTGGGCCATACGCTGGGCCATGCCCTGGAAAGTTATTATGCCCGCACGGAGCAGCCCCTGCGGCATGGCCACGCGGTAGCCCTGGGCCTGCAGGTGGCGCTGGCCCTTTCCGTAAAACACCTGGGCCTGTCCCCGGGGGAAGCCGAGGAGGCCCTTCAACGCCTCCGGGCGGACTATCCCTGGCCCACCGTACCGGCGCCCTGGGCGGCACTGGAAGCGCTGCTTCGCGGCGACAAGAAAAATAAAGGGACGGAAATACGAATGGTATTGCTCCCTCATTTGGGCGAAGCCCAAACAGATATAAGCCTGCCAGCGGCAGAACTCCGGGCGGCCCTGGAAAAAGTACGAGCGGGACATGCGCTATAAATTAAGCCATCCTACCGGGCGTATCCTGGGCAAAATAGCCATCCCCGGGAGCAAAAGTGAGGCCAACCGGCTCTTGATCTTGCGTCACCTCTATGCGCCCGGGGCGGAGCTCAGCTACCTATCTACCAGCAGTGACACGGCCGTACTCCAAGAAGCCCTGAGCCAGATGGGCAAGCGCACCGAAATTAAGGCTGGCGAGGCGGGTACCGCTTATCGTTTTCTCACCGCCCTGCTGGCCACCACCCCGGGCAGCTGGCGCCTGGTGGGCAGTGCCCGGATGGAAGAACGGCCCATAGCACCGCTGGTAGAAGCCCTGCGCGCCCTGGGAGCTCGCATCCGCTATCTGGGTAAGGAGGGCTATCCGCCCCTGGCCATTGAAGGCGCCCAATTGCAAGGGGGCGCGGTGGAGGTAGATGGGCGCCTCAGCAGCCAGTACATCAGCGCGCTGATGATGATAGGCCCCTCCCTGCCCGCGGGCCTTTCGCTGCATATCCCGGGCTTTTCGGTGTCCACGCCATATATCTACCTTACGGCCCACCTCATGCGCCGGCTGGGCTTAACGGTTCACATCACCGGCTACCAGATCGAGATTCCCACGCGCCCGGCCGCCTGGGATCCGCCCGGTCGGTACGCGGTAGAACCCGACTGGAGCGCCGCTTCTTATTGGTTTGCCATGGCCTGCCTGGCCTCCCGGGCGGAGCTTTTCCTACCCGGGTTCCGGCAGCATAGCCTGCAGGGGGACAGTTTTGTGGCCAATCTTTTTGCCCCGCTGGGGGTAGAGGCGCACTTTATCGGGGCTGGATTTAGATTGCGACCGGGCGGTAGTCCGCACCCGCCAGAGGAGATTAACCTGGTGCACAATCCCGACCTGGCCCAAACCCTGGCCGTGGTATACGCCGCTCGGCAATGGCCGGTTACCATTAAGGGCCTTCAAACGCTGCGGCACAAGGAAACGGATAGGCTGGCCGCTCTGCGCAATGAACTGGAAAAAACGGGGGCCCAGGTAGAGCTGGGGGAAGATTACCTCCGGCTGGGGCGGGGCTGCCAATCGGTGGCGGGCTGTCGCTTTGAAACCTACGGCGACCATCGCATGGCCATGGCCCTGGCTCCCCTGGCTCTCCTGGGGCCCATCGAAATCGAGAACCCGGAAGTGGTGGGCAAAAGCTACGGGCGCTTTTGGGACGATCTCCGCCAGGTACGCTTTGAAGTAAGCGCTGTGGCTCCTTAGCTAATGTCTGTCTATAAAGTCGGTCAGCTTCGTTACGCTTGCCCAAAAAATGCTCATTTACCTTAGTAAACTCCGCTTTTTT
>JAVLBR010000169.1:0-4419 GCA_031581125.1 Schleiferiaceae bacterium | reverse complement strand
AACTTTCTGTCCAGGGATTGCAATGGGCTCATTAGCACCACAAAACACCTCTATCGAAAGGGAATCAACTTGTAGTATGCTAGGGGATTATGTGTTTTGTTTCACTCCCCATCCGCCTGGCCAATTTTTCGTGGATCATCAGGTCGATGGGGTTATCGTTTAAGAGTAGGATGGGCCGTAAAGGCTGAAGGTTTTTAGATTACGCCATAAAATTATTAGAAAATTTATAAATCCAATAGACTTAAAGACAGATAGGTCGCTATTTCACTCCCTCCAGGGGAGCGGCTTAGGCTTGGCATTAAGGGCCACTCCTTCGAGCCATACCTGGCCCGGCTTGCGCTGCCTGGATTTATTTGCTGGCATAGCGCTTTACATCCTCTGCCGTAATGGGTTTGCTCCCCAGAATAAGTAAGCGTTCTACTACGTTTCGCAGTTCCCGGATGTTGCCCGGATAATCCATTTCTTGTAGGGCCTTGAGCGCGTTCTGTTGAAAATCTACCGGGGAACTACCGTTTTCCCTGGCAATGGTTTGGGCAAAGTAAGTGGCCAGCTCCGGAATATCATCGGTGCGCTCTCGCAAGGCCGGTACCCGGATTAAGATCACGCTCAGGCGATGGTATAAGTCCTCCCGGAAGCGCCCTTGTTTGATTTCTTCCTCAAGGTCTTTATTGGTAGCCGCCAGTACGCGCACATCTACTTTTATTTCTTTGTCGCCCCCTACCGGGGTTATCTTTCCCTCCTGCAGCGCGCGCAATACCTTGCTTTGGGCCGATAGGCTCATATCGCCTATCTCGTCCAGAAAGAGCGTGCCCTGGTGGGCCGTTTCAAATTTTCCTTTGCGGTCCTTTACCGCCGAGGTAAAAGCGCCTTTTTTGTGACCAAAAAGCTCGCTTTCGATCAGTTCGGCCGGGATAGCGGCGCAGTTGACCTCTACCATGGCTTTGCGGCTGCGTTCGCTTTTCTGGTGAATACCGTGGGCTACCAGCTCTTTGCCGGTGCCGTTGGGGCCCGTGATCAGGACGCGGGCATCGGTAGGGGCTACCTTATCGATGAGCTCCTGCACCTCTTGGAGCGCGGCCGACTGGCCCACCATCTGGTACTGCTTACTTATTTTCTTTTTTAGGGTTTTATTCTCCTGCACCAATTCGCGCCGGTCCAGCGCATTGCGTACCGTTTGGATAAGGCGGTTGAGGTCAGGCGGCTTGGCGATGTAGTCATACGCGCCCATTTTCATGCAGTTTACCGCCGTGTCTATATCGCCATGCCCCGAGATCATGATCACCGCCGTATCCGGCTGGCGCTCGCGGATGGCTTCCAGCACTTCCATGCCATCCATGCCGGGCATTTTAATGTCGCAAAGCACCAGCTCAGGTTCCTGCTTCGCCAGCAGATTCAGCCCTTCCTTACCCGTGGCGGCTTCCATTATTGCCGTTTTTTCGTCCTCTTCTTTGAGGATATTGCCCAGCACATTGCGAATGGCTTTTTCGTCTTCTATGATTAGGATTTTGGCCATAAATGAGGTTCGTTTTCAAGGCTGTAAAATACGCCCTCTTTGAGCGCATAGCTACATTGCATCAGGGTTTGGATGCCCATCCGTTTGATGATAAAATTAATCAGCACACAGGCCGGAACGATCATGTCTGCCCGCATGGGGATCATTCCGGGGGTGTGCAGCCGCTCTTCCAGGTTTTGGGTCAGCATTAGGCGGGCCATTTCGTGGTACTCCGGGAGCGCAAAAGTATAGGAGCGATCTTCTGCCTGCCAGGGCCAGGTTTTAAAACGCAGGGCGCACATCTGCGCCAGGGTATCAAAGGAACCACTGCTCCCGATGAGCGTCACCGGCGCCGCGCCCCGGACCTGGCTCAGTAGGGGCGCCAGGGTGGCGGCTATGAAGTTTTCCATTGCCTCTATTTCGGCGGGTTCTATGGGGTCGCTGGGGCGGCATTTTTCCAGTAGCAAGCTACTTCCCAGGGGGAAGGAAGCCAGGTATTGCGCTTTTTGGGCTTTCAGCCAAATGAATTCCGTGCTGCCACCCCCAATATCCATGATTAGGCAGCTATCCCGGGGAAGGGGCATGGCCTGCTGGACGCCTTGCAGGATAAGGGCCGCCTCTCGCTGGCCATCTATCACCTGGAGGCTAAGGCCCGTTTCTTTTTTCACGGCCCGGACCAAATCGCCGCCATTGCGTGCTTCCCGGATCATGGCCGTGCCGACCACCGTAATGCTATCAGCGCCCCATTTTTGGGCCTGTTCCTGGTATTTTTGGAGGGTTTTGAGCGCCCTTGACTGGGCCTCCGGAGAGATGATCTTTTCTTTTTGTCCGCCTTCTCCCAGGCGTACCGGGTATTTTTCCCGGTGCAGATACTGCTCGCGGCGGGTGTCCCAGATCAAAAGGTTAAAGGTATTGGTACCACAATCGATTACGGCGCGGATCATAGAGAGTAGGGCTTGAGCACGGAAAGGGGCTTAAATGTAATCAATTGGCGGCAGCGCCCGTCCTGGGGCGAAAAAAATGCCGCTGGTAAAGCCATGCGCCCAGGGCAAGTCCTAGCAAAGCACTGCCGTAAAGCAAGGCCATACTCTGGAGCAAGAGGGGCAGGGCCAGGTCAAAGGGGAGCCGGCCCAGTAATACGGGACCGGCACTAAGGGGGAAGTAAGAGAAAAAACCGGTAAACCCGGCATCGGGTTGGTACACGGCCGGGTAAACCAGGCCCACGGCGGTTAGCAGAATTAGGCCCAGGAAAAGGCCGCTGCGTCTGGAGTGGCCCAGCCAACTGCTCAGGCCCAGGTAAAGGCCCGCGTACAACAGATAAGTGCCCAGGGTGAGCAAGCCCCACCAAAGCGCTAGCGTTCCGAGATCGGCCTGGCCAAGCCAGCGCAAACTATCCCGGGCAAAATCCGCCTGGGGGCTCAGTAAGCTTTGCAGCCCCTCGTAAGACAACCAGCCGATGCCCAGCCACAGCACAAATTGCCCGGCAGCAAGGCTGAGTACGCTCAACAGTTTGCCGGCAAAAAGTTGATGCGGCCGCACCGCCAGCGCGGTGATTTCGGCCAGCTTGTGCTGCTGCTCCCGCCCTAAGCTGCGCTGGGCCTGCTGGGCAAAAATGAGCACAAAAAGTGCCAGAAGGCCCGCCATGCCAAATCCCAGGCCCAAACGTTGCGCCCGGTCGCCCTGGCTCATGCGGCCCGTTTCGGTATTCAGCACCTTGAGGTTTACCCGTGTGGCTACCTGGGCCAGCTGTGCCGGCGGTACCCCCAGGGCCTTGAGTTTTTCCCGCTGAATGTACTTTTCCAGCTGGGTTTCCACGTAGGTAGCTACGCCGGCGGCTAGCGCTCCCCGGCGGATGAGGCGGGTATTGCGCGCCACAAAATCAGGGTCGCCCCCGGTGCTTTTCGGTACGTGGAGAAAGGCATAATCCCCCTTTTTAAGGTGGTAGTCGTAAGCCTCCTGGGGGCTAAAACGGGCGGGCGGGAGGTAGCGAAAGCGGTAGCGCTGGTTGCCCTTTTCAAAATTGAGCAGCAGCGATTGGTCCAGAACGGTAATGACCCGTTGCTGGGTGGGCTGATTTTTAAAATAGCCCGGCAGGGAAAAGAGAAGCGCCGCCACGACGGGCCCCAGCAGGGCTACCAGCCAGAAGCCCGGCTGCCGGAGACGGAGCTGGCATTCTTTGCGGTATATGAGGCCCCATTTTTTCATGCGGCTTTCAGTTGGGCTAAGAAATAGCGTCGGAGGGCTTGGGGCCCGCGCTCGTTTTCCAGAAGCGCCTGGGTGCGGCCTGCCTGGAGAATGCGGCCCTGGTGGAGGAGGGCGGTATGGCTGCAGAGGGCTTCGGCCGTTTCCAGGCGGTGGGTGGCCATGAGCAGGGTGGTACCTTTTTTATGTTGTTCGGCTATGATGGCCTGGATATCGGCACTTGCCAGGGGGTCAAAGCCGCTAAAGGGCTCATCCAGGATGAGGAAAGAGGGACCGCCCAAGAGCGCCATGGCAAATTGTACCTTCTGGGCCTGTCCTTTACTAAGTTGGCCGGGTTTACGTTTGGCCAAAGGCCCCATGCCCAAACGCTCCAGCCAGAACTTGACGGCCGCCTGGGCGTCTGCTCGGCTCATCCCGCGCAGCCGGCCCATGTATATTAATTGCTCGGCCACTTTTTGATGGGGATACAAGCCCCTTTCCTCGGGCAGGTAGCCCAGGCGCGGTTTTTGGGGCGTCCAGCGGAGGGAACCCTCAGCGGGTTTTTGCAGGCCCGCCATAATGCGCAGCAGGGTGCTTTTTCCGGCGCCATTGGGGCCCAGCAGCGCGGTAAAACTGCCCGCTTCCAGGGTGAGCGAAAGCTCATTTAGGGCCGGGTGGCGACCGTAGTAAGCGCTTACCTTTTCGATTTCAAGCAGCTTCATGGCGGAAATTTAGGGTTTTCCTCC
>JAVLBR010000168.1:0-4435 GCA_031581125.1 Schleiferiaceae bacterium | reverse complement strand
CGATGTAGAACTCTTGGGCCAGGCCCAGGCTACACCAGAGTATGGCTAATAGGGTTGCTCTATAATTCATACAATTAGTTTATTTAATGAGGACTATAAAGATCCTCGGCTTCATTTAATGGCTGTTAGCTACAGCTAGCTTTATCGATACTTTACATCTTTTATTTGAAGCACGAAATTAAATTTTCATCCGATTAGGTTCAATAGCTCGTGATTGAAAACAATTTATTTGGGAGGTTTTGGGAAATTTTGGGAGGTTTTGGGAAATAAGCCTTGGCTGCCTTTTTACGCAAGTTCAAGATTTGTACAAGACAATTATGCTGTTACCCTTCCTTCATCGACCAAACGTATACGGCTATTTCCACATGAGGTTGAATCGTTAAACTGGGTAACTGTTTAATTAGGGCGGGGGGTGAGGAGGTAGATATGGGATCTTAGATCGCTGCGCTTTTGGATTTTAGGCTGCTAGTGGTTCTGTAGTGGTCGCTGGCGCTCCCTTTTATTGTCACAGAGAACCACGGAGAAGGCACAGAGAACACGGAGGAGGCACATCGTTGAGAGATATTAGATCGCTGCGCTTGATGAGGTTAAATTGTTGAACTGGGTAACTGTTTAACTGGTGTGGGGGGTGAGGAGGTAGATATGGGAACTGCGATCGCTGCGTTTTTGGACTTTAGAATGGAAGAGTTGGTTTACAGAAGTTTGGGGCGTTTACGCTCACTCAGCTATAAAGGCCCCCAAACCCCCCAAGGGGGCTTAACACCTGCTACCCCATCAAAAGCAAGCAATCCCGAGACCCAGGCTTCCAGGAAACAGAACTCGGGCGGGCCAGACGCGGTTTAAAGTCTCACTTTCCAAAAGGGTTCAGCTTGCGGAATGTTAGGAAGTTATTAGGCTTGTGATATGAGAGTCCCCCTGGAGCGGCACTGCCGCACCATGTACTGCCGGTATAACTAGTAGACGAAGCACTGGGGAGGGGCTTCGACTCCGCTCAGCCCAGTCAAGCGCCGTTTTCATCACAAAGGTTTAGAAAAGCTCCACCCGTCTGGCGCCCTGAGCGGAGTCGAAGGGCTTTATGATCAACGATTTAATATTTCAAATATGACCAAAATTTAGATACGCACGAAAGTATGCCCAAGATTTCAGTGCTTAACTACAAAAAGGAGGGAAACGCTCCTCCATACCCAAGGGATCGGTTGCAATACTTTTTTGGGCTGCAGCAAAAAAGTATGAAAATGGTTAGGTCGACTAACTAGGTAGGGATTACAAAGAGCTTATTAGTGCCGCAGAAGGCCCTCTGCTGCGAAATTATCAGGTTGCTGAATGGTAAGTAGTTATATGTTTGGTTAGATGATTGATTGCCGCGCTCGATGAGGTTGAATCGTTAAATTGGGTAAGTGTTTAACTGGTGCGGGGTAGATATTAGACCTTAGATCGCTTCGCTTTTGGATTTTAGACGGGAAGAGTTGGTTTACAGAAGTTTGGGGCGTTTACGCTCACTCAGCTATAAAGGCCCCCAAACCCCCCAAGGGGGCTTAACACCTGCTACCCCATCAAATTATTTCAGTTACGAGCGGCAAGCTTCCATGAAACAAAAGGCCAGCGGGCCAGCCGCGGCGGGAAGTCCCCCTTGGGGAGATTTAGGGGGCTAAATACTGAAAAGGAGAAAGTTATGAAGGATCGACCCCGTGGGTACGAGGTCGCTTGCAATACTTGTTTGGGCTGCAGCAAAAAGGTAGGAAGAGTATTCAGAGCTACCACCTATCCAGATTATGGTAGGCACCTTTTCTCCACCAAAAGCTCCATTGTAAAAGAAGCATCTTGCAGAAAGGCAAGGGCTTACCAATTTATTATAAAAGAACGTGCTTCCTCCTTTTCACCTTCTTTGTTGATTTGATGCCGCCGTTAAAGTGTGGAATACCTATGCTAGGCCGTTAAAGAAATTCATGGATGAGCACTCCTACTTTTTAAGGAACTGCCGCAGGACATACTGCAGAATTCCTTCGTTGCGGTAGTATTCCACTTCAATGGGCGAATCCAGGCGGGCGGTCAGGGAGAAATCTACCGTGCTGCCGTCCGCTTTTTGGGCCTGGGCCTGGAGGACCTTGCCGGGCTCCAGGCCTTCGCTTATACCGCGAATGGTGTACTGCTCGCTGCCATCCAGGCCCAGGGAGGCGGCGCTGTCGCCGTCCTGAAACTGCAGGGGCAGCACGCCCATGCCCACCAGATTGCTCCGGTGGATACGCTCGTAGCTCTCGGCTATTACCGCCCGGATGCCCAGCAGGTAGGTCCCCTTGGCGGCCCAGTCGCGGCTGGAGCCGCTGCCGTATTCCTTACCGGCCAGTACCACCAGCGGGGTGTTTTCTTCCCGGTATTTTACCGCGGCATCGTACACGGACATCTCCTCGCCGCTGGGGATGTGGCGGGTATAGCCGCCCTCTTTTTCGGCCAGTTGGTTTTTGATGCGCACATTGGCAAAGGTGCCGCGCACCATCACCTCATCGTTGCCCCGGCGGGAGCCGTAGGAGTTGAAGTTTTTGCGTTCCACGCCCCGGGATTTGAGGTACTGCCCGGCGGGGGAGTCTTCCGCGAAGGCGCCTGCCGGCGAAATGTGGTCCGTGGTGATGCTATCGCCCAGTTTGAGCAAGGGGT
The DNA here is from genome assembly GCA_031581125.1 of Schleiferiaceae bacterium. Classification (GTDB taxonomy): domain Bacteria; phylum Bacteroidota; class Bacteroidia; order Flavobacteriales; family Schleiferiaceae; genus CAJXMS01. The sequence goes on along the minus strand of JAVLBR010000168.1, from coordinate 1,783 downwards.
AAGCCCCTTCGATGTCGCTCAGCTCAGGCGCTTCGGCGGAGATGTCCTTAAAGAAGGGCGCTTCCTTGATGTAGGTGGAGTTTTCGTCCCACTCGTAATCCTCGGTATCGGGGGCTTGCATGGCGCGCCATTGCTCGTTGCCGTGGAAGATCTCCCCGTAGTTTTTCTCGTAGTCGCCCGGGGTAAGCACCTTGTTCATCTGCTCCATGATCTCTTCCTGGCTGGGCCAGATGTCTTTGAGGTACACGGGATTGAGGTTGGGATCATAGCCCACGGGATCCTTGTCCAGGTCTATATCTACCCGGCCGGCCAGGGCGTACACCACCACCAGCATGGGCGACATCAGGAAGTTCATTTTCACCGCCGGATGTACGCGGGCTTCAAAGTTGCGATTGCCGGAGAGCACCGAAGCTACCACCAGCTCGTGGTCTTTTACGGCTTTATCGATGTGCGGGGGCAGGGGGCCGCTATTGCCTATGCAGGATGTACAGCCGTAGCCTACCACGTGGAAGCGCAGGGCTTCCAGCTCGGCCAGCAGGCCGGAAGCTTCCAGGTAATCGGTGACCACCTTGGAGCCTGGCGCGAGGCTGGTTTTGACCCAGGGTTTTACGTCCAGGCCGAATTCCAGCGCCTTTTGGGCCACCAGGCCGGCGCCCAGCATTACGCTGGGGTTAGAAGTATTGGTGCAGCTGGTGATGGCCGCAATGACGATGGAGCCATCGCTGAGGGTAAATTCTTCGTTGTGTAACTTTAGTTTAACGGTGCGGAGGCCCTTTTCCACCTCGGCTTTCTCCATCACGGCTACCTCGCTTTGCGCGGGGGCCGGGGCGGGCTGGCTACCGCCTTCGCCTTGCCAGCGGGTCACCTGCCTATCGTCCGGGGCGATGTAGTCCCGGCCAAACTCGTCTTTAAGCAGCTCCTGAAATTTTTGGTCGAATTCTTTGACCAGGATCTTGTCTTGTGGCCGCTTGGGGCCGGATACGGTAGGCTGCACGGAGTCCAGGTTCAGTTCCAGCACGGTGGAGTAGTGGATGCGGTCTTCGTTTTCCCGCCAGAGCATGTTTTCGCGGGTGTATTTCTCCACCAGGTCTATCTGCGCCTGGGGGCGGTTGGTTTTGCCCATGTACTCGAGGGTTCTATCGTCTATGGGGAAGTAGGTGACGGTGCAGCCAAACTCGGGCGACATATTAGAGATGGTGGCCCGGTCGGGGATGGTGAGGTGGTCTAGCCCGGGGCCGTACACTTCTACAAACTTGCCCACCACCCCGTGGCTGCGCAGCAGGTGGGTGATGGTAAGCACCAGGTCGGTAGCGGTGGTGCCGGTGGGGAGCTTTCCGGTGAGGCGCAGGCCTACCACCTCCGGCATGATAAAGTAAATGGGCTGCCCCAGAATGGCCGCTTCGGCTTCGATGCCGCCTACGCCCCAGCCTACTACGCCGATGCCATTGACCATGGGGGTGTGGCTATCGGTGCCCACCAGGGTATCGGGAATGGCGTAGCCATCGCGTTCGATCACGCCCTGGGCGAGGTATTCGAGGTTTACCTGGTGGCAAATCCCCATGCCGGGCGGTACTACGGAGAAGTTGTTAAAGGCTTTTTTGGCCCACTTCAGGAATTGGTAGCGCTCCCCGTTGCGCTCGTACTCGGTGTCTACATTGCGTTTGTAAGCGTAGTGGGTGCCAAAGTAGTCCACCTGTACGCTGTGGTCTACCACCAGGTCTACCGGGATGAGGGGGTTAATTTTTTGGGGGTCTTTGCCCTTGCGGACGGCTTCGGCGCGGAG
>JAVLBR010000167.1:0-4453 GCA_031581125.1 Schleiferiaceae bacterium | reverse complement strand
CAGGCTTTTCTTGAGCTTTCTAGACGAGACACCGGACAGTATGGACAGACACAAATTAATAAAGCTTTGCGCCACTCGAGCCTTAAAGCCGCGCCGCCGCGCGGCTTTTTTATGCCTGGGGGTCCCTCTCCGGCAGGCGCTGAAAGGAAAAGCGGGTGTAGCGAACCGGCTTTTTTTGGCCCTCTTCCACCAACACCGGATAGGCAAAGAAGGGAATAGCCTCCTCTAGCGGAGCCGGATCAAAGCGCAACTGGCGCCCCTTACTCAGCGTAATCCGATTGGCCGGATGCCGGCCAAAATAATAGGTAGACAGGGCCGAAAATTTATCGGCCTCACTAATGTCGATGGGCCACCACTTGCCCTCGGCATAAAACTCTGCCCAGCAGTGATAGCCATTGATGGCCCCTTCATCCCGATTGGCGGGGATGCCCGCGCCGATGGCAAAGCGGGCCGGTATGCCCGCATTGCGCGCCAAGGCAATAAAGTAGGAATGAAACTCGCTGCAATTGCCCACCCCGGCCGTACAGGCGTGCTGGGCATCGCCGGTGCCGTAGTTTTGATTTTTAATATAGCTCATGTGATCTATCACGTAATCGTACAGCGCCCGGGCTTGCTGGAGCGGCGGCGCCATGGCCAGGCCCTGCAGCGCGCTATCTACCTGCTGCTGGAGCTCCTCCGAAGCGGGCAGCAGCGGCGTAGGCTGCAATAAATCCGAAGCGGGGCGAGGCGCCACGTAGGGCTTTTTTTCCTTCCGCTCTACCTGGTAGCGCAGGTCTAGCAGCTGCTCGCTCTGGGCGGGCCCCAGGGAGAGGAAGAAGGCTTCGTTTTGGCCGCTTTCATCGCTTACGCGGCGGACTTTTCCAGGCAGCTGCTTTTCCAGCAACTTCACCGTTTGAAAACGCCCCGACAGCGGGATGGGCAACCACAGCCGGGCCGAGTCGCGCAGCTCCGGCAAGGCCACCTGATAGCGAAATTCGAAGCGATCCGTTCCGTGGATTACGCCCAGCAAGGTATCATTGGCCTCCGCCACCGGCACCCGCTGCCAGGTACCATCGCCGGGGCGCTGTTCCCATAGGTAGTAAGGCTGGCCATTGTGCTTGTGCACGGTAGTTTGGCTAATGCGGAAGTCTCCCGCGCGCCCCTCCATGAAGAAGTCTACGTCGTACACATCCCCGTTGCGAGCCGCTAAATCCACACAAGCAAAGGCCCGCTCCGGCCCCAGCTGGGCCAAATACTCGGTATGCACCCGCACCAGTTCCAGCTGTAGCTCATGGGAATCCGTTTGCAGCGGGAAAAGTCCGGCGTGCGCGGCGGCCGTTTGCCGGATGTGCTCCCGGATGCCCGCCTCTATATCGGCATGAACCAGGTGCGGGACGGCCTGCGTGGTGTCCGCCCCACGGGCCGTGGCCTCGGTTTGCTTCTGAGCATTGGGCTGGCAGGCCCCCAGCAGCAAAGGCAGCAGGAGCCAGTTAAGAGACAAGGCATTCGACGAGGCGATCATTTTTATTAAAGGCATAGGCTTGCATTTGACTTGTACCACATTTGGCCGAAGGCCGCCAAGGGGGTGCAGGCGATATTATTTAAAATGGTGGTGGTACGGGCTTGTTATCCAGCACCTTTTCGATGGCCTGCAGCGTGGCCTCGTCCAGTTTGGGCAATGCCTCTAGAGCGGTGAGGTTTTCCTGAAGCTGCTCCACGGAGCTGGCCCCCAGGATGGTGGTGCTTACGTGGGGGTTTTTGAGGGTCCAGGCGATGGCCATCACGGGCAGGGAGAGGCCTTTTTCGTCGGCGATTTTTTGCAGGCCGCGGACGCGTTCGAAGAAGTCTTCCCGCAGGTTATTTTTGGCCAGCCATTGCATTTCGGTGCGGCCCAAGCGCGATTTTTCGGGCACGCCGTGGTTGTATTTTCCAGTAAGCACGCCACTGGCCAAAGGCGACCAAACGGTGGTGCCCAAGCCTACGGTATGATAAAGGCGGCGAAACTCGTTTTCCACCTTTTCGCGGAAGAGCATATTGTATTGCGGCTGTTCCATAGTGGGGCCGATCAGGTTGTGCTGCCGGGCCACCATGTGCGCCTCCATGATCTCTTGCGCACTCCATTCGCTGGTGCCCCAATAGAGCACCTTGCCCTGCTGAATGAGATTGTGCATGGTCCACACCGTCTCTTCGATGGGGGTGTGCTTATCGGGCCGGTGGCAGTAATAAAGGTCTAAGTAATCCGTCTGCAAGCGGCGCAGCGCCTGATGGCAGGCTTCTGTGAGGTGCTTGCGGTTATTGCCTTTTTGGGTGGGCAGCGAATCTTTGAGCCCCTTAATGCCAAAAAAAGCTTTTGAGGATAAAATGTAAGAATCCCGGGGCCATTCTAATTCCTTAAGGATATGCCCCATCTGTTCTTCACTGCGGCCTTCCGCATAGGCTTCCGAATTGTCGAAGAAATTCACCCCCGCTTGGTAGGCCGTTTCCATGAGGGCCCGGGCGGTATCTTTTTGAATTTGATTGCCAAAAGTGATCCAGGAGCCAAAGCTCAGGGCGCTTACCCGCAGGCCAGAACGGCCTAAATTGCGGTATTCCATTCTGCGTTTTGCCATGTTTTGGTGTTTTAAGCGGTACTAGGCCTGCCGGCCAAATGTGCCAGGCGGTCAACGATATAGTTTAGGGTTTTGTTGGTGCCGCTCGTGGTCTCGCTGCGTTTTCAGGTTCATTTTTTGCTCAAAGGCGGTTTGCAGATCGGTACCGGTCTGATTGGCCAAACAAAGCACCACGAACAGTACGTCGGCCAGCTCCTCCCCCAGATCCTTGGCCTTATCCTTTTCCTTTTCGCTTTGTTCGCCGTAGCGGCGCGCGATGATGCGGGCCACCTCGCCCACCTCTTCGGTAAGCTGGGCCATATTGGTCAGCTCGTCAAAATACCGCACCCCGTGCTCCTGGATCCAGCGGTCTACTACCGCCTGTAATTCTTCCAGGGCCGCCTGCTTTTCCTTGCTCATAAGGTCAATTTGAAGCGAAGGTACGGCGGGTGGGACGTTTGGAAAATCAAAAATTTGTCTATAAATTTGGACAATGTTACTAAAAGTAGTGATTATGAGCCTCTACCACGCCCTCTTAGACCAAGCCCAAGCCCTTATCCCCGAGCGCTACCCTGGCCCTCCGGCCCAGGTAGCCGAGGCCGTAGAAGCGTACGGCCGCCCAGACCTCCCAGGTCTCCTCAGCGATAAAATTCTTTTGAGCCGCCTTATCCAGCAGGGTTTGCCCGTGGCTATATTCCGGGCGGTAGAGGCGCGGTTGCCCTATTCCGAAGCTGAATGGGCGGCGCTCCTGAATATTTCCCTCAAGACCCTTCAACGCTACAAGGCGGCCTCGGATTTTCGCTTTAAGCCCCTCCTCGCCGAAAAAATCCTGGAACTCGCCGCCCTGATGGTGCTGGGGGAGACCACCTTTAACGACAGCGCTACCTTTCAGCGTTGGCTCACCGCCCCCAATACCGCCCTGGGTGGCCGGGCGCCTTCTGAATTTGTTCAGGATTCCTTTGGTCAGGAGTTAGTAAGGGCGGAGCTTATCCGCATAGAACACGGTTTGTTTAGCTAGCGCAAGCGTGGAAGTATTTCGCCTCTCTAAAGCCCGTTACAGCCACGAACTAAGTGGCCGGGGGGCCGCCCTGGCGGGGGCTCGCTGGAACTCCCCCGGCCTGGAAATGGTGTACACCGCCGAAAGCCGGGCGCTGGCCCTGGCCGAAGTGGTGGTGCATCTTCCCCAAGCTGCCTTGCCCCGGGATTTTCGAATGCTCCAGATCTATCTGCCCGAAGATCAAATCGCCCCGGCCCTAAAAGACCTGCCCGCCAGTTGGAACCAATTCCCCCCGGAAGCGCCCAGCCAAAAAATAGGAGACGCCTTTTTACAAGAGGGGCGCTACCTGGCCTTGCCCGTCCCGTCGGTGGTCGTGCCGGGTGATTGGAATTATGTGCTTAACCCCTACCACCCGGAATTTTCCCAAGTAAAGATTCTGGATGTGGCGCCTTTCTTGGTGGATGGGCGGTTATAGGGGAGAGGAAAGCTCACTTAAGCGCTTGCAGGCTTTACTGGATACACCTGCTATTGCCGGGTGATAAGTTCCCTTCCATGGGCTGGCTGACTTAAGCCTAGTAACTCCACGACCTACACTGCGTTAAGGTTTTCCGGCTAGTAACGTTCTCTCTTGGAGGGGAACTAAATCCTTCCAACGAACCAAAACCTGCCAAGGGGGGGGAGGATGCTTCATTATGAGAACAATAACATTAACATGAAGGGGGTAGTATCCTCCGATGTATCCGGCTTTCCTAAAAGAGGCGGCTCGATCTAAGGGGGCTTTTCCGGCCCAAGGTCCCTTTCCGGAAAATACGAAGCTACCTATTGGTTTTCTATGCATCTTGAAGCACAAGACGGATATACCTGGCCCGTAGCCCATTACGCGCTGCAA
>JAVLBR010000166.1:0-4461 GCA_031581125.1 Schleiferiaceae bacterium | reverse complement strand
CAGGCGCCTGGCGTTCCCTTCCACCGCCCCCCTTAACGGCAGCGGAAATCCACTCCCCCATTCCTCGACGACGGGAGTGTGCAAATTTTAATTATATTTGCGCGCTTAATTCGACTGCATAACAATCATCTAAAAGATCTTGGACATGTACCTATCCCCCGAAAAAAAGCGTGAAATCTTCAAGAAGCACGGCAAAGACGAAAATGACACCGGCTCTCCTGAAGGTCAGATCGCCCTCTTTACCCACCGTATCAACTACCTCAGCGAGCACCTGCGGAACAACCGCAAGGACTTTGCCACCGAGCGGGCCCTGGTAAACCTGGTAGGCAAGCGCAAGCGCATCCTCAACTACCTTTACAACAAGGACATAGCGCGCTACCGGGCCATCATCGGCGAACTGGGAATACGGAAATAAACATATGACCGCTAGCAAAAGAAGGCAATTTTCACATTGCCTTCTTTTGGTTGAAGTAGTCTATCCCACCTAATTAGATCAATATAACCTTCAGTATGCAAGTAAGAACCGAAGAAATCAAACTGCACGACGGCCGGCGTATAACGCTCGAAACCGGCAAACTCGCCAAGCAAGCGGACGGCTCCGTGGTGGTAAAAATGGGCGGCACCATGCTGCTGGCCACCGTGGTATCTCCCGAAGAAGCCCGCGAAGGCGTGGACTTCCTTCCCCTTACCGTGGATTACCGCGAAAAATTTGCCGCTGGAGGTCGCGTACCCGGCGGTTTCCTAAAACGGGAAGGACGTCCTTCCGACGAGGAAATACTCATCATGCGCTTGGTAGACCGCGTGCTGCGTCCCCTCTTCCCCAAAGACTACCACGCAGAAGTACAGGTGATGATCAGCCTCATTTCCTGGGATCCCGAAGTAGCGGCTGATAGCCTGGCCGGTTTGGCCGCTTCGGCTGCCATCGCCGTAAGCGACCTACCCTTCAAGGGCCCCATGAGTGAAGCGCGCGTAGGGCGGCTCAACGGGGAGTTCGTGATCAACCCCAGCCCTGCTGATATCGAGCGCTCTGACGTAGACCTTATGGTAGGCGCCACCGCCGATAGCGTAGTGATGGTAGAAGGGGAAATGGACGAGATCTCCGAAGGCGAAATGCTGGAGGCCATCAAGTTTGCCCACGAGGCCATCAAAGATCAGATCAAAGCCCAGGAAGCCCTGGCCAGTGGCATCGAAAAAGCACAGGAAAAACGCGAATACGACCACGAAACCAACGACGAGGAACTGGCTCAAAAAGTAATGGCCGACCTCTACGATAAGGTGTACGAAATCGCCAAAAGCGGCTCTACCAAGGAAGAGCGCTCGGATGCCTTTAAAGAATTGCGCGATAACTACATCGAAGAAAACTTTAGCGAAGAAGAGCGCGAAGAGCTGGAACCGCTGATCAAAAAATACTACCACGACGTGGAATACCACGCCATGCGCAACATGATCCTCAAGGATCGTCAGCGCCTGGACGGCCGCGCCCTGGACGAAGTACGCGATATCTGGTCGGAAGTAGATTACCTTCCTGGCACCCATGGCTCGGCCATCTTTACCCGCGGCGAAACCCAATCGCTTACCACGGTAACCCTGGGCACCAAGCTGGACGAAAACCGCATTGACGGGGTAGCTTACACGGGTTCGGAACGCTTCTATCTCCATTATAACTTTCCGCCCTTCTCTACCGGGGAAGCACGCTTTATCCGGGGCACCAGTCGCCGGGAAGTAGGACACGGTAACCTCGCGCAGCGGGCCTTAAAAGGAGCCGTTCCTAAGGACAACTACCACACCATTCGCATAGTAAGCGACATCCTGGAGTCCAATGGCAGCTCTTCCATGGCCACCGTATGCGCCGGTACCCTCGCCCTTATGGACGCCGGTATCCAGATCAAGCGCCCCGTAAGCGGTATCGCCATGGGCCTCATCACCAACGCCGAAGGCGAGGACTACGCGGTACTTTCCGACATCCTGGGCGATGAAGATCACCTGGGCGATATGGACTTCAAAGTGGCTGGCACCGAAGCTGGTATCACCGCCTGCCAGATGGACATTAAAATAAGCGGCCTTAGTTATGAGGTCATGGAAAAAGCGCTGGAACAGTCTAAGGCAGGTCGCATGCACATCCTCCAGGAAATGCTAAAAACCCTGGATGCCCCGCGCCCCGACCTCAAGCCTAACGCCCCCCGCATTACCATGGTTACGGTTCCCAAAGAATTTATCGGCGGTATAATCGGACCGGGTGGTAAAAACATCCAGCAACTGCAAGAGGATACAGACACCACCATCACGCTGGAAGAAATAGAAAATGAAGGCGTGATCGAGATCAGCGGCAATAATGCCCAAGGCATCGATGAAGCCGTAAAACGCATTCGCCAGATTGCCTTTGTACCGGAAGTAGGAGAGGTATACCACGGCCTGGTGAAATCCATCCAGCCCTACGGCGCCTTCGTGGAAATCGCACCCGGCATGGACGGCCTGCTCCACATTAGCGAAATAGCTCACCGCCGTCTCAAAACCGTGGAAGAAGAACTTCAGGAAGGCGATAAGCTCGATGTGAAGCTCATAGGCAAAGACGACCGCGGCAAGCTTAAGCTTTCCCGGAAGGTGCTGCTGGAAAAGAACTAAAGCGGTCCCTGTACCGTTTACATAAGTTGGGTTGTTTTATAAAAAGCGGCCCTACAGTACCGACAGCGGGTACAATTTTTGCAGCAATTTAATTGTATTTCATTCATAATTAGAACCAATTTAGCACATGAGACAGCTTAAAATTACCAAGCAGGTAACCAACCGGGAAACCGCTTCCCTGGACAAGTATTTACAGGAAATTGGTAAGGTAGAGCTCATCACGGCTGAAGAAGAAGTAGAGCTGGCTCAGCGCATTAAGCAAGGAGACCAAGCCGCCCTGGAAAAGCTTACCAAAGCTAATCTACGCTTTGTGGTTTCTGTGGCTAAGCAATATCAAAATCAGGGACTTACCCTTCCCGATTTGATCAACGAAGGCAATCTGGGCCTCATTAAAGCAGCCCAGCGCTTCGACGAAACCCGTGGCTTTAAGTTTATCTCTTACGCCGTATGGTGGATTCGGCAAAGCATCCTTCAAGCGCTGGCCGAGCAATCACGAATCGTGCGCCTGCCCCTCAATAAAATCGGCTCCATCAATAAGATCAATAAATCTTATGCCCAGCTGGAGCAAGAGCACGAGCGCGCCCCTTCCGCCAATGAAATCGCCTCCAACCTGGAAATGGGCGAAAACGACGTAAAGGAAAGCATGCGCAACAGTGGCCGCCATATTTCCATGGACGCACCCCTGGTGGAAGGCGAAGACAGCAACCTGTACGACGTGCTCAATACCGGGGAAAGCCCCAACCCCGACGATGAGCTCATGACCGACTCCCTCCGGACCGAAATTGAGCGCTCCCTGGCCACCCTTACACCTCGCGAAGGCGACGTGGTTCGGCTCTACTTTGGCCTCAGCGGGCAGCACCCCATGACCCTGGAAGAGATCGGCGAAAAATTTGACCTCACCCGCGAAAGGGTACGCCAAATAAAAGAAAAAGCCATCCGCCGGCTCAAGCACACCTCCCGCAGTAAGATCTTGAAAACTTACCTAGGGTAAACCCATCCCCTGTGCTCAGAAAATTGAACCCTGCCCATCCGGCGGGGTTTTTTTATGTCTCCCCCGCGTCACGAATTGATAGACAATCCCGACCTTTACCATCGCTTTAAATCCCCTCCCACCATGCCCCTCATAGCTCCCTCTCTTCTGGCCGCTGACTTTGCCAATCTTCAGCGGGACTGCGAAATGGTCAATGAAAGCGACGCCGATTGGTTCCACCTCGACATCATGGACGGGCACTTTGTGCCCAATATATCCTTTGGCCTCCCCGTGATCGAAGCCATCAAGCGCCACGCCCGCAAGCCGCTGGACGTCCACCTCATGATCGAAAAGCCCGAACGCTACCTCGAAAATTTTAAAAATGCCGGAGCCGACGTGCTAACTGTCCACCTGGAGGCTTCTCCCCACCTCCACCGCAGCCTCCAGGCTATCCATGGCTTGCAAATGAAAGCCGGGGTGGCGCTTAATCCCCATACGCCCGTAAGCCTGCTCCGCGAAGTACTCCCCATGGTAGACCTGGTGTGCCTCATGAGCGTAAATCCCGGCTTTGGCGGTCAGAAGTTTATCGAGCAGACCTACTCGAAAATACAGGAACTGCGCAAGATGATCGATGAAAGCGATAGCCCCGCCCAGATCGAGATCGACGGCGGCGTAGGCTTAGATAATGCCCAGCCCCTGGTACAAGCGGGTGCCGATGTGCTGGTAGCCGGAAGCAGCGTTTTTAAGGCTGATGAGCCCCGGCAAAGCATTTCCGCCCTAAAGCGGGTCTAGACCGGCAGCCAAGAAAGCCTAACTAGTGTCTGTCTATAAAGTCCGATAGCTGCGTTATGCTTGCTTTGAAAACAGTC
>JAVLBR010000007.1:0-32283 GCA_031581125.1 Schleiferiaceae bacterium | reverse complement strand
CCCCCCCCAATTCCCCGCTGACTTTATAGCCGAGGGGGTGGACCAAACCCGCGGCTGGTTTTATACCCTTCATGCCATTGCCAGCCTAGTTTTTGACCAGCCCGCCTACCGCAATGTGGTGTCCAATGGCCTGGTGCTCGATAAAAACGGCCATAAAATGTCCAAACGCCTGGGCAATGCGGTAGATCCTTTTGAAACCATCGAAAAATACGGGGCCGATGCCGTCCGTTGGTACATGATTTCCAATGCGCAGCCCTGGGACAATCTCAAATTTGACCTGAAAGGCGTAGAGGAAGTGCGCCGGCGCTTCTTCGGTACGCTACACAATACCTACGCTTTTTATGCGCTGTATGCCAATATAGACGAATTTGTCCCCAGCGGGGAGGGCTCCCATTTGGCCGACAGGCCGGAGCTGGACCGCTGGGTACTCTCCCGCCTGGAGGTGCTCCAGCAGCAGGTACGGGCTTTCCTGAACGACTATGAGCCTACCCGCGCGGCCCGCGCCATCATGTACTTTGTAGATGAGGAACTGAGCAATTGGTATGTGCGCCTGAACCGGCGCCGCTTCTGGAAAGGGGATCTCAATGCGGATAAGCGCATGGCTTACGAAACCCTTCACACCTGCCTGCTCACGCTAAGCCAGCTGATGAGCCCCATCGCTCCTTTCTATGCCGACCGCCTGTACCGGGACCTTACAGCGCCCCTGCCCGCGGCGGCCCGCCATGAATCCGTGCACCTGAGCTACTGGCCTAATGCACGCCCGGAGCGGATCGATGAGCGGCTTAATGAACGGATGGCCACCGCCCGCCAGCTTACCTCTATGGTGCTCTCTCTGCGAAAGCGGGAAAACATTAAAGTACGCCAACCCCTCCAAAAGATCCTGGTGCCTGCCCTGAGCGATCACGATGCCGAACTGGTGGAGAGTGTTCGCGAGCTGCTCCTGGCAGAAACCAACGTGAAAGAACTGGAGATCATCCGCGAGGTGGCGGGCGTGATCACCAAGCGCATTAAGCCCAACTTTAAGGTGCTGGGCCCCCGTTTTGGCAAGGAAATGAAAGCGGTAGCGGCCGCAATAAATACCCTGGAGCAGACCGCCATCAATACTCTGGAAGAAAAGGGCCACCTGGACCTTTCTATCCACGGCCGCCTGGAAACCATCCGGGCCGAGGAGGTGGAGATCTCCACCGATGATATTCCCGGTATGCTGGTCTTGAGCCAAAACGGCTTTACCGTGGCCCTGGATATTACCCTCACCGATTCGCTGCGCCAGGAAGGCTTGGTGCGGGAGCTGGTAAACCGCCTCCAAAACCTGCGCAAAGACCAGGGACTGGAAGTAACCGACCGCATAAGCCTGCACCTGGAGGAAAACCCCGCGCTCAAAAACGCTGTTCAAGCCCAGGAGGCTTATCTTAAAACGGAGGTATTGGCTACCGATATGCAGTGGCACCCCCGCCTGCAAGCGGGCACCACCCTGGACATCGAAGGGCATAATACCCGCGTTCAAATTGTAAAACAAGCTTAACAAGGGGCCCTAGCAAGAAAATGGTAAATTTGCGCTCCTTTGCCCTAAAAAGGAAAACCATTATGAGTACCCCTAACCCAGCGCAAACACCCCACCGCTACTCCGATGAGGAGCTGGAGGAGTTTCGCCAGATCATAGAAGAGAAAATCAAGAGTGCTGAGGCTTACCTTGAGACGCTCAAGGAGAACTTTGCCAACGATCAAAATAACGGCACCGACGACACCTCGCCTACTTTCAAGGCCTTTGAGGAAGGCAGCAGCACCCTCAGCAAGGAAGCCAATAGCCAGCTGGCGGCCCGTCAGGAAAAATTTATCCGCGACCTCAAAAATGCGCTCAACCGCATCGAAAACAAGACCTACGGCGTGTGCCGCGTCACGGGCAAGCTCATCAACAAAGAGCGCCTCAAGCTGGTGCCCCATGCCACCCTCAGCATAGAGGCCAAGAATAAGCAGCAGTAGCATGAAGCGCGTCCTCGCCATTGTGGCCGCCGTGCTGGTGGTAGATCAGGTCCTCAAGATTTGGATCAAAACCCACCTAACCCTCGGGGAGGACATCGTCATAGCGGACTGGTTCATCATCCACTTCACCGAAAATCCGGGCATGGCTTTCGGTATGGAGCTGGGCGGTAGCTGGGGTAAACTACTCCTCAGCCTCTTTCGCCTCCTCACCATCGGACTTATCTTTTACTGGATCCGGCAGCTGCTGCAGCGCCGGCGCCTATCCACCGGGGCCCTCACCGCGGTGGCGCTCATCCTGGCCGGCGCCATTGGCAATGTGCTCGATTCCGCCTTTTACGGCCTCCTCTTCAGCGATAGCTACGGTCAGCCCGCCACCTTTCTGCCCGCCGGCGGCGGCTATGCCGGCTTTCTCTACGGCCACGTGGTAGATATGTTTTACTTCCCCCTCTACCGCGGCTATTTACCCGATTGGCTCCCCATCTGGGGCGGCGATTACTTCGTCTTCTTCCGGCCTGTATTTAACGTAGCGGATGCCGCCATCTCCAGCGGGGTAGGCCTCCTGCTTATCTTCCAACGAGAAGTCTTTGGCGAGGAACAAGCGCCTTCCAACGGCCCCTCTTAGGCCTATTTTTTTAAGGCCTCACCGGCCAAATGTGATCTACCCCTTTGACAACATTAAGGGGTTTCGTCCCCCTTTATATCCGCCATGGGGCCCTATATTTTTCATTTGGGGAACATAAAACCTTGCTCCAAACCAGTCATAAAGCCGGCCGAGCGCCCATTCAGGGAGTATTAGATGGATAAATTAGACACCTCCGGTACGGGCCCTTTGAAGATTTTGGGCTGGTGTTTGCCTTAGTGCGCAGGCGCTTTGAACGCCTCGCTGCGCCCTAAATGTTCTGCGTGATTTTGGAGCGGAGCTTTAGCCATTAAGGGCCTCAGCGCCGCTCACGATTTCGAGGATCTCGTTGGTAATGGCGGCTTGCCGGGCTTTATTGTACTCCAGGCTTAGATCTCTTTTGAGGTTTTGCGCGTTATCAGTGGCCTGGTGCATGGCGGTCATCCGGGCGCCGTGCTCGGAGGCGTTGCTGTCGAGAATGGCTTTAAAGAGCTGGGTTTTGAGCGATTTGGGGATCAGTTCTTCCAGCATTTCTTCTTTAGCGGGCTCGTAGATATAATCCCCACCCGCCTGATCGAGGTTTTGCGGTGGCCTGATGGGCAGGAAAGGCTCTAATTGTACGTGTTGTACCGCGGCGTTTTGGAAGCGGTTGTAAACCAGCTGGATCTTATCATACTGCCCGGTGCGGAAGCGCTGCATAAGGTCTTCGGCTATTTCGGCCACGCCAGAGAAGGTGAGGGCATCAAAAATGCCGCCCTGCTGCTCGATGCGATCCAGGTCGGGCAGGCGCTTGCCCAGGATCTCATGGGCCTTTTTGCCTACGGAATAGACATCTACCTGGCCTTCAAATTCTTTATTAAAGGCCTGGACTTTCTTTACAATATTGGCATTAAAGGCACCGCAAAGCCCGCGATTGGAGGAGACCATGACCAGCAAAACCTTCCGGGCTTCTTCTGGCTGCCGGGCATACACCTGTTCGGAGGTATCCAGGGTGGCGCTCACGTTAACCAAAATTTCTTCCAGCTTACTGGAATAAGGCCTCATCTGGGTGATGGCGTCCTGCGCCTTCTTCAGTTTTGCGGCCGAAACCATCTTCATGGCAGAAGTGATCTGCATGGTGCTGGAGATGGAGGTGATACGGTTGCGGAGTTCTTTTAGATTGGCCATAATGCGGGTAAAGATCCGTTGAACAAGAAGCGGCCGGAGGCACATTTGGCCTCTGGCCTATCTCTATTACTTAGTATTTAGCAGCCAGGTCTTTGGCTACAGACTCGATGGTTTGGGTCACCTCATCGGTAAGCTTTCCACTTTTGAGGGTGTCCAGCGTATCGCGGTGCTGGGCTTCCATGATGGCGAGGAATTCTTCTTCAAAATCGCGCACTTTATTTACCGGCACCTTATTAAGCAGTCCTTTGGTCCCCACGTAAATGATGGCGGCTTGCTTTTCTACCGGCATGGGGCTGTTCACGCCCTGTTTGAGAATTTCCACGTTGCGCTTACCCTTGTCGATCACTTGGAGGGTGGAGGCATCCAGATCGGAGCCAAACTTGGAAAATGCCTCCAGCTCGGCGTATTGGGCCTGATCCAATTTAAGGGTACCGGCCACTTTTTTCATGGACTTGATCTGGGCGCTACCTCCTACCCGGGACACGGAAATACCGACATTAATGGCTGGCCGCACCCCGGAATTAAAGAGGTCGCTTTCCAGGAAGATCTGACCGTCGGTAATGGAAATGACGTTGGTAGGAATGTAGGCTGATACGTCGCCGGCCTGCGTTTCGATAATGGGCAGGGCCGTGAGCGATCCGCCGCCTTTTACTTTATCCTTTAGGGCGGGGGGAAGATCATTCATGTTTTGGGCCACGCTGTCATCGGCGATGATCTTGGCGGAGCGCTCGAGCAGGCGGGAGTGCAGGTAGAAGACGTCTCCGGGGTAGGCTTCCCGGCCGGGCGGACGACGAAGCAGCAGCGATACTTCCCGATAGGCAACGGCCTGCTTGGAAAGGTCGTCATAAACGATCAGGGCGGGACGGCCTGTGTCGCGGAAGTACTCTCCGATGGCGGCCCCGGCAAAGGGCGCGTAAAACTGCATGGGCGCGGGGTCGGAAGCATTGGCCGCTACGATCACTGTATAATCCATAGCCCCTTTTTCTTCCAGGGTCTTGGCGATTCCGGCTACGGTAGAGCCCTTTTGGCCAACGGCCACGTAAATACAGAAAACGGGCTCACCGGCTTCGTAAAATTCGCGTTGATTGATAATGGTATCGATGGCTACGGTCGATTTACCGGTTTGGCGGTCGCCAATGATGAGCTCGCGCTGGCCGCGGCCTACGGGGATCATGGCATCGATGGATTTAATACCGGTTTGCAGCGGCTCATTTACCGGCTGGCGATAGATAACGCCGGGTGCCTTGCGCTCGATGGGCATTTCGTAGGTCTCGCCTTTGATGGGGCCTTTCCCGTCTATCGGTTTACCGAGGGTATCTACTACCCGGCCCACCATGCCGTCGCCTACTTTCAGGGAGGCGATAAGGCCGGTTCGTTTTACGGTGGAGCCTTCTTTTATTTCGTCATCGTCGCCCAGGAGTACAATACCCACATTGTCTTCTTCCAGGTTCAGAACGATGCCCCGGAGGCCGGAATCGAATTCCACCAGTTCGCCGGACTCGGCATTGCTCAGGCCGTATGCCCGGGCTATACCGTCGCCTACCTGGAGGATGGTGCCCACCTCTTCGAGGTCAGACTCACTTTTGAATCCGGAGAGCTGCTGCCGGAGGATGGCTGAAACTTCAGCGGGATTTACTTCTGCCATAATATGGATTGCTTAAGAGGATTCTAAGATGATTAAAGTTCAGAAATGTATTGATTGGTTTTAAACTCTCGTCGGAGCCGTTTGAGTTCAGCAGCCACACTGCCATTGTACTGGCGGTCGCCCATGCGAAGGATCATACCACCGATCATGTCCTGATCTATTTTTTTTTCGAGTTGGATTTCTTGGCCGCTCAGCTGGGCGAGCTTTTCGCTTATGGCCTTTTCCTCCTCCGCTGATAGTTCATAAGCGGTAGTGACCACGGCGGAACGGATGCCCATGTGCTGGAGATAAGCCTCTTCAAAGGCCACGAAGATGGATTGGAACCGGGCGCCTCTCCCTTGCCGGATCAGCAGGTCGGCAAAGCGCAGGGTGAGCTCCCCGAGGGCTTCTTTAAAAATGCTGCTAAAGACGGTTCGCTTCTGGTCGTCTTTGACCACGGGACTGCCCAGGGCCCGTTCGAGGTCCGGGGAGGCGTTCAATACGGACTTAATGTAGCCGATCTCTTCCCGCACCTTTGAGAGCTGATTCTGCTCGACGGCCAGGTCCAGGAGGGCTTTAGCGTATACGCGGGCAAGTTTGGTTACCGGCATAGCTTAGTTAAGTTTGAATTCTTTAAGCTCATCAGCCACGAGTTGGCTCTGTTCTTTTTTATCGCTAAGCTCTTTTTTAAGCACCTTCTCGGCGATATCGATGCTCATTTCGGCCACTTGATTTTTGAGGTCGGTAATGGCGGCCAGCTTTTGGTTTTCGATTTGTTCCTGGGCGTTGGCGATCAGCTTATCGGCCTGTTGGGAAGCCTCTTCTTTGGCGTCGTTCACCATTTTGTCGCGGGTTTCCCGGGCCTCTTTGAGGATTTTATCTCTTTCCTGGCGGGCCTCCTGGAGGATTCGTTCATTATCGCTTTGGAGCCGTTCCATTTCTTCGCGGGCCTTTTCGGCGGAGGCCAGGGCGTCTTCGATAGACTTTTCGCGGTTTTTAACAGAAGAAAGGATCGGCTTCCAGGCAAAGGCACGCAGGAGTAACAGCAAGATCACAAAAGTGACCGTGGTCCAAAAAATAATGCCGATGTCCGGTTTTACCAGCGGATTGATCTCGAGCAAAGTCATAGTGGGATTTATTTTAAAAAGGGAGGCACATTGGTAAAAACTAAATCGCGGTGGGTAAAACTACCGGGGTCACGGGCAATCCCCGCAGCACCCCGGTAGATTTTGGATACCTTACTTGATCAGGGCCACTACCACGCCGAAAAGGGCAACCCCTTCCACGAGGGCGGCGGCAATGATCATGGCGGTCTGGATCTTTCCGCTGGCTTCTGGCTGACGGGCGATGCCTTCCATGGCACGTCCACCTACCTGACCGATACCAATACCGGCACCGATAACGGCTAGTCCAGCTCCAATAGCTGCAAAACTCATAGCGATTCAGAATTTAAATTAAACAAACAAAAAAACATTTCTACTCGCCTTTGCACAGTGGCTTGGGCTTAATGGGCTTCCTCTACCGCCTGACCAATAAACAAGGCCGTGAGCAGGGTGAAAATAAAAGCTTGCAGGGCCGCTACCAGCAGCTCCAGCACCATGATAAAAAGGGTAAAAGGTACCGAAACAGCCGACATGGCCAAGGACTTGAAAATAAACACCAGGGATACGAGGCTAAGGACCACAATATGGCCAGCGGTAATATTGGCAAAAAGACGGATCATCAAGGCAAAAAACTTGATCACCACGTTGGAGAGGATTTCGATAGGGAGCAAGATGGGCGCCAGCCACCAGGGCTTGGGCAAGAGAATGTGTTTCCAATAATGCTTATTACCGCTAAAGTTTACCACCAGCAGAGCCACCACCGCCAGGGTAAGCGTAAAGCTGATGTTCCCGCTCAAATTTGCGCTAAAAGGGAAAAAGGGCACCAGGCCAATTAAGTTGATGATCCAGATGAAAAAGAACAGGGTAAGCAGATAGGGCATGTAGCGCACGTACTTGGGCCCGATATTGGGTTGGGCTATTTCGTCCCGCACGAAGAGTACCAGCGGTTCCATAAAGCTGGCCAGGCCTTTGGGGACTTGCCGGTTTTTGTATCCCTGCGCTACCGGGATAAAGATGGTCAGCAGCAGAAAGGCTGCCAGGAAAAGGGTAAAAACGTTTTTGGTGATGGAAAAGTCCAGGGGCGCCTGGTTTACCGGGTGGCCTTCTTGGTCCATTTCGAGGGTCCCATCTTTCCCGGCGCGGTAAATTTCATTGTGATACTTCAGAAAGCGCATCCCCTTGTGCGGCTGGCTTAAGTGTTTTCCCTGATTATCGTGGTGGAATTCACTGCTGGAGAAGGTCACCAAGCCCTTTTCCGTCCAGAGAATAACGGGCAGCGGAAGGGATAGATCCCCGGCAATGTGGAAGCTATGCGCATCTGCAATGTGGTGCATGATGGTCTCCGTGGGATCAAATTTGCCACCATTCGCAGCATCATCATCGCTGGCGGCAGGCAGCGGCAGGCTCGAAACCAAAACCAAAAGAAGAAGCGTTACAGCTTTGAGGGATAACTTTTTAGGCATAGCGTGGGCGTGTCTAAAGGGGCCTTTCTAAAATTGCTGCAAATGTAGAAACTATTCCTGCTTTAAAGACCCCTTGAAAACGAAATTTCTTTAGCTGTCTTGAGCCGGTGGAGCATGGCTTAGCAAGCGATAAGTAGCGCCCAGCTCCAGGAGCAAAAAGACAAAGTAGGGAACCATAAAATGAAGCACCACTGCTTCGGCCCGTGCCGGCCCTGCTTGCAAATAAGGATAAAGCACTCCTACCGAGATCATCAACTTGAGCAAACTCAAGGCTAGGAAGGCAAAGCCCGTTTTGCCGAAGGCGCTTTTCCAAACCCACCAGATAAGGGAATAAGCGATGCCGTGGAGGAGGGTGAGGTAGATGTACAAAACGGGCAGGTGGACCTGAAGGTCCTCGGCCACTGGGATTATTTGGGGCACCGCCCAAATGTGCAAGCCGCCCAAAAACAGCCCCAGGGTCACCAGAAACAGCCAATAACGCAGAAGCTTTTTCACGGGCGGCGAAGCAGTTTACGCAGGGTGATAAAAAGGGCCAGGAAAATGGACAACAAACTCAGGAGGATAGTGAAAAGCCGGTTTTCCACCTGGTAAGTGTCATCCAGCCAGTCGCCCAAGAGCGCCCCACTCAAGATGATGGCCAGCATTTGAAAGCCCAAACCAGAGTAAAACACGTATTGCTGCAGCGGGCTTTTGTCTTTTTTATCCCTGGGCCGATTGGGCTTTTGCGGGGGAGGCTCCGTTTTGCTCATTTTTTTCCATTTGCCTTACTACGGCGCCCATATTGCAGGAGCCCGTGAATTCAGCGCCGGGCAAAATGGATATCTTCCCGGTGTACACGTCGCCATGTAGGTGAGCCGACTCTTCCAGGCTCAGGAGTTCCTCCACATGGAGCGTACCTTCCAAACGGCCGCTAATGTTTGCGGAGCCACATTTCACCCCTCCTTTTACTTTTCCTTGTTCCCCTACTACCAGCTTACCGCTAATTTCGATAGTGCCATCAATGCTGCCATCCACCCGAAAGTCCCCATCAGACTTAATCTCCCCTTCCAGAGAGGTCCCCGAGAGGATGCGGTTGCTCGTTTGGCTAGCGTTGCTATTTTCTTTTGCTTTTTTCATCATTTCCCTTCTGAAGTGTAGTATTTTTGATAAAACTTTTTATAGCCCGAAACGTCCTGGCTACGGTAAAAATTGGAAAAATTTACGTTCGAAATTACAAATTGTTGGAAATTAACGCTTATCAGTTCCTTTTCGAGGGCCTTTTCGTTTACCAGGGTACTAAGGTAGCGCTTGGCACGGTCCCTATTGGCCAGTCCACTTACCGAAATTAGACTTTTATCGGTCCCCATCATGATCGTCTTTACCCGCAGTTGATCGTTGGGAAAGTAGCGCTGGTTGAAATTGGCCAGGGCAATAGATATTTTATTGGCATCGGCTCTTTTCTGGGGAAAAAGAACCACATAGCGGTGCATGCTTGAAAAGTCCTGTTTATACTTTCCTTGCTCCTTTACTTGATTGCCCTGCTGCTCTTCTGAAGCGGGCAGTTGGCTAAGGAGTTCATCCGCTTTGGCAGCCTGCTCGGAGTCGGGAAACCGCTTCACCACCTTGTTTAACAGTTCCCGGTAGGCCTTTTCATCTCCCCTGTAGCCTTCGGCCAGGGCTTGCAGCAGTAAAAACATAGGCCCGTACTTGGTCTGCGGATACTGTTCAAAACCGTTTTTGGCCTGCTGGCGAGCACTGGAATAGCGCTTATTGGCATAAGCCTCGTAAGCTTTCTCGTAAGCCAGCCGCACTTTTTTTAGATCAGGGGGCTCCGGGCTTTTACCATCGTTTTTAATGAGATAAGCATACTTAGAATCCGGATGGTTCTGCAAGATCAGGTTTTTATAGCGCTCAGCGGCCTGTTCGTTGTCATTGGCCTTGTGGCTCACGTATAAGCCATACCACACCTTTACTTTATCCTCGTAATCGGGATACCGCTCCAGCAGCTCTTCGTAGGTTTTGATGGTAGCCAGGTAGTCCTGTATTTCTTCCTGGTAGAGCAGGCCATTTTCCAGAAAGGCATCCCGAATTTCTTGGTGGCTTGCGGCCTTGGCCGAATCGGTCATGGGCACCTGTGCCAGGTAGGTATCCATTTGGAATTCCGGAGGGGTTTCTTCCCCTTCTGCCTCCCCTCCATCCGCCTGGGCCGGATCAGCTCCGGGTTGAGGGGCATTAGGGTTGATGCTCTTATCTTTCCGGCGCCAGTGGTCTTCCAGCTTTCGGTTGCCCCAGCGTTCCACAAATTGGCTTACCCCGGCACTACGGAGCTGCGGGGAATAGAAGTAGAATTTTTGGGCCCCGCCTCCCATCCCCGGAAGGTTGCCGGGTCCATCCCGTCCCGGTCCACTCTGGAAGGCCAGCTGATCCATTTGGTCTTCTTGTTCGGCGCGTTTTTGGGCCTCCGCTTCGGCTTTCTTTTGGCGAATAATTCCCTCTACGATCTCTTTGCGCTGTTCCTTACCCATTTTGGAAAGGGCCAGTAAGCTGTCTTGCAGCGCTATGGTTTTAAGATTGGCTACTAATTTATCCAGGCTTTCTTTGAGGGCTTCCACCCTTTCGTAGGAGGGATGGCTTCGCGGTAAGTTTTGGTAAGTGCTATCATAATAGGCCTGGGCCCGCTCGTATTGCTTCTCCTGGAAATTGATCTGAGCCAGCCACAAATAACTAAGCCCTTTTTGCCGGGCGTTGCTGGTACTGGTGCGGACCGAACGATTGAGGAAATGGACCACCTGCTCCTCATCGTCTAGCTTATCGGCTACCTCCGCCATGGTGTAATAGATGATATCCCGGTGGTCGCGATTTTTCCCGTCCTCCAGCATTTTCCGGAGGGCCTCGTAAGCCTCCTGCGGGCTTTGCAAGCCTACGTCTATGTTGCGCGCCTGACTCAACTTGGCGTTAAAGAGGTATTCGTAAGGCGGTCCCATTTTCACCACCTTGGCAAAGCGGCGGCTGGCCTCATAATCATTGCCCATTTTAGCCAGAAGCTGCGCCGATAGGTAATGCCAGCGGACCTTTACTTCCTTGTCTTTGGCCTCTTCCAGGGCCTGCTGCAGTAATTGAAAGGCATCTTGATGTTCATGCTGCGCCAGGGCCAGTTCTGCATAGGCTGCGTAGGCATCATCCCGCAGCTTGTTGGGCAAATCCCGGTCGCGATAAATGGCCTCAAAACGGTCTTTCGCGTTTAGATAGTTGCCCAGGGCCGTTTCCGTCCTACCGGCCCAAATACGCGCTTCCATAGCTGCTTCTGAGCGGGGAAATTCCTGAATGAGGTAGTTGAGGGTTTCCAGGGCCTGTAAGTACTCCCGGTTGAAGTAACGCGCCTTACCGATGAGCAAATAACTATCATCGATCACGTCGTTTTTTTGCTGGCCCTGGATGACCATGGAGTGGCGCAAAATGGCCTTATTGCCCTTGCTTACTGCCTTCTCCAAATCAGGTCGAACACTGCTTACGCTTTTGGCGCTGCCGTTAATAAAAACCGGCAGAAGGCTGTCAAACTTTAACTCAGTTGAGGATTTAAGCGATTTGCAAGCTTTGAGAAGCGCCTGCTCGCCATTGAACACAATATTGTACTGGGTTAACATCTCATGGTAAAGACGAGCGGTAAAAAGGTCCTTCTCCCGGCTGCAATTTGTCAAGAGCAGCAGCAGGCCGAAGGCCAAAGAAGTGCGAAGCACATTTTTCAAAATTCCAGGGAAAGTAAAGCGTTAATGGGGGGTTTAACTTGCAGCCTGCGAAATTATTGTTTTTAAAAATGCTGCCTGGGGTATATCACTCGTGCTTGGGCCGCTGGCGAAAGGCATCTAATTCGCGCCGTTCTTTCTTGGTAGGCCGGCCAGTACCTTTTTGGCGGTCCATCTTTTTCATCAGTTGGATAAAATCCCTCTTTTCCAGTTCTTCGGTAGAAGTTTGATCTACCGCGTAATCCGGCACCCACTTGGCGCCCACGCGGGACTTTGGCAAGGCTTTGATCCGGTAGGCATAAGCTATGCCTTGCTTGCGGCACACCACCACATCTCCGGGGTCCACTTTGCGGGAAGGCTTGGCGAGCTCATCATTTACGGTGACGCGCTCTTTGCGCACCGCTTCGGTCGCCTTACTTCTGGTTTTGTAGAGACGTATGCACCAGAGGTATTTATCTATTCGCATAAACTTACAAAATAACGAATGTCTCACGCTACAGCGTGGAAAGGTTCTAAAAATAAAGGTCCGGGAGGAACCATAAGTTTAAAGGCGAATCATCCCGCCTTGCTAAGTGCGGCTTCAGTAGCATTTAAGTTCCATCCTGTTAACGCGGAAGGGCTTTCCCCGGCGCACCTATCATTGAGGATGTGGAGCCTCGGAAGTATGTTCCCGAAGGCTTTATAACCCCCTTGAGGTCAGGCAATCAGCTTAAGGCTCTGCTCTAATTCCATTCATAAGCCCGTGACCAGCATCTTTTAACCTCGTCCGGATCATTTGGCCACACCGGGCCCGTTAAACCTGGTATAACAACACCGTGAAAGTACTGCCCACACCGGGCTCGCTTTCCACCATAATTTTACCGCCCAGCATCTCCACCTGGCTTTTGGTCATAAAAAGCCCCATGCCAGATTGCGCCTCCCCACCGGCCCCCGCCCGGAGCCATTTGAAGAGCTGGCGCCCTTCCTCCGCCATATCAATGCCCCGGCCCGCGTCCCGGAATTCCAGTAATACCTGCCCATCACTTTGGTAGCTGCGTACACTAAGCCGGGCCGGTTGGTCCTTTTTGCGGTACTTTAAGGCATTGCTAGATAAGTTTAAAAAAATGGATTCCAGATATATACGGGGATAGCGCACCACCGGGCAGTCCGAAAAATCCGCTTCCAGCTCCCCCTGCGCACTGGTAATAAGGCCTTGCAGCTGGCTTTGGGTCTGCTCCCACACCTCCGCCAGGGCTATCTCTTCGGTTTGTTCCCGCGCCTCCGCATGCTGCTTAAGCATCTCACTGAGTTGTTTTACCATGGTAAGCATCTCGTCCACCCCCTCGTCTATCTTCGCCGTAAGCTCCTGCCGTTCTTCTTCCTCTACCTGCTCCATCATCTGCGTAAGCATTTTAATCCCCTGCAGCGGCGCCCGCAGGTTATGGGAGGTCATCCGGCCCAGGTTTTCCAGGTGTAGGTTTTGGTTTTGCAGCTTTTCCCCGCTTATTTCCTGCTGGCGTTTTTGTTGCTTTTCCTGCTCGGTGCGCTTCGCGAGCTCGCTCTTGAAGTAGTAGGCTACCGCCAAATGTGCTATCCCCAGCATCACCAGAAGCGCCCCCTCATCTGCCGCCCCCGTATAAACCGGGTACAACAGCGGCAATAAGCCCCATCCGCCCAGATAAGGCAAGGCAAAGCGCGGCACCAAAAGACTGCCGGCTATTAAGGGCCCCAGCAGCGCGTAATCGAGCCGCAGAAAGAGCATATCCACCATGCTAAAAAGGGTCAGAAAGCTCAGCCAAAAAGCGCTACGGCGCGCACGAAAGTCTAGCGCCGCCTGCGCTATCCAGGCCACTCCCGCGGCCAATAACAGGTAAGCCCATGGCCCACTGGGCACAGGTTCCCGCTGCCAGAGCGCTACCCCGAGCCAGGCAGCCGTAAGCAAGCCCACCGGCCAGCGGAGGGCTTGCTCCAGGGGTACCGAAAGTGATTGTTCCCTATTTTCCATCGCTTCTACAAAATACGGCAAATCTCTTTTAGCCACCACCAAAATCTGGGCTAAGCTAGTGTCTGTGGGCAGACCCCAGTTACACCGCCATAAACCCCCAGCACCGAGCGGGCCCAAAAATTGGCGCTTCTTTAACAGGCCCGTACCATCCCTTTTTTGCACTTTTGGCCACAGCTTAAAAAAATAGTTATGCGTATTTTTTTCCTCAGCCTTTGTTTTTTGGCCACCGGATTCTTCTTGCAGGGCCAGGCGGTATCAGGCATCGTAGTGTACCAGTCGGCCCGGCAAACCGACTTTGAGCTCAAAAGCCAGGAAGTAGCCCCCGCCCAGCAAAAACAGATCAAACAAATGATGCAGCAGTATTTTCAGAAGGAATACGAACTGCGCTTTACCCCTACCGAATCTTATTACCGCGAGCAAGAAAAGTTGCAGAAAGAAGGCCAAATGAATTTTGGCGGCTTTGCGGGGATGTTTGGCTCCAGTAGCGAGCGCTATAAAAACCTCAGCACCGACACAACCATCGCCTACCGGGAATTTTTTAGCCGCAAATTTCGCGTGGGCAGCCAGCCCCCTTCCTACGAGTGGAAACTCACCCAGGAGCAGAAAAGCATCGGGCGCTACACCTGCTACAAGGCCACCATCGAAAAAGAGGTGGAACGGCAATCCATGACCATGCAGGACAACGAACTGAGCGATACCACCGTGATCGACACCCAGCGAATAGAGGCCTGGTACACCCCCCAAATTCCGGTAAGCAACGGGCCCAGTATTTATCATGGCCTACCGGGCCTCATCCTGGAAGTACACGATGATGGCCTTACGCTGCTGGCCAAATCCGTAACGCTTAATCCCAAAGAACCGCTGGAGCCCACGCCCCCCAGCGAAGGCAAGGCGGTGACCGAAGCGGAATACAACACCATCCGCAAGGAGAAGCTCCAAGAGATGAAAGAAATGTACCAGGGCCGAGGGGGCGGCAAAGGGAGCCGCATGAAGTTTACCATCCCCGATTAAAATTAAAAAGCCATGCCCACACTTGCCCGGGTAACCCTCATTTGGGCGATAGCCCTCCTCAGCCACACCCTGTACGGCCAAAAAGCCGCCCTGGAAGGACGGCTTACCGATAAGGAAAATGCGCCCCTGGAGCTGGCTAACCTGGTAGTGCTGGCCCTCCCGGATTCCACCATGGCCACCTACGGCTTTAGCGATAATGAGGGGCGTTTCCGGCTGGAGGTCCCGGCCGATAAACAACTGCTGCTCAAGGCCACTTTTCTGGGCATGGAAGCCCTGGATACCCTGGTGAAAAGCCCCGCTCCGGGCGAAAGTCTATCGCTGCGGCTCCGGATGCGCCCGGCTTCTGAGCAGCTCCAAACGGCCGAGGTAACCGAAAATATGCCCATCACCATTTCCGGTGATACCATTAGTTATAAAGCAGATGCCTTTACCAGTGGCGAAGAGAAAAAGCTCAAGGACGTGCTGCGAAAGCTGCCCGGCTTTGAGGTATCCGATGAGGGACAAATAAAGGTGGAGGGCAAAACCGTATCCAAAGTACAGGTGGAAGGCAAGGACTTCTTCGAAGGCGACTCCAAGATAGCCGCCGATAATATCCCGGCCGAATCGGTAGACAAGGTGCAGGTACTGCGCAACTACGAAGAAATAGCCCCCCTCAAAGGCCTTAGCTCTGAAGACCGCGTGGCCCTCAACGTGAAACTGAAAGAGGGCAAGAAAAATATGTGGTTTGGCGATGTGGAAGCCCAGGGCGGTACCCCGGAGCGCTACCGCGTGCACCTCAATAGCTTTTTCTATACCCCCAAGGCCAGCTTTAATTTCATAGGCGATATCAACAACATAGGCCGGCCCGCTTTCACCATGCGCGATTATTTTCGCTTCAGTGGGGGTTTTAGTTCCCTGGCCAATCGATCGGGCTCCTCTTTTCAGCTGGGGGCCGATAACCTGGGGCTGCCCCTGGGCGAAGACAACCGCGCCGTGGAAAACACCAGCCGCTTTGGCGCGGCCAATTTTAGCTACAACCCCCATAAGCACCTCAACTTTTCCGGCTACTTTATTGCCAACCAAAGCAATGTGATCACCGCCAACGAACAGGAAAGAACCTACGTGCGCGGGGCGGCCGATAGCCTGCCCGACCAGGAAGTGCTCGCCAGCCGGGACCAACAGATCAACGAGCTGGGCCTGGCCAAAGTAGGGGCCCGCTACACCCCCAGCAAAAACCTGCACCTGGCCTATGACTTCTTTGGTAAGCTGGCCCGCCAGCGCTCCTCCTCCCAGCAAAGTTCCACTTTCCTGAGCGATGCCGGTATCACCTCCCGAAACACGGAGGAACCGGAACAGCTCCGGCACAATCTCTCCTTCTTTTACGACGCCGGGCGGAGCGTAATGGCCGTAGAAGCCCAGTACTTCTACAAGCGCCAAAACCCGCTTTACCGGCTGCGCAGCAGTCTCTTGCCCCTTCAGATCTACCCGCTGCTGAACGATACCGCTGCCCCCTTCCGCCTGCGCCAGCGCCAGATCACCACCAGCCGCCAGTTTACCGGGGAGGCCAGCTATTACTACGTATTAAATGATAAAAACCACCTGGAGCTCTCCGTAGGCGGCAGCAGCAATGACCAGCAGCAGGAGGCCACCCTGAGCGAAAATCCCCCCAATAGCGATGCCACCCCATTGGCCGGACCGGGCTTTGACCAAATGGCCGATTACGGCCTCAATGACCTCTACCTGGGCCTGGCCTATAAAACCAAGTGGGGCGAGCTCACCTTTCACCCTAAGCTTTACTACCACTGGTACCAGCTGCGTACCCAGCAGCGGGGCCAAGGCTATCAGAATGACTTCCAGTTCTTCTTGCCCGAAGCCCTCCTGCGGTATGACTTTTCCAAGAGCAAAAACCTGCGCCTCAACTACCGCCGCGGAAGCCAGTTTGCCGATTTAAGCCGGCTCAGCCGCGCCGTTCAGCTGCAGGGGTATAACGGCCTCTTCCAGGGCCGGGATAGCCTGCTGCCCGCCCTCAGCCAAAACTTAAGCCTGAATTACTTCCATTACGATATGTTCAGCTTCACCACCCTCTTTGCCGGTCTCAACTATAGCCACAGCCAGCGGGGGCTTATCAATGCAGTTCGCTTTTCGGGCCTGGGCCGGGTATACGTACCCATCAACGCGCCGGGCGCTACCGAAACGGTAACCGCCTTTGGGCGCTACTCCCGCCGCTTCAAGTGGGTCAAAGTAGATGCCGGCCTGAGCTACAACCTGAGTTACCTCAGCAACCGCGTAAACGGAGAAAATACCACCAACGAAAACCTCTCCCAAACCTACAATCTGGGCGCCGAAACCAGCTTTGAAAACGGGCCCAACGTAGAACTGGATTACCGCCTCACCCTAAACGATTACAGCGTAGCCGCCGCCGATCAGCGTTTTACCAACCACCAGCCCAAGCTTACCCTACGCTACCAGTTTTGGGATGGCTGGCAAGCCTCCTCCAGCTACACCTACAACAATTACGGCCGCAACGGCCAGCGCACCAGCTTCAGCTTCTGGGACGCCCGCCTGGAATACCAAAAGCCCGAAAGCGACTGGCGCTTTTCCATCGAGGGGCTCAACCTCCTCAATACCCAGGACATCCAGGAAAACCGCCTGTCGCAGACCCTCATTACCAACGTCACCTACCAGGTACTGCCCCGCTACCTGCTGCTAGGGGTTTTCTATGATCTCTAGCCCAGCGTGCACATTGGGCCTGGCGGCCAAAGGAACCCCGCCCCATGAAAAAACCCGTACCGACCATAAGGCCGATACGGGTTTGGGGCTTAATCTTCCCTTCATAGAGGGGTTAGACATTTATTTAGCGGCCTCGTAACGCTTCGCCACCTCATCCCAGTTAACCACATTGAAAAAAGCCTGAATGTAATCCGGGCGGCGGTTCTGGTATTTGAGGTAGTAAGCGTGCTCCCACACGTCCAGTCCCAGAATGGGCGTGCCTTTCACGTCGGCTACATCCATAAGGGGATTGTCCTGATTGGGCGTGCTGGTTATTTCCAGCTTACCATCCTTTACGATAAGCCAGGCCCAGCCAGAACCGAAGCGGCCGGCGGCGGCTTTGGCAAAGGCGTCTTTGAATTCGTCAAAAGAACCACAGGCTTCATCTATAGCGTCAGCCAGCGCGCCAGAAGGAGCACCGCCGCCATTGGGGCCCATTACTTCCCAGAAAAGGGCGTGGTTGTAAAAGCCCCCGCCATTGTTGCGCACCGCGGTGCCGTGTTGAGACACCTCTTTCAGAATGTCTTCGATAGACTTGTTTTCAAGCTCCGTTCCTTCGATGGCCGCATTCAGTTTGTTGGTGTAGCCAGCGTGGTGCTTGTCATGGTGAATTTCCATGGTTTGCGCGTCTATATGCGGTTCCAGCGCGTCTTTTGCATAAGGAAGTGCAGGAAGTTCAAATGCCATAATTACTTGTTTTTAGGTTTTGTTTCGATGTGTATTTGGAGTAACAAAGATACCCCTTCTAAGGTTCCCTCAAAATTTGAGGCAGCCTCGCTCGCAAGAAGAAGCACATTTGGCCTCCCGGCCAAATGTAAGCGCGCGCTCAAGGAGCGTGCAGGGCGGTTTTTTGTTAATTTGTACCCATATCAACTCAAATCACCCTGCCAATGCAATGGGAAAACATACAACTCGATACCGAAGGGCCGGTGGCCCTCCTGCGCGTAGATCGCCCCAAACAGCTCAACGCCCTTAACCGGGCCACCATAGCCGAACTCCACGAGGCGCTGGGGGCGCTGCATGAGGATGACAGCATCCGCGCAGTGATCCTCACCGGGAGTGGAGAAAAGGCCTTTGTGGCCGGGGCCGACATTAAGGAATTTGCCGGCTACAGCGTAGACGAAGGAACGCAGCTGGCGGCGCAGGGCCACCAAAAGTTATTTGACTACCTGGCCCACTTCCACAAGCCGGTAATCGCGGCCGTCAATGGCTTTGCCTTGGGCGGGGGCCTGGAATTGGCCATGGCCTGCCACTTTCGCCTGGCTTCCGAAAAGGCCCGCCTGGGCCTGCCCGAAACTTCTCTGGGCGTGATCCCCGGCTACGGCGGCACCCAGCGCCTGGCCCAATTGGTAGGGCGGGGCCACGCCCTGCAGATGATCACCACCGCCCAAATGATCAAGGCAGACAAAGCCCTCGAAATAGGACTGGTAAACGAGGTGCTGGCCCCAGCGGCCCTGCTGGACCGGGCCCGGGAAATAGCGGCGCAGGTATGTGAAAACAGCCCTACGGCCGTAAGCGCCGCCATCAAAGCGGTAAACGCCGGGTACCAGGAAGGGCTCAACGGCTTCAAAGTAGAAATTGAGCAATTTGGCAAGTGCTTTGGCCAGGCGGAGTTTAAAGAAGGGACCATGGCCTTCCTGGAAAAACGCAAGCCCAACTTTGCCGCTTCCCAAGGTGAGTAAGGAGCAACGTTTTACCTATCAGCGCCGCGGCCGTTTTTTCCTGAGTGCCCCTATTGGCGAGCAGCCTTACGTGGTATTTGCGCTTCATGGCTACGGGCAGCACCCGCGGTATTTTCTGCGGCCCTTCGAGCAGTTGGGCCGGGCGGATATTCTTTTTGTGGCCCCGGAAGGCCTGCACCGCTTTTATGTAAACCACGAGAAGAAACGCGTAGGCAGCTCCTGGATGACCGCCGAAGACCGGGAAACAGACATGGCCGATTACCTGCAGATGCTCCAGCAAGTGCGCCAAAAAGTGCTGTCGCAATTTGCCACCCCTCCTCAACAAGTAGGCTTGCTAGGCTTCTCCCAGGGCGTAGCCACAGCCTGCCGGTGGGCCACCTATGGGCCACAAAATTTTGATCATCTGGTAAATTGGGCTGGCGCCTTTCCGCCCGATCTTGACTTTGGGGAGGCCCACCGCCGGCTCCAACACCTGCCCCTTCACTGGGTACTGGGCCAGGAAGACCCCTACCTGCCCCCCGAACGGGTGGCGGAACAAGAAGCTGTGTTAAAAGAAAATGCCATTCGCTATCAGGTGCACCATTACGCGGGCGATCACCGAATCCATGCGCCTACTTTACAGCGGCTGTATGAAGAGCTGTGGCCCGCTTCTTCCGCTTAAGGGCCTGTTTCACCAGGGCTACTCCCATAAAGTTAAGCCCCGCTACACTGGCCATAGCCCCCGCAATGCTGCCATCAATCCAACGGGCCAAAAAGTAGCCTTCCACCGCTGCCAACAAGCCCCAGAAAACCGCCCAAACCAGCATAACCGGCAGGCGGTGGGTCATTAGGTAAGCGGTGGCCGGGGGCACCACCAGAAAAGCCAGAATAAGAATGGCGCCTACCGTTTCGAAAGACAGCACCGTGGTGACCGAAACCAAGCTCATAAAGCTAAAATGCCAAAAGGCGGTGCTGATGCCCAGAGCGGCCGCAAAATCATTCTGAAAGGAAGTGATGACCAGGCCACGGTAGCCCAGCAGCAGGTACAGACCCACCACCAGCAGTAAAACTACGCCGTACACAATAGCCCGGGGGGCCAGGGCGCCGCCCGCCCCCGTGTAAAGCCAGTCCAGGGGCACCAGGGCAATTTCGCCGTAGAGGACGCATTCCTGATCGAGGTCCACCTGGCCGGTATAGCTGGAGATGAGAATAACACCCAGGGCAAACAGCCAGGTGAAGGTAATACCGATAGAAGCATCTTGTGGCAGCTGCGCCTTGCGGTAGAGCAGCTCAATAAGCAAACTGGCCAAAACGCCCGTGGCGGCCGCCCCCATGAGCATAGGCAAGCCCGCCCGGCTACCGGAAAGCAAAAAGGCGAAAACGATGCCCGGCAGCACGGCATGGGAAATGGCATCGCCCATCATGGACATCTTTCGCAGGATGAGGAAGCTTCCCACCAGGGCAGAACTGGCCGCAATAAGCATGGCCGCTATGATGATGTATAAGCCTTCTATGGTCATGATTTATAGGGTATTGGGCTGCGATGGGGATCCTGCTCGGGGTAATCCAGCTCGCGTAGCAGTTCTTTTTCTACTTCCGGGGTGATCAGGTGCTCAATGCTCTCGGCACCGGGGTGCAGGTGGTCTTTTCCCAGGGCCAGGTAGCGGCTGAGGTAGAGCTCCCATAAGCGGTGCAAACGCACCACCCGGCGCGCTTCTGCCAAGCCCCGTTCGGTAAGGCGGTAATGGCCCGATCGCCGCAAAATCCAGCGATGGCGGCGCAATTGCCGAAAGCCTATTTGCCACTCCCATTCCGGCAAGTGGCGCTGCTCTTGCCACTCCGGCCGGCTCAGCCAGGCTTGATCGCCCTCCCGGTTTTCCAGGCCGTGGTAAAAGGCCTTCAGCAAATTTTCCCGAATGATCTTTCTTTGGTTTTGCCGCTGGCGCCACATACGCGCAAAAATGCCCACCCGCGGGGCCAGGAAAATGGAGACCAGAGCCAGAAAGGACAACACCATCACGATCCACGGCCCGGTAGGCATGGCCGGCGCCAAATAGCTGGCAAAAGAACCGCCCAATCCCGCCACGGCGCCCCCCAGGGCCGCCAGGAACAACATGGTACGGAGCCGGTAGCTCCAAAACCGGGCGGTAGCCGCAGGCGTAATCAACAAAGCCGCCATAAGCACCACCCCTACCGATTGGATCCCGATGGCGGTGGCCAGTACCGTCATGGTATTAAGCAGGTAGCGCAGCCCCCGGGTAGGCAAGCCGATGGCCTGGGCGTGATCGGGGTCAAAACAGTAAAGCTTCAGTTCCTTGTAGAAGGCGCCAATGATCACCAGAAGGACCATTCCTACCAGGCCATAAGCGTAAAGGTCGCTGCTGCGCATAGAGGCGGCATTGCCAAAGAGAAACTGGTCTAGCCCCGCCTGATCGCCCCCACCGTGGTGCTGAAGGTAGGTGAGCATAAGCACCCCAAAGCCAAAAAACACACTCAGCACCAAGGCAATGGCCGTCTCGGAGGCCAGCTTGGTGTGCTGCTGAATAAGTTCCATCGCCCCCAGGGCCAGCCAGCCACTGACCATGGCCCCCAGGAGCAGCAGCCAGGGATCTTTCTGGCCGCTGAATAGGAAGGCCATGGCTACCCCGGGTAAAAGGCTGTGGGCGAGGGCATCTCCCACCAGCGCCCGCTTACGCAGATAGGCAAAGCAGCCCACTACCGCCGCCGAAATGGAAAGCAGCACCGTGCCGGCCACCACCAGGCGAACGGTGGGATCCTGAAAACTGAGAAAATCAATCACCTTCTCCATGCGCCGGTTTTTTGCGTTCCCGGAAAGCCTTCTCCCGGAGGGGAAACTGCTTTTCCGCGGCCAGTTGGCCCACTTTAGAAAGCACATTGAGCCGGCCCCCATAGGCTTGCTGAAGGTTTTCTTTATTGAGCACCGTTTCTACCGGGCCGGCGGCCACCAGGCGCGTTTGCAAGAGCACCGCCTGGTCAAAATAGTCCTGCGCCGTCTGCAAGTCGTGGTGCACCATGATCACCGTTTGGCCGCGGTCTTTCATTTCGCCCAGTAGATTCAAAATGGCTTCCTCGGTAGCGGCATCTACCCCTACGAAGGGCTCATCCATGAGGTAAATCTGCGCTTGCTGCGCCAGGGCCCGGGCTATGAACACCCGCTGCTGCTGCCCGCCGGACAGCTGGCTGATATGGCGATGGGCCAGCGGCAGGATGCCCGTTTTTTCCATGGCCTCCTCTATGATGTCGCGGTCGGGCCGGCGCAGGCGGCGCAGCAGCTTACCCGGTCCATAGCGGCCCATGGCTACCACCTCGCTTACGCTTACGGGGAAGTTCCAATCTACCGATTCGCGTTGGGGTACGTAGCTCACCTGAGCGCGCACCTTAGCCAGGTCTTGGCCCAGCAGCCGCACGTAACCGCTATCGGGTTGCATCAGGCCCATGATATTGCGCAGCAGGGTGGTCTTTCCCGAGCCATTGGGCCCGAGAATGCCCGCCAGGCTGCCTTCGGGCAGGCTAAAGTCAATGTCCCATAACACGGGCTGCCGATCATAAGTGGCCGTCAGGTTATGCACCTCCAGGGCCGGTGTTGCCTCTTTATTTGCGCTCATTGTAATGCTTGTTTGATGGTGGATACATTGTGATAAAACATCCCCAGGTAAGTATCCGCAGGACTCCCTTCCGCCCCCAGGGCATCAGAATAGAGGGTGCCCCCCAGCCTGAGCTCGTGCCCCCGGCTGCGGGCCGCGGCTATCACCGCTTCTACGGAGCGCTTGGGCACGGAAGATTCCACAAAAATGGCCTTGATCTGCCGCGCTATGATAAGGTCCGTCAGATCGGTGATATCCCGAATGCCGTACTCCGCCGTGGTGGAGATACCCTGCAGGCCCCGCACCTCCATCTGGTAGCGCTGGCCCAAGTACTTAAACGCATCATGGGCCGTGATCATGACCCTCCGTTTGGGCGGGATGGCTTCCATTTGTTCCTGAGCCCAGGCATGGGCTTCGCGGATCTGCGCCCGGTAGCGCCGGGTGTTCGCCTTGATCCGCTGCGCCTGGGTGGGGCGCAGCGCCGCCAAATGGCGGCCTAAATGGCCGATCACCTTTTCCCACAAAACCGGATCAAACCAGATGTGCGGATCATGGGCGTTTTGGTACTCGGTGGCGTTGAGCAGGGCCTCTTCGGGCAGGGCGTGCGCCGCCACAATGACGGAGCGATGGCGCAAACGGTCAAAGATGTCCTGCATTTTGCCCTCCAGGTGAAGCCCGTTGTAGAGGATCACATCTGCCCGGGCCAGGGCCTCGATATCCCCTTGGGTAGCCCGGTAAAGGTGCGGATCTACGCCCGGCCCCATCAGTACTTTTACGGAGACGCTGTCCACGCCTTCCAGCAGCACCTGCGCCGCATCGCCCAGCATACCAGTGGTGGCCACCACCTGGAAACCAGGCTTCTGCGTGGGCTGGCACCCGCCCAGCACCCCTAGCGCCAGGAATAATACCATAGAGCGGAGGATGGGGGCCGTGCTCATGGGGTACGCCAGCTTATGCCGATGGAATTAAACTGCATGGGGTGATTGAGCCCAAAGCCAAAGAGGTAATCCAACTGCAGCCGCGGATGCAGCAGATAGGTAAGCCCCGCATCCGCGCTAAAACGGGCCGTTCCTCCGCGCGGTGCCTGCCCGTAGCCCTCGATAAAAAGCCCCAGCTTTTCCGAGAGCCCGTAGCCGGCCGACAGCGTGTACAAAAAGGCATCGGTGCCCAGCAAGGCCCCGTGCTGATAGCCCAGATTGTAGCTAAGCGACCAGGGCCCCGTACCGCTATGGCTTACCGCCAGGCGGTGAGACATGGCCAGGGCGCGACTTTCCCCTTGCCGCAAGCGCGTAGGCACAAAGAGGTGCTCCAGCAGCCCTATTTTGATTTTTTCCCGGTTTAAGAAAGTAGCCTTGGCGCCTACCTGAAGGTCCGAAAAACGAAAATCGCCCGCTCCGCCAGCAGTGGGCGTATAGCGCAGCTCAGGCACCAGCCGTAATTCCAGCCAGCGGTTGAGCCCCACCCGGAAGAGCGTATTGGGCAGCGCCCAGCTCTCTTGATCCTGCACCCCCCGCTGCTCCCAGAGAATACCGCTTTCCAGCTGAAAGCTGCCTTTGGGCACCGCCCGTGGGCCCTCCGTTTGGTCGGGCCGGTCGGTATAGAAGGTTTGGGCCTGGAGGCCAAATGTGCAACCGGCCAGGAACAGACTGAAAACTATTAAAGCTTGTTTTTTCATAGCTTAAGACAACTCATTTATAGCACGTAAATATTGGCCGCGGCGATAGCGCTAAGGGTAAGCAAGCGCTCCCCATGGCGTACCTGCTGCGACTGGTCAAAAGGCTGGACCGCCTCCACTTCCAATTCATCGCCCAGGGCGATCCCCAGTTGGCGTACGTAACGCAAAAAGTCGCTATCCCCGTCGCGCACACCCTGCACCAGCACCTTCTCTCCGGCAGGCACTTCACTGAGGGTACGCTTGGGTCTTTTGGGAAAAACCCCGTTGGGATCGGGAATGGGGTCGCCATGGGGGTCGTATTCCGGATGGCCCAGAAAGGCAGATAGCCGCTCGGTAAGCTTGGGGCTGCTGATGTGCTCAAGCTGCTCGGCCACCTCGTGCACTTCCTCCCAGCCGAAATGCAATTTCTCCACCAAGAAGGTTTCCCACAGGCGGTGCTTCCGGAGCACTTTGGCGGCCAGGTCTCGCCCGGCCGGACTGAGGTACACGCCTTTGTAGGGGCGGTATTCCACCCATTTCTTTTCCGCAAGGCGCCGGAGCATCTCGGTAACGCTAGCCGCTTTGGTTTCCAAGCGGGCCGCCAGCTCGCTCGTGCTAACGGGCTCTTGTGCCTGTCCACTGAGGAAGAGGATGGCTTTGAGGTAATTTTCTTCGCTTAGGCTGGGCATGCGGCTGCGACTTTTCTATTCAGCAGGCAAAGCTAAATATTTTTTAATTTATGTATAACTTTATTTTTAGGTCAGCCTAATTTTTAATGCTGCTGCAGGAGAACCAGTGAATCGGGACTGAAGGGGAATTGGTGACAGGGCGAGCCTTTGATTGAGGATTTCCTTTTATGGCCTCCACCAGTGAAGAATTATTCCTGCTGATAGGTTTTTGGGCTTGGGCGAGCTTGTGATAAGCTCATACCGGCACCTGCACCACATTTGGCCGGCAGGCCGCCTAAGGAAGGCGGTAAAGGGCCCAATCCATGTTTTGGTATACCGGCGGAAGCGCTAGCCGGTGCTGCCGGTAGGGGAGCACGTAGATGGCTTCATGCTGGTGGGCATGGGGTAGTGGCGGTGGCCAGCACTTCTTCTATCACCTGCCGGTTTACCGGTACGAAAGCAAAGTAGCGGCAGGAACGGCGATGCTCCATGGCGCTGCTAAATCCGCGCGCCCGCTCCCGCATGGATAGTGGTGCGCAGTAAGGGGGGCGGTAAGGCAAAAAGGCTTTTTCCTTGATTTTTGGCTGGCCATGGCCCTGATAAAAATGGTTATAATCGCTCAAAGAGAGGAGTTTAACCCATGAAAGAGGATGGCCCTATTGGCCCCGCGGCCCTACAAACTGCGCAGAAAGGCTTCTTTGCGGCTGCGGCTTACGTTTACGTGTTCATCGTTGTCCATAATCAGCACACCGCCCGCACCGCGCTGGTAACGGGTGATGTGATTGAGATTGATCACATGGGAGTGGTGTACCCGCACAAAAGTGCGCTCCGGCAGCAATTCCTGAATTTCCTTAAGGGTTTTGGATACCACTACTTTACGTCCCGAGGTGAGGGTGAGCTCGGTGTAGTTGCTATCGCTTTGGCAGCGAATGATATCTTGTACTTTCACGAATTCCAGCCCTTCCATGGTGGGGAGGGATATTTTGCCCTCTGATTCTTTGCCGTGGCCCATCTGGTTGAGCATGGCGTGGAATTTAAACTGGTAGTCATCGCTTTTGAGCTTTTGCCCGGCCTTGTCTACTGCCTGGCGCAGCTCCTCCTCAGCAATGGGCTTGAGGAGGTAATCGATGGCGTTGTACTTAAAGGCCTTTACGGCAAATTCATCGTAGGCGGTGGTAAAGATGGTTTCAAAAGAAAGGTCCTTAAGCTGGGCCAGTAGCTCAAAGCCGCTCATGTGGGGCATTTCCACATCCAAAAAAAGTAAGTCGGGCTGATGGGCGGTGACCAGCCCCAATCCCTGAAAAGGGTCATTGGCTTCCGCCAGGACTTCTACCTGGGGGGTTTCTTGCTCGATGAGCAGCCGCAGGGACTCACTGCAGTGCTGCTCGTCATCGATGATAATAGCTTTCATAGGCAATTGGACTTCCCTTGATTTAAAAGCCCAATAAGGCAATAAATTTGACATTGAGATAACCCTAATGAGCAATTGGTGTTTTTCAACGCTTCTTTTACCAATTTAGCTCACTAGAGAGGAATGCACATATCCACTTGCGTCCCGGCGGGCTCCCCGGCCTCGTTTACCAGATCTTTTACTTCAAAATGGCCTTTTCCCTGTTTAAGCCGTTCCATTAGGGCCAGGCGATCCTTGGTGATAGAAAGGCCGTAGCTCTTCTCCGCTCCCGCCCTTTTTCCCCTAATTTCCTGTGACTTCTGGCGGCCTATGCCATTATCCCGCACTTGCACCTGGAGGTGGTCCTTATCGCGGTGGAGCTCTATCCAAATTTTACCGGGCTCTTTCTTATGCATCAGGCCATGCCATACTGCGTTTTCCACGAAGGGCTGGATGAGCATAGGGGGTATTTGCACATTATCGGGGTTCAGGCCCTTGCCTACCGTGATCTCATAGGACAGCCGTTCCCCAAAGCGCCGCTGCTCAAAACCGAGATAAAGCCCCAGGGTATCGAGTTCATCCTGAAGGCTGATATTGGTTTGGGAGGTATTCTGTAGAATAAGCCGCAGCAGGCGCGCGAAATCACCAATGTGGGCAGAAGCGGTACGGAAATCCTTCTTAAGCACCAGGTGGCGAATGCTATTGAGGGCATTAAAAATAAAGTGCGGGTTCATTTGCAGCCGCAGGTTGGTCATTTGGCTCCGGGTAAGCTGCTGCTCCAGGGAGGCTTTAATGCGCGCGGAGCGCTCCTGTTCCAGCTCCCGGGTTTTGTCTACTATCTCCTGAGAGCGCTTCTCCACCTGCTCGGTAAGGTCTTGTTGGATTTGGCGGTTCAAGGCATCATTGCGCTTCAGCTCCTGAATGTAAGCCCGCTGTGCGTGGGCTTTTTGCTGGTAGATAATCCGGATGCGGTGGCCTATCCCCAAGGCAAAACACAGCACCTCCACCAGCACACCCAGCTTCATAAAATCTATGGGGGCCAACTGAAATAGTACTGGCTGTAAAGCCGTTTCTCCCGGCGCGTAGAGGCCTAAGCTGTAGTACATACTCACCATGGCCCCCGCCACAAAAAACAAAGACCCGGCAATAATATAATAGCGAAGACCGCTTTTGAGACTGAGCCAAAAATCCACGATCAAGTACAAGCTAAACACGAAGGCCACCAAGTGGGAGGGCACAAAAAGCTGCTGCACCAGGGTAGTTTGCCCGGTAAGTAGAATGTAGCCGGCGGTAAAAAGCCCGTACAGCGCGTACAAGATGGCCATAAACCGCAACAGCCGAAAATGCCGCCGCGAACGAGAGCGCAGGTCCAAAAAGTGGGAAACAAAGAGCACGTAAAACACAAAAAGCATCCACTGCACCGGCTCATTGGTATAGACAAACAGCTGAAAATTCTGCGGAAAAAAATCGGGGGCCATCCGGGTGGGGTCCAGCTTAGGCCCCAGGTACAGCAATAGGCTCAGCAGGTATAAGCCGTAGTAGAGGTACATGTGCTGGCGGCGGTTTTGGAGATAAAGCAAAAAGACATAGAGCATCATGATGCTTACCGCCCCCACAAAGAGAAAATGCAGCGCCAGGCTGTTCCGTCTTTGCTCGGTCCCTTCCAGAATAAGGGCCTGAAAATGGGCCTGGTCTACCACCGAAAAGGGGTAAGAAAGGACCTGGCCCGGATCATAAGCGCCTACAGCCAGCCGGAGGCGCACCGTTTCGCCTGGGAGCAAGGTGATGGGAAGCCCAAAGGCATAATCAAGATACCCCCGCTGCCCACGCGGCACCCCTACCCCGGTGTACTGCCAACCCTTTCGGGGGGTAGAAACGATGGTAAAATCGTTCACCGGGCTGAGCAGCCCCAGGTTCAGCGTATCTTCCGTAGTATTGGCTATAGAGAGCACCCGGAACAGCCGCTGCCCTTCCGGCCGGTAAGGCAGCGGTTCTTGCAGCGCTTCCCACAGGCTATCGGAAGGCTGCCACGGGGGGAGCTCCTTAAGGTCCAGCACCGCAGAATCCTGCGGGCCGCTCCAGTGGAGGTCTTGCCCTATTGTCCAGAGCGGCGCCAGGACCAGCAGGCCTAGCATAACCAATCTCCGTCCACGCTGCTTCATTATCACAAAGGTATCGTTATACGCTGCATTCCCGCTTTCATTGAGGCTTTGGTCTATTTGGGCGGATAGTTGGTAGCCCTGCGTTTTTGCCTGGTAGCTCCCTCCCTATCTATGGTCTGTCCATGGAGGCGAGTGTCTGTTCTAGAAAGTTCGAGAGCAAGGCTTGTGTAGCTTTGAAAATCAAGGAGTTTACCTTAGTAAATGACTGTTTTCAAAGCAAGCATAACGCAGCTATCGGACTTTATAGACGGACACTATCTGGCAGGCGCCACGTGCAGAGACTCACTGTGCATTTTAGGCCTGCCGGCCAAATGTGGTAGCGATCCTTCCAGCGTGTATCGGTTTCTCATTTGGCCGCCAGGCCCCTAAAAGCGCCCAGAATGCCCAGCGTGGGGGTGAAGCCCCCCGGAGGCAGGGTTGCCAATCACTCATTTGGGGCTGCACAGCCCGGGCCAAAGTGCCAGCTTTGGGGCCAAATCTTAAAATCCAAGAAAGATGAAACGAGGTATATTAATGCTGGCTATGCTGCTGGGCAGCCTTAGCCTCTGGGCCCAGGGTTTTGAGCAGGCCGGCGCGGGTCCGGTATCCCTGGACGAAGCAGATTGGGGCCAGCTAAAGCTGTACCCCAATCCCGCCCAAAATCAGGTCAAGCTGGAAGTACAATCTTTACAGACCACCCACCTAAGCGTGCGCATCATCGACGCACAGGGCCGGGTGGCCTGGGAAAAAAACTTTCCTAACCTGGAGAACAACACCCGGCGCCAGCTAGACCTCTCTGGCCTGGCCAACGGCTCCTACCAGGTGCTGCTCAAGCCGGCAGACGGCCCGGCCCGCAGCTTACCTCTTCTGGTTAAAAACCCTTAGGGAAAAGCTTTACAATCCTCCCTCCTCCGAAAACCCCTGTAGACTCCGGTTTGCAGGGGTTTTCTTAATCCAACTTACCGCTGAGCTTGGCCATGACCTTTTTGGGGTTTTTCTCCTTGTAAAGGACCTTGTAAACGGCGTTGGCAATGGGCATTTTAATGTCTACCTCCTTACGCACCTGGCGGATGAGCGAGGCGGCATAGTAGCCCTCGGCGATCATATTCATCTCTACCATAGCGGAGTGGATGGTGTAGCCCTTGCCGATCATATTGCCAAACATGCGATTGCGCGAGAATTGAGAATAAGCGGTCACCAGCAAGTCGCCCAGGTAGGCGGAGTCATTGATGTCGCGCTTTATGGGGTGCACGGCCTTAATGAAGCGCTTCATTTCCCGGATGGCATTGCTTACCAGCACGGCCTGAAAGTTATCCCCATAGCCCAAGCCATGACAGATACCTGCTGCCAGGGCATAGATGTTTTTGAGCACCGCTCCGTACTCCGTGCCGTAGATATCGTCGCTTACGGTGGCCTGGATGTAATGACAGGTCATGAGGCGCTTTACCTCCTTAGCGGCCTTTTCGTTGAGACTGGCCACGGTAAGGTAACTCAGCCGCTCCAGGGCCACTTCTTCCGCATGACAGGGACCGGTAATAACGCCGATTTGATCTAAAGGTACCTGGTACTGCTGATTGAAAAACTCGCCCACGATGGTATTCTCGTCCGGAACAATGCCCTTTATGGCGCTGAAGATATATTTATCGCGCAGGTTCCCCTCCAGGGTAGCAAGG
Source organism: Schleiferiaceae bacterium (assembly GCA_031581125.1). Lineage (GTDB taxonomy): Bacteria > Bacteroidota > Bacteroidia > Flavobacteriales > Schleiferiaceae > CAJXMS01. Next base: position 2,070 of record JAVLBR010000007.1, on the reverse strand, counting down.
GCCGATTTAAGGAAGGCGGAAGGGACGGCCATGATGAGGCAATCGGCCTGGGCTACGATGTGATTGAGATCGGTAGAAATATCAATCCGCTCGGTAGGCAGTTCAATGGAGCTGAGGTACTTGGGGTTGTGATGGGTTTTTTTGATCTCCAGTACCTGCTCGGGATCACGCATCCACCAGCCTACGTAGTCATTGTGCTCACTGAGGATTTTCACCAGGGCGGTGGCCCAACTACCTCCACCGATAACCGCTATTTGCATAAAATCGAGGGAGTTAAAATTTCACCTTCACCGTGTACCTTTCGCCCTCCCGGCTATAGGTCACCTTGGTTTGGTCGCCTTCTTCAAATTGGCTGAGCGCCCGCATATAGCTTTGCATATCACTTACTTCTATGTCGCCCATTTTCACCACTACATCGCCTGCCTTCATGCCGGCCTTATCCGCCGGGCGGCCGGCGCTTACCCCGTCTATCTTCATGCCGTTGCCACTGAAGAGATAATCGGGCATAACGCCCAGGGTAACGCTAAAGCTAGGCGCCTGGGTGCTTTTATTGTTGGTAGGCTTGAATTCGAGAAGCCTACCCGGGGGTGTCGCTGCTATCATGGAAGCCATGAGCCTAACGGTAGCCAGCATACCGGCGTAGTTTACTTTTTCGGCGTCATCGGAGGGTTTATGATAATCCTCGTGGGTGCCGGTAAAGAAGTGCAAAGCGGGGATTTTCTGGTAATAAAAGCTGCTGTGATCGGAGGGCCCCACGCCACTTTTGGTGGTGGTAAGGTTTAGGCCACAGCTGATGTTTTCCAGCACCTCCGGCCAAAAACGGGCCGTGCCCACCCCGTTCACTTGCAGCTGGCGCTCTTCCATCCGGCCGATCATGTCCATATTAAACATAAAGTTGTACTCGGGCAGAGCGGGAAGGTTTTCCACGAAGTAATTGGAGCCCAGAAGGCCCATTTCTTCCGCAGAGAAGCCTACGAACAAGTAGTTAAACCGGCGCAGGCGGGAGTCTTCAGTGGTGCTTAAGAAACGGGCCAGGGTGAGCATGCCGGCTACGCCGCTGGCATTATCGTCGGCTCCGTTGTGGATGGCCGGTTCGTCGCCCCGGTATAGTGAGCCGGCGCGTCCCATCCCCAGGTGATCGTAATGGGCGCCGATCACCACCGTGGTGGGGGCTTCATTATTAATCCAACCCGCCACATTGCTTACTTGGTAGGTAAGCAGCTCCATATCTACGGTCATGCTTACGGAGCGTTGCTTGCGGAGCCTTCGGGCCCATTTTTCGGTGGGCTCGTAGAGAACGGGAATCCCTACGCTGTTGCGCTTATCGAAATCCTGCTGAGGGGCCTTGCCTTGCTGATCCTTGCTTTGAATAAGGATGACCCCCTTCGCTCCTTTTTCCTGGAGCTTCTTGAGCCGGGTAAAGAGATCATAGGCCGCCGCCGCATGGGAGTGGAGGTTTACGTCTGCGGGGTAGCCGGCTTCCATGACCGCGATGGCCCCCGCCAGCTCCTCATCGGGCAGCTGATCCACGCCCATGACCTGGTTTTCCAGGCCAAATCCCACGTAAACGCTGCTGCCCTCCGCCTGGCCATTGCCGCTAAAGCGGACCGGGTAGGCCTGATGCGGGGCTTTGCCTTCCAGGAATTTCCGCGCTACTTCCAAATCAGCCTTGCGGATTTCCACCCGGTGAGGCACCGAGAATTCTTGGCGATAGCCTTCCGGAAAGGCTGGGGTAAGGCCCAGGTTTTTAAAGTTGCGGGTAAGATATTTTCGAGCTACCCGCAGGCCCTCTGTGCCGGGGGCGCGGCCTTGGAGCTCATCAGCGGCGAGAAAGACCACGTCTTCTTGCATAGCGCCCACGAGCTCGTCCGGTATTTCCAGGCATTCCTGAGCGGACAGCGGGCCTATGCTTAACAAAAAGAACAGGGGGAAGAAGTATTTTTTCATGGGGGACCCATTTGGTTTGGTTGTAGACGGGCAAATATAAGCATAGCCCAAGCCCCTCTTAGTGCTGTTTAGTGTCTGTCTATAAAGTCTCTCGCCCGTGGCGAGACGATCGTCCTCAAAATC
>JAVLBR010000165.1:0-4616 GCA_031581125.1 Schleiferiaceae bacterium | reverse complement strand
TTTGAGGACGATCGTCTCGCTAGAAGCGAGATTGGACTTTATAGACAGACACTAACTAGCTCCGCTCCCTCTCCAAACACTCCCCCATCCCAGCTGTTAAATTAATCAAAATTATTAATCAAAAAATCCATCAACCCATGAAAACAGCTCTCATCACCGGCGGTAGCAAAGGCATTGGCCTGGGCGTAGCCCACACCCTCAAAGCCCTGGGCTACGGCGTAGCCATCACCAGCCGCAACAGGGAAGCCGCCCAGGAAGCTGAGCGCCAGCTAGCGCAAACCGAAGGTGGCGCTGTCCTCGCCCTTCAGGCCGACGTCCGCTCCCTCCAAGACCAGCAAAAGGCCGTTGACCAAATCCTCCAGGAATGGGGCCAGCTCGACGTGGTGGTGGCCAATGCCGGCCTTGGCCATTTCGCCCCCGTAGACGAAATGGACCCTGCCGAGTTCGAAAAGGTAGTGGATACCAACCTCACCGGCGTTTTCTATACCGTCAAAGCTACCGTGGAAGCCCTCAAAAAAACCGAAGGCTACCTCTTCACCATCTCCAGCCTCGCGGGCACCAATTTCTTTGCCCAGGGCAGCGCTTACAATGCCAGCAAATTTGGTCTCACGGGCTTCACCCAATCCATCATGCTCGATCTGCGGCCCTACGGCATCAAGGTGGCCACCATCATGCCCGGCTCCGTGGCCACCCACTTCAATGGCCACACCCCCAGTCCCAACGACCACTGGAAAATTCAGCCGGAAGATATCGGCGAGCTCATTGAGGACCTTCTCAAGCTTAATTCCCGCACGCTCCCCAGTAAGATTGAAGTGCGGCCCTCCTTGCCACCGTCCGCACGTAAATAGTGTCTGTCTATAAAGTCCGATAGCTGCGTTATGCTTGCTTTGAAAACAGTCATTTACTAAGGTAAACTCCTTGATTTTCAAAGCTACGTCTCGCCGGTGGCGAGACTCTCGATCTTTCTAGGACAGACACTCGACTGAACGGACAAACATTCAATAAGATATATAATCGCCACGGGTAGGGCACATTTGGCCGGCCGGCCAAATGTGCTTCCGGCGACGAGCTTCTTTTTCGCCGGGAAGAGGCGGCCGCCTTGCTTGTTTTACCTCATCGGCGCCTTGGCCACCAAAAGGAAAAATACGTACATTTGCACGCTCAAAAAATTAATTTATGTACGCCATCGTAGAAATAGCAGGGCATCAGTACAAAGTACGCAAAGACCAAAAGCTCTACGTGAATCGTCTGGAAGGCAAAGAAGGCTCCAAAGTGAGTTTTGATAAAGTAATGCTGACCGACGATAACGGAAAAGTGCAAGTAGGCGCCCCGGTTATCAGTGGCATCTCCGTAGATGCTAAAATTGTGCAGCACCTCAAGGCCGATAAGGTGCTCATTTTTAAGAAAAAGCGCCGAAAAGGCCACCAAAAGCTCAACGGGCATCGCCAGCAAATCTCCCAAATTGAGGTTACCGGCATAGGCAAAGGCAGCGGTAAAGCCAAAGCCAAAGCGGCCCCTAAAGCGGAAAGCAGTGCGGCTGCGGAAAAAACTGCTGCCAAGGAAGACGCGCCCAAGAAAGCGGCCCCCAAAAAAGCGGCCCCCAAGAAAGCGGCCCCCAAGAAAACAAGCGCTAAAAGCACCGCTAAAAAAGAGGGCGGCAGTACCGCCGCTAAAAGCGAGACCACTAAAAAAGCCGCCCCTAAGAAAAGCACGACCGCCAAGAAGAGTGGCGGCGAAGCTTCCCAAGGTGGTGAAAGCAAAGACAAATCCTAAAAGCTACATAAACCATGGCACACAAGAAAGGTGTAGGTAGTTCCAAGAATGGACGCGAATCGGAAAGTAAACGCCTCGGCGTGAAAATATTTGGTGGACAAGAAGCCACTGCCGGCAACATCATTGTTCGCCAGCGCGGCACCCGTCACAACCCCGGCAAAAATGTAGGCATGGGAAAAGACCATACCCTCTTTGCCCTGTCTGACGGGAAAGTGGTTTTTCAGCGGCGCAAAGGCAATCGCTCTTTTGTGTCCGTAGAACCCAAGGAAGCGTAGCGTAAGCCGCGCTCCTGGTTACCGCCAGAAACGGTAGAAGCGTACGCTTCTCCCGTGGAAATCTATTCCACCCCTTTTTCGCGCCCGGCGGGAAAAGGGGTTTTTTATGCCTTGCCGCCCGGTTCCGTCTCCCGTCTTATCTTCGGTGCGTCCGAGGGCGGACTGCGGCCGAAGCATTAACCGCAAACCAACGCAAAACAAACAAAGGTCCCCATGCTGGAAATAGCTAAACTTCGCAACGAATCAGACGCCATCATCGAGCGCCTCGAGAAGCGGGGCATTCAGGCCCGTCAGCTGGTACAGGACGCCCTGGAACTGGACCGCCAGCGCCGGGAAAACCAAACGGAACTGGATCAGGTACAGGCCCAGGCCAATGCCCTCAATAAAGAAATAGGGCAGCTATTTAAGAGCGGGCGTCAGGAAGAGGCCGAAAGCAAAAAAGCGGAAAGCACCCGCCTGAAAGGCCGCACGAAGGAACTCCAGCAAACCCAGGAGCAACTCGCTCATTCACTGGAAAACGTGCTCCTGGAACTCCCCAATGCCCCGCACCCCTCCGTGCCCGCCGGCACCAGCGAAGCCGATAATGAAGAGATTCGCCGGGAAGGAATTTTTCCCGATTTGGGAGCGGATGCCCGGCCCCACTGGGAGCTGGCGCAGCAGTACCAGCTCATGGATTTTGACCTGGGCGTGAAACTAGCCGGCGCGGGCTTTCCCGTGTACACCGGGGCCGGCGCCCAGTTGCAAAGGGGGCTTATCAACTTCTTTCTCAATGAAAACACCCGGGCGGGCTACCGCGAGTACCAACCGCCTTTGCTGGTCAATGCAGACTCTGCTTATGGTACCGGTCAGCTGCCCGATAAGGAAGGGCAGATGTATCACGTGCAGCAGGATGAGCTCTACGCCATCCCCACCTCGGAAGTGCCACTTACCAATATCTTTCGGGACCAAATGCTTACCGAGGCCGATCTGCCCCAGCGCCTCACCGCTTATACCCCTTGCTTCCGCCGGGAGGCCGGCAGCTATGGCAAAGACGTGCGCGGGCTCAACCGCCTCCACCAGTTTGACAAAGTAGAGCTCGTTCAGCTGGTAAAGCCCGAAGATAGCTACGCCGTGCTGGACCAGATGGTGGCGCAGGTGGAGGCCCTTCTGCAGAAACTGGAGCTGCCCTATCGCATCCTGCGCCTGTGCGGGGGCGATTTGGGTTTTACCGCGGCCCTCACCTATGACTTTGAAGTGTGGAGCGCTGCGCAACAGCGCTGGCTGGAAGTAAGCTCGGTTTCCAATTTCGAAACCTTTCAGGCCCAGCGCATGAAAATTCGCTACAAAACGGCCGATAAGCAAAAGCAGCTCGTACACACCCTCAACGGCAGCGCCCTTGCCTTGCCCCGCATCATGGCCGCATTGCTGGAAAACGGACAAGGTCCGGAAGGTATCCAGTTGCCGGCGGTCCTGCATCCCTTTTTGCCGTTTGAAGCCATCAGCCGCTCATGAGGAGCGCTTGGATTTTTTTTATGGCCCTGCTCTTGATCGGGGCCGCTTGCGACAAGCCGGGCACAGGAGAGAAGGAGCCCCCTACGCCCCCGGCTGAGCCTTCCTTTTGCGCGGAGCGCTCTCCCATGGCCACCCTCGGTACGGATTCATTGGTGCTCTACGAGGTCAATTTACGCGCGTTCAGCAAGACGGGCGACCTGGCCGGGGTCACCGCCCAATTGGGTCGCTTGGATAGTCTGGGTGTCAATGGTCTCTGGCTCATGCCCATTTATCCCGTGGGCCAGAAAAAGTCCATCAATTCTCCTTACAGCATTCGTGACCACCGCGCGGTAGCGCCCGAGTATGGGAGCCGGGCTGATCTTCGCGCCCTAGTCCAGGCGGCTCATCAACGGGGCATGGTGGTCCTGCTGGACTGGGTGGCCAATCATACCGCCTGGGACCATCCCTGGATTTCTGAACATCCGGAATGGTACACCCAGGACGATAATGGCCAGATCGTACATCCGCCGGGCACAAGTTGGGAAGATGTAGCCGACCTCAACTTTGCCCGGGACAGCATGGGCGAGGCCATGATCGATGCCATGCAATTTTGGCTCTGTGAGACGGGCATCGACGGTTTTCGCTGCGATTATGCCGATGGGGTGCCCTTTGATTTTTGGCGGCAGGCCATCGATAGCCTCCAGACCCTGCCCGGCAGCCATCCACTCATGCTGGCTGAAGGAGACCGCGCGGATCATTTCCAGGCGGGCTTCGATCTTATTTTCGGTTGGAATTTTTACGGCACTATACAGGCTGTTTTCGGGGGGGACCCCGCCTGGCGTCTGGCTGCGGAAAACCGTTCTGATTATCTTTCCGTACCGCCGGACGGGGATATCCTGCGCTTCACGACCAATCACGACGAATCGGCCTGGCACGCTACTCCGCCCCAGCTTTTTGGCGGGCAGGATGGTGCCCTGGCAGCTTACGCAGCTATGCTTTTCACCGGCGGAACTCCCCTGGTGTACAGCAGCCAGGAAGTAGGTCGTACCCGTATCCTGCCGTTCATTTCCCGCGATCCCATTGATTGGCGTGCGCGGT
>JAVLBR010000164.1:0-4637 GCA_031581125.1 Schleiferiaceae bacterium | reverse complement strand
AGTCTCGCCCGCTGAACTAAGCTCTTACCAAGAGGGAAAGTGGACGCGGAGACAGCCGGTGGGCTTTTTAAGTCGGTCACTCATTTTTTCAATTCCATGGATTTCGCGAGCTCACCCCTGCCTGCGGGGCCGGTTGCCATACTTATTTGGGCTGCGGTAAAAAATATGAAGGGTATTTCGAGGGTCCATCTAAGTAGGTGGTGAAAGGCTCATTAGCATCACCAAATGCTTTCTATCAAAAAAGAAGCAGCTTGCGTATTGTTAGGAGGTATTAAATTTTATCGTAGGCGGAACGCTAAATAAAAAAGCCCGCTGGCTAGCGGGCTTTTTTTAATTCTTGTTCAGCTCCCAAGGGCCATTTGACGCTTCCGGTACCATATCCATCGCCTTGGAATAGGCCAGTATGTTACGGATGGTTTGGCGCCGGGGGCGCCTTTGAGCACTGGGATTGCTTTTAAGGGCTGTAGTGTTATCCATAGGCAAAATTTAAGTGAAACACTTTTGGCTAACGCCCGCCGGCTGCTTTTATTTCCCCGTTAAGAGTAGAGGTTGATTTTTCGCTCCTCCATCATCTTCCGGATATTGATGAGCGCGTAGCGCATGCGCCCCAGCGCGGTATTGATGGACACATCGGTTTGCTCAGCTATTTCTTTAAAAGTAACCTTCCCGTAGATGCGCAATTCCAAGACGTGGCGCTGCTCTTCCGGCAGGGCCAGAATGAGGTCTTTCAAATCCCGGTAAACCTGTTCCTTGATCATGGCATCTTCTGCGGTGAGGGCATCATCCTTAATCACGTCAAAAATGTTAAAATCATCAGTAGGGGCCGTGGTGGGCATGCGCTTCCGCTGCCGGTAGTAGTCCATCACCAGGTTATGCGCTATGCGCATAGCCCACTGGAGGAACTTTCCTTTTTCATTGTAGCGTCCCGCTTTTAAGGTGCGAATGATTTTAACGAATGTTTCCTGAAAGATGTCGTTGGCCAGGTCGTTATCCTGAATCCGGGAAATGATAAAAGCGAAGATGCGCTGCTCGTGCCTACTGATCAGAAAGCCCAGGGCCTTTTCGTCTCCTTGAAGGTAAGTTTTTATAAGCTTACCATCTTCTACTGCTGCGTAGTCCATAATCTACTTGGTTAATGGGTGTAAAAAGGTGTATTTAAAACAAGTAGAGTTGATCTATACGCTAAAAAGTTTTGGGTTAGAGAAGATTATTGCCATTGGGCTTGGGTCAAATATATAATTTTTAAATTCAACAAAGCAAATGGTAAGCCGTTTGGTACCTTTGCCACCATTAATTTTTTCGCCGCGCATGACCCAAGAACCTCCTAAGCAAAAGGCTGACCGTCAATACATTTCCGTAGAAGGGGCCCGGGTTCACAACCTCCAAAATATAGACGTAAAAATTCCGCACGGCAAGCTTACGGTCATCACCGGATTGTCTGGCTCCGGTAAATCCAGCCTGGCTTTTGATACTTTATACGCTGAGGGTCAGCGGCGTTACGTGGAAAGCCTCTCTTCCTATGCCCGCCAATTTTTGGGACGACTGGACAAGCCGGAGGTAGACCGTATCAAAGGGGTGTCTCCTGCCGTGGCCATCGAACAAAAGGTCCTCTCCCGCAATCCCCGCTCCACGGTAGGCACTTCTACCGAAATATACGATTACCTCAAAGTACTCTATGCCCGGGTGGGGCGTACCTATGCCCCCGAAACCGGCCAAGAGGTGAAACGCCATCAGGTAAGCGACGTGGTAGACCATGTAGCCGAGCTTCCCGATGAGGCCCGCATTTTGGTAAAAGCCCCCCTCCTGCTGCACGGACGCCACCTCGCAAAGCAGCTCGACATCCTACAGCAGCAGGGCTTTGCCCGGATCATGGTTGATGGCGATATTTTTCGGCTGGGTGCGGAAGAAAAAAACCCTGACTGGGACCCCAAAAAAAACCGCCTGGAGATCGTGGTGGACCGCCTCAAAGCCGATATCTCCGATCCGGAAAATGAAAATCGCCTGGCCGATTCCGTGCAAACCGCCTTTTTTGAAGGCCAGGGCATCTGTCGTGTCCAAGTGTATGATACCAGCGCGGAGCGCCTTTTCTCCAATCGCTTTGAGGCCGATGGCCAGCAATTTGAAGAGCCCAGTCTCCACTTTTTTAGCTTTAATAACCCCTACGGTGCCTGTCCCAAATGCGAAGGATTTGGGCGCATTATGGGCATTGACGAAGATCTGGTGATCCCCGATACCAGTAAATCCCTCTACGAAGGCGCCGTGGCGCCCTGGCGGGGAGAGAAAATGCAAGCCTGGCAGCAGCAATTTATCCGCGGCGCTGAAAAAGCCGGATTTCCCATCCACCGGCCCATTCATGAACTTAACGAGGCCCAATACGAGATGCTTTGGAAAGGTTCCCGCTACTTTGAAGGGCTCGATCAATTTTTCACCTCCCTGGAAGCCAATAGCTATAAAATCCAATACCGGGTAATGCTCTCCCGCTACCGGGGTAAAACCCGCTGTTCGGAATGCAAAGGCACCCGCCTGCGCCCGGAAACCCGCCACGTGAAAGTGGGCCGGGCTTCCCTGCCCGAGCTGGTAGACCTGCCCCTGGACGAACTGCGCGAGTATTTCCAAAACCTTAAACTAAACGACCACGACCGCTACGTAGCACGGCGCCTCTTGCTGGAAATCAACAATCGACTGGAATACCTCTGCGAAGTAGGCCTTAGTTATCTCACCCTCAACCGCCTCAGCAGCAGCCTTTCCGGAGGCGAGTCCCAACGCATCAATTTGGCCACGAGCCTGGGTAGTGCCCTGGTGGGTTCTACCTACATTCTGGACGAACCCAGCATAGGCCTCCACCCCCGGGATACCGGCCGGCTCATCAAAGTGATGCAAAACCTCCGCGACCTGGGCAATACGGTAGTCGTAGTAGAGCATGATGAAGAGATCATGCGGGCGGCCGACTACCTGATAGATATAGGTCCTGATGCGGGAACCCGGGGCGGTAAGGTAATGTACAGCGGGCCCGCCCAGGACTTACCGGAAAACAATGATACCTACACCGCCCTTTACCTGCGCGGTGACGAGCGCATCCCGGTGCCCACTCAGCGCAAGGAACCCCGCAAATTCATCGAGCTCTCCGGGGCCCGGGAAAACAATCTCCAAGACATAGACGCCCGCTTTCCGCTGCACTGCCTTACGGTGGTAACCGGCGTGAGTGGTTCCGGTAAAAGCACCCTTGTCCACGACGTACTCTATCCCGCCCTCCAGAAGCGATTGGGGGGCTACGCCCAAAAGACGGGTAAGCACACCGACCTCTCCGGGGCTATAAGTGACCTTTACCAGGTAGAGTTTGTAGATCAAAATCCCATCGGCAAAAGCAGCCGCAGCAATCCTGTAACCTACTTAAAGACCTACGACGACATTCGCAACCTCCTGGCCCAGCAGCCCTTGGCTAAGTCTCGCCATTACAAATCCGGCTATTTTTCCTTTAACATTGACGGCGGCCGCTGTGAAAAATGCCAGGGCGAAGGAGAGATCACCATCGAAATGCAGTTTATGGCCGATGTGCATCTCACCTGCGATGAATGTGAAGGCATGCGTTTCAAACCGGAAATACTGGACGTCAAATTTGCCGGCCGCAACGTGCACGACCTGCTTCAGCTTACCGTAGAAGACGCGATCGCCTTTTTTACCGATAACAATCAGCCCAAAATAGCCGAAAAACTCCAGCCGCTTCAGGACGTGGGTCTGGGCTACATTACGTTGGGCCAAAGCAGCTCCACCCTTTCCGGTGGCGAAGCCCAGCGGGTAAAGCTAGCCACCTTCCTGGGCAAAGGCCAGACCCATCAACCCCACCTCTTCATTTTTGACGAACCCACTACCGGCTTGCACTTTCACGACATCAATAAATTGATGGAAAGCTTCTACGCGCTGATCAAAAATGGCCACAGCATCATCGTGATCGAGCATCATCCGGACGTGATCAAATGTGCTGACTGGCTGCTCGACCTGGGGCCTGAAGGCGGGCGAGACGGCGGAAATCTCGTATATCAGGGCCCACCCGCCGGTCTCCTCGATTGTGCCGATAGCTACACCGCCCAATTTCTCCGCGATAAACTATAGGAGCCTGGACCTGTTCTTTGCACATGGAATTAGATGCTTACAACCGGGAAAGACGCTTTCGCATACGCCGGGATGAAGAAGTAGTGGGCTTTATGCGAAAGGTTAGTGAGCTCATGGTACTGTATTCCAGTGATGGCTTTTGGTGGCGGGGCCACAAAATAGCCTACAACGAAGTAGATGAGTTTACCGGCTTACGGGACAAAAACAATCGCCACATCTACGAATGGGATATCCTCTATTTTAAATTAGATCCAGACGGCTATTACCGCCGGGGCGTAATCTTGTGGGAAGGCCGCCAGCAGCATTTCGGCATTCGAGATTTGGAAGCGGATAACTTCATCCCCCTCTTTGTAGAAGGCGTAGCTATGTTTAATCCCCGCCAAATGGAAGTGTACAGCTATCTCTTTATCAATCCCGAGCTGAAGAAGGAACTGGGGGTCCGCGAATAAGCACGGGCCCTATTTAGTGGCTGTCTATAAAGTCTCTCGCCTGTGGCGAGACGATCGGCCTCAAAATCCTCATTTACT
>JAVLBR010000163.1:0-4689 GCA_031581125.1 Schleiferiaceae bacterium | reverse complement strand
CCCGGGGACAAAAGTATTTGTCCATGCAGTCGAGTGTTTGTTCTAGAAAGTTGGTTCCCGATTATTTCGGGGAGGCTTGCGCAGCTTCAAAAAGCGGAGTCTCGCCACTGGCGAGATGAGTTTCGCTCTAGCAGCTAGAAGGACGATCGTCTCGCCACGGGCGAGAGACTTTATAGACAGACACTATTTAAGATCGGGTACCTCCATGGCCAGTAAAAAGGCATCCTCGGTGGCTTGGCCCGTTAAAGTATCCGTCCCCTGCAGCCCCAGGGCATCCCGGGTTTCCAGGGTTTCCCCGGCCACCGCAGCGGATCCTTCCAATACCATCAGAAAAAAGCCGCTCTTTTGCCGGGCCCGGCGGGGCAGCGACCATTCCGTTCCCGCTTTAAAACGGCCCAGGTAAAACCAGGTTTCCTGGTGTACCCAGGTAGGCAGGTCTTCCTGCGGACCGGGGGCCACCACGGTTTTCCATTGTTGGTCCAGTTCCGCCTCTTCGTAGCGGAGCTGGCCATAACGGGGCGTATGGCCCTGGGCATCGGGGAAGAGCCAGATTTGCAAAAAGGCCACCGGCGCCTCGCTACTGGCGTTAAATTCGCTGTGGGTGATGCCCGTACCGGCACTCATCACCTGGACGTCGCCGGTACTGATCACCCCTTTATTGCCCATGCTGTCTTCATGTTGCAAAGCCCCTTGCAAGGGAATGGAAATTATTTCCATGTTTTCGTGGGGATGTTTGGGGAAACCAGCCCCGGGCTGCACCCAGTCGTCATTGAGCACCCGGAGGACCCCGTAGTGCATGCGTTGGGGATGGTACCAGCCCGCAAAACTGAAGGTATGGTGCGTATTAAGCCAGCCGTGGTCGGCATGACCGCGGGCGTGTGCCGGAAATTTCTCTACTTGCATAGCATTTCAATGTTTAAACATCAAAATTACAAAAATTTTGATAAGCGCTACCGGGGAGGAGGTCCTAACTTGCAAGGCCAAAGCACCACCGTGAAAAACGACCACCCTTTGCCTTCTGCCCAGAAAGGAAAGCTCAGCACCTTTGGTGGGGTTTACACCCCCAGCATCCTCACCATTTTGGGGGTCATCATGTACCTGCGTTTTGGCTGGGTAGTGGGGCAGGCCGGGCTGGGGGGGACCATCCTGATCGTATTGCTTTCCACCAGCATCACCTTTCTTACCGCCCTTTCCATAGCAGCCATTGCCACCGATCAGGAAGTAAAGGCGGGCGGGGCGTATTATATGATCAGCCGTTCCCTGGGTATCGAATCGGGCGGGGCCATCGGCATTCCGCTCTATTTGGCGCAGACCTTGTCTATCGCGCTCTACACGGTGGGCTTTGCCGAAAGCCTCACGGCGGTGTTTCCGCTGCTCAATGGCAAGGCCGTGGCGCTGATCACCACCGTCTTGGTCACCGCCCTGGCCTGGCGTTCGGCCGGAGCGGCGGTTAAGGTGCAGTATTTCATTCTTACCGCCATCGGGCTCTCGTTGCTCTCCTTCTTTTTGGGAGATCCGCTGCCCCCCGCGGCGGCCGAAGCCAGTTCCGCCCCGGATCGCGTGCCCTTCTGGCGGGTGTTTGCCGTGTTTTTCCCGGCGGTAACCGGCATTATGGCGGGGGTCAACCTTTCTGGTGATCTCAAAAACCCGCGGCGGGCCATTCCCCGCGGCACCTTTTGGGCGGTAGGCACTGGCTTGCTGCTTTACCTGCTGTTGCCCGTTTTCCTTTCCCAGCGGGCGGCTCCGGCCGCCTTGATAAGCGATCCGCTGATCATGCGGAAAATAGCCCTTTGGGGGGATGCGATTTTATTGGGCGTTTGGGGCGCCACTTTGTCCAGCGCTCTGGGCAGCGTGCTGGGCGCCCCCCGAATTTTGCAGGCATTGGCCCGCGACGGCGTACTGCCCGGCTGGCTGCGCTGGCTGGGCAAGGGCGCGGGAGCTCAGGACACCCCGCGCTATGGTACCTTATTCACGCTGGCCATAGCCCTGCTGGCGGTCGCGCTGGGCAGTCTGAATGTAATAGCGCCCGTGCTCACCATGTTTTTCCTTACCACCTACGGGGTGATCAATCTTTCTGCCGGGACGGAAAGGCTCTTGAAAAGTCCTTCTTTCCGGCCCACCTTTAAAGTGCACTGGGTCTTTTCGGCTTTGGGGGCTTTTGCATGCCTGGCCGTGATGCTGCTGATCAATCCACTGGCCACTGCCGTAGCGGCCGTGATCGTACTGGGGGTCTATTTCTGGCTGGAAAGCCGCGGCCTTAAAACCTCCTTTGGCGATGTGCGCAACGGCATATGGATGGCCTTGATTAGGGCTGGATTGCTGCATACCACCCGCCAAAAAGACGCCAAAACCTGGCGGCCGCAACCCTTGGTTTTGTCGGGCGCCCCCACCAAGCGATGGCACTTGATCAACCTGGCCCGGACGCTCACCCATGCCCGCGGGCTGATGACCGTGGCCATGGTGATGCCCGAAAAAGGCACCAGCCCGGAAAGACTGCGGCAGGGGGAACAAAACATAGAGCAGTTTATGCGCCGCCGCAAAGTGGCGGGCCTGGTACGCTGTATTGCGGCGGAAGATCCCTTCACGGGCAGCGAAATGCTGGTCTCCGCTTACGGCATGGGCGCCATGGTGCCCAATACCGTCATCCTGGGGGCCAACGAAAATAAAAAAACCCTTTCCCGCTATTTGCAAATGATCGACCACATTTACCAGCGCAACCGTCACATCCTGGTGATGCATACCAATGAGGAGGGAAGCACATTTGGCCGCCAGGCCCAAATAGATGTGTGGTGGGGCGGCTTGAAAGGCAATGGTGGCCTGATGATGGTGCTGGCCCACCTTACCCGGACCCACCCGGAATGGTGGGCGGCGCAGGTAACCATTAAAATGGTGGTAAAACCAGGGGCGGTGGAAGGCACCCGGAAAAACTTACAACAGCTGGTGGATAAAACCCGCACGCACTGCGCCATAGAGGTACTGGAAAGTACGGGAGCTCCCATTACCGAGGTGATTCCCGCAGAGTCGCGGGCGGCCGACTTGGTTTACATGGGCCTCAAAAAGCCAGATCAAGATTACAGTGCCTACTACCGGAAACTCCAACAAATGCTGGAAAAAATGCCTACCACGGTGCTCTGCCTGGCAGCAGATGAAGTGGCCTTTGACTTTATCCTGATGCCGGATGCTTAAACGCGAAGGGCGCTAAGGCGGGTAGTGAAGCGGGGAAGTACATACCATGCCAGCCCGAAGATGGCCGAAGCATACAGCACGGTGGCTATGGCTTGGTTGAGCAAAAAGGGAAGCCCCGCCACGTAAGAGGCCACCAGGCCACTGACATTGAGCGGATACATGGTACCGCCTAGCCATACGCCAAAATTACTAACCAGATAAAAAACCAGGGAGCCTCCCAGACTGGCGCCCAATACCGGCACAAAGCTACGCTGGCGCCCGATGCCGTAGCGACCGATGAGCGTCATAAGCAGGAAACCGCCGTAGATGAAAGCGGCGCCGGGGGTAAACCAGGTGAAGCCGGCGTAATAATCGGCAAAGAGGAAATTATTGATCAAAAGATCGCTACAGAAGAGCATTACCAGCGGCAGTAAAAAAGCCGCCCAACGAGAACGGTACAGCGCACCGCCCGCCAGGGCCACCGCTCCCACGGCTGTAAAATTGGGCCAGTGGGGCAGGAGACGGGTAAGCACACCGATGAGTAAAACCGCGCTGAAGAGGTAAAAAGCTCTTTTCATAAGAAAGAAGGTACTTTGATTCGTTTTGCTTGAGCGCAAAAGTAAGGGGAAAGGCCCACACCAGACAAATCTAAGGCCGGTATTCTTCTAAACTGTGATCGGTGTAAAAAATGATCACCCGCTCGATTTCCTTTTTCCGCTGGGGAGGAGGGAAGGCGCGACTTTCACTTTTGTAATGGCTCTGTTTTTCCTCCTCGGTCTGCTGCTTAGCGGCGGCATTTTCAGGCCTTTCTTGCGCCGGGGATGAAGCAGCTCTTTGCTTTTCCCCCGGGGACGGCTGGGGCAGAGGCGCTCCCCCGGGCGGCGCTACCTGGCGGACGCCTTCCATCTGCTGGAAATCAAAAGTCCCCGCGGGGGAGGCAGAAGAGTCAGCTTGAGCCGGGGACGGGGTGTTCTCCATAAACAAAGCACCCTCGCCCCGGAGCAGGTAATTGAGGTTAACATTTGTAAATACATTTGTAATCGCCTGGATAACACTCAAGCTGGGCTTATTCCGACCAGAGAGGATGTGGCTGATTATCGCGGGGTTGAGCTCCAATCGTTGGGCGAATTCTTTTTGGCTTAGACCGCTGTGGTCTACTAGTTCTTGCACGCGGGCGCTGACGGGATCCATTGATTTTTGTTTACAAATGTAACCAATGTAAATTTAAACGGCAACTGCCAAGTTGGCTGCTTAAAGTGGCACTTCGGATTTACCTATCAATTTATTGGTTTACAGATATATAATAGCCTTGAAAAGGGCGACGGGTTACTCGAATTTACAAAAGTATATTTGTAAATTAATAGCACTGTGGGGGCCTTGGCAATGCCAACCCAGATAGTCTGGCTAACCTCTGTTAAACTGTTTTGCGGTAGCCCAGAAAAATACTGCATCCGACCCTGCAGGTAGCCTTTGGGATGATACAAACGGTTGTCTGGCTGAGCGAAGTCCAGGCCTCTCTTCCGC
>JAVLBR010000162.1:0-4725 GCA_031581125.1 Schleiferiaceae bacterium | reverse complement strand
CTGGAATCGTCCGCCCCTACCATCTCCTTTACTCCCCCCACCAGAGGAACAGCAAGCGGATATTTTCACCCCGCCCCGACTGGATAGTTAGTTCATTGATAATCAGTTCATTTTTAGTTCCTACAAGCGCTTCTGCTTTCGGTAACTGATTATTTATAGCGGAGAACTTCCTACTGCTCCCCCCTTGTGCGCCGCTCATGCCCCTGCGCTCCTCAACCCTTAGTCAAGCCATTCTTTATGATCAAAGCCATCATTTCTTTTTCCATTCACAATAAATTCGTGATCGGTCTCCTCACCCTCACGCTCATAGGCCTGGGGATCTACTCCATGGCTACCGTAAAGCTGGGCTCCGTGCCCGACATCACCAATAACCAGGTGCAGGTGATGACGGTCAGTCAAAACCTCTCTACGGAAGACATTGAGCAGTTTGTTACCTATCCGGTGGAGCGGGCCATGGGCAATCTTCCCGGAGTAAAAAAGATCCGGTCCGTCTCCCGTTTCGGGCTCTCGGTGGTCACCATCGTATTTGAAGATGAGATGGGCCATTTCCTGCCCCGCCAGCTGGTGCAGGAGGAACTGAGCCGGGTAAAGGATGAGATTCCCGCGGGTTTTGGCAAGCCTTCCCTGGGTCCCATCACCACCGGCCTGGGCGAGATCCTGCAGTACACCATTAGTCCCCGGCCCGGCTACGATACCGCCTACAGCCTCCAGGAACTTCGCAGCCTTCAGGATTGGCTGGTGGCCCGCCAAATGACTCTTATCCAGGGGGTGGTGGGCGTCAATGCCTTTGGCGGCAGCGTCAAGCAATACGAGGTAGCCGTGAACCCCGATAAGCTCAAGGCCATGGGGGTGAGCCTGGGCGAGGTATACCAGGCCCTTCAGGCCAATAATCGCAATACCGGTGGCGCCTACATCGAAAAGAACCAAATGGCTCACTTTATCCGGGGCGAAGGGCTGCTCCGTTCGCTGGACGACATCCGGGCCATCGCCGTAAAAACGGAAAATGGCATTCCCGTGACCGTAGGCGATGTAGCGGAGCGCGTCCATTTTGGCGGGCAGGTGCGCTACGGCGCTTTCACCAAAGACGGCGAAGAGGCCGTCGGGGGCATGGTGCTCATGCTTAAGGGCTCCAATCCCAACGCGGTGATCAAGCGCGTCAAAAATCGTCTCCAAAAAGTGGAAGCCTCCCTGCCCGAAGGCCTGGAAATCAAACCCTTCCTGGACCGCAGTGAGCTCATAGGCCGGACCACCAGTACCGTAAAAAACAACCTCCTGGAAGGGGCCCTCATCGTCATCTTTGCCCTGGTGCTTCTGCTGGGCAGCCTGCGCGGCGGCATCATTACCGCTACCACCATTCCCCTATCGCTGCTTTTTGCTTTTATCCTCATGAAGCAATTTGGCGTATGGGCCAATTTGATGAGTTTAGGAGCCATAGACTTTGGCATTATCGTAGACGGGGCGGTGATCATCATTGAAGGCACCGTGTACCAAATCCAAAAAAGGATCCGGGAAGGCCAGCGCAAATTTGATGGCGCCTTAATGGACCAGCTGGTGCTGGATTCCAGCAGCACCATGATGCGCTCGGCCTTCTTTGGGCAGGTCATCATCCTTATCGTGTTTGCCCCCATCCTCTTCCTCACCGGGGTGGAAGGCAAAATGTTCCAGC
The DNA here is from genome assembly GCA_031581125.1 of Schleiferiaceae bacterium. Taxonomy (GTDB): domain Bacteria; phylum Bacteroidota; class Bacteroidia; order Flavobacteriales; family Schleiferiaceae; genus CAJXMS01. Next base: position 3,059 of record JAVLBR010000162.1, on the reverse strand, counting down.
CCATGGCCTACACCTTTGGCTTTGCCATGCTGGGGGCCATCCTGCTCTGCCTCACCTACGTGCCCATGATGAGTGCCTGGCTCATGCGCCCCACCGGCCGCAGCGGAAGCTGGTTTGCCCGCTTGGAAAGCAAGCTGGAAAAGCTCAGCGCCCGCCTTATCGCCGCGCTTCAAAAAGCCTACTATCCGGTACTGAACCGCGCGCTGCGCTTTAAGCGGGCGGTCATCCTGGCGGCGGTGTTGCTTTTGGGGCTGGCCCTATTCACTTTTTCCCGCATGGGGGGAGAATTTGTGCCCCAGCTCGACGAGGGCGACATTGCTATGCAGGCCCTGGTGCGCCCCGGTAGTGCCCTCCAGTCCTCCATCGAAACCTCCCAGGAAATTGAAAATCTCCTCCTGGCCAACTTCCCGGAGATCAAGACGGTCCTGGGCCGCATTGGGGTGGCTGATATCCCCACCGATCCTATGCCCATGGACATTTCAGACATGTTTATCATCCTGGAAAAAGACCGAAGCAAATGGGTCTCTGCCGATAGCAAAGAGGAACTGATCCAGCAGATCCGGGCCCTGCTGGAGGAAAACCTCACGGGCGTAAACCTCAGTTTTAGCCAACCCGTAGAGTTGCGGTTCAACGAGCTGCTCACGGGCGTGCGGGAAGATGTGGCCGTAAAATTGTACGGAGAAGACTTGGACGTGCTGGCCCAAAAACGGGGGCAAATGGCCGATTTGATCCGCGAAGTACCCGGGGTAGGCGATGTGAATCCGGAAAGAACCTCCGGCCTGCCCCAAATGACCGTCCACTACAAGCGAGACAAGCTGGCCCAGTACGGCCTAAGCGTGGCCAAACTCAATCACTACGTGCGGGCCGCTTTTGGCGGCAGCCCGGCGGGGGTCATCTTTGAAGGCGAGAAGCGCTACGACCTGGTCCTACGCTTCGAGGAAGCCTACCGGCAAAACATAGACGACCTGCGCCAGCTCTACGTAGACCTCCCCGGTGGCAGCCAGGTGCCGCTCAAGGAAGTGGCCCGGATCAGCTACGTAAGCGGTCCCATGCAGATTTCCCGGGAAAACACCTTTCGCCGTACCTATGTGGGCGTCAATGCCCGCGGGCGCGACGTGGCCTCTGTAGTGACCGACATTCAGGAAAAACTGCGATCCAAACTTGACCTACCGCCCGGCTACCACCTTTCCTACGGAGGCGAATTTGAAAACCTGCAGCGGGCCCAAAACCGCCTCCTGATCGTGGTACCCATTGCCTTATTCCTCATTCTGGTCCTGCTTTATTTTGCCTTGCGGTCCTTTTCGCAATCGGTGATGATCTACGTGGCCATTCCGCTGGCCGCCATTGGTGGTGTTTTCAGCCTTTGGCTGCGCGATATGCCCTTTAGCATTTCGGCCGGCGTAGGCTTCATCGTGCTATTTGGCGTGGCAGTGCTCAATGGCCTGGTGCTCATCAATCGATTCAACGCCCTAAAACAAGAAGGTATGACCGACCTCACCCAACGCATCAAAGTAGGCACCCGCGAGCGCATCCGTCCCATTATGCTTACCGCCACCACCGATATCCTGGGCTTTTTGCCCATGGCCTTTTCTCAGTCGGCCGGTGCCGAGGTGCAGCAGCCCCTGGCCACGGTCGTAATCGGCGGGATGCTTAGCGCCACCCTGCTTACCCTGGTGGTGCTGCCCGTCCTCTATGCGCTGGTAGAAAAACAAAAATTCGCTCCCGCGCGCCCCAAAGGAATGCTGGGGATCGGCTTGCTTTTGGCTATGGGCACCCTGCTTCCCTTCCAGCAAGCGCAGGGGCAAGCAAGACCCGGGCAGGCTACCCTCCGCCTGGAAGAAGCCGTAAAGCGCGCCGAGCAGCGCTATCCCCAAATTAAGGCGGCCCAGCTTCAAGTGAAAAGCCGCCAGGCCCTGCAAAAAACCGCCTGGGACCTGGGCAATACCCGGGTGTATACCAGCCGGGAAGAGGCCAGTGCCAACCTCCCCGGCGTATACACCCAGATAGCCGTGCAGCAAAGCCAGGTAGACCCCCTGGGCGTGGCGCCCCGGAAGCAGTGGCAAAAGCAAAAGCTGGCCCTGGCCCGCGCCGCCTTGCGCCTTTCGCGCTTAGAACTAAAAAAATGGGTGAGCCAGGCCTGGGTGCAAGCCTACGCCCGGCGCCAAGCCTGGCGGGTGTTACAGCAGCAAGATTCGCTATTTGGCCGGCTGGAAGAAGCGGCCCAATTGCGCCTGGAAACCCAAGCCAGCTCCCGCCTGGAGTACCTGGCCCTGGCCAACCGGGCCCGACAGATCACCATCCAAAAGGAACAGGCCTACCACGATTACCGGGCGGCCTTGCAGCGGCTCAACCTCTGGCTGGCCAGCGATACGCTCTACGCGCCCGCCCCGGTAGAAGTAGATCAAATCCCCCAGGACCTCGGCGCTGATACCACCCGGCTCCTGACCCACCCCCGCCTCCAAATGGCTGCCCGCAAAGCCCAGGTGGCTGATGCCCAATGGCGGAAACAACGAGCCCAGCTCTATCCCACTTTTTCGGGCTTATACGGCCGGCAAAACGTGGCCGGCCAAAATGGCTTCTTCACCTATCAAGTCGGGCTTAATATCCCCCTCTTTTTCCTGCCCGAGATGGGCCAAATGCAGGCCGCTAAGGTCCAGAAGGCCATTGCCGAGCAAAACCGCCTCGAAAGCCAAATGCAGCTGAAAGCCGCCTACCGCCAGGAATGGGAAAACTACCAGAAGTGGCAAAAATCCTGGCGCTACTACCAGGAAAGTGCCCTTCCCCTGGCCGAGGCCCAGCAAAAGGGCGCCATCGCGGCCTACCGCTCCGGCGCCAGCGATTATGTGGCCTTTTTGCAAAACCTCAGCGCCGCCCTCCAACTGAAAAGCCAAAGCTGGTCGGCCTTTGCCGAATACCAAACCAGCCGCCTTGAACTCGAATACTACCTCCAAAAACCTTAAATACCCCGCCCATGCACCCCATCTTCAAATCCTACCTCCCCGTTTTATTGCCCTTGACCCTGCTCGTCGCTTGTCAGCCGGAGGCCGGTTCCGGCCAAA
>JAVLBR010000161.1:0-4747 GCA_031581125.1 Schleiferiaceae bacterium | reverse complement strand
ACCGGCGTACAAATCGGGGCGGTTCTGAATGACCAGCGCCAGACCGGTAGCGGCCAGACTGGTATGCACCACGATGCCACTGATCAGCCCCAGGGTAATGAGCAGACCCCGGCGCGCGCCGTAGACCATGCTCTGGGTGATGACAAAGAGGTTGTCCGGCCCGGGCATAAGGGTAAGCAGCACGCTGGCTACCAAAAATGAGCCCCAAGAAGCGTCCATAAGCCGGGCAAGGTAAGAAGGGGCATACTTTCTTACTCCCACCGGGGGCATTTGTAAGCCAGGTTACAGGCCGAAAATGCCAAAGCATGGACTTTTGCCGCGCTTAAAACCCCAAACCATCCCGTAGTGCGCATCACATTTGGCCTCCTGGCCTACCTTACGCTCAGTTTTGTAAACCCGCTCCGGGCCCAAATTGAACCCAGCACGGCCCACCGGCGGCATCACGGCACCGACCAGCATCAGGCCCATTTCCGGGTGGCACCTTACCTGGGACACACCATTATAGCGGTAGAAGAAGGCGCGGCGGCGCGCGTCATCGGCGCCTACGGCCTGGATCTGGAATACTGGCCGGATGCCAGTTGGGGCATAGGGCTGCATAACGACCTGGAAATGGAGTCGTTTGTGGTGGTGGAAGACGGCCAGGAAGATCTTGAACGCCGACGGCCCATCGTAAGTACGCTAGACCTGCTGGTAAAGCCCTGGAAAAACCTGGTCTTGGTGGTAGGGCCGGGCATAGAAATGGATCCCGAGCGGAATCTGGGCCTGCTGCGCCTGGGCCTGGAGTACGAAATTCCCCTCCCCCACCATTGGGATTTCTCACCGGTTTTTATTTATGACAGCCGCTTCAAAGCTTTCGATACCTGGGGCGTGGGAGTGGCCGCCGGCTATAGTTTTTAACCGCTGAGGAAACATGCCATAACGAAGGCTTAATCTCCTCGCAGGTCCTTTGCGATAGCTTTGCTTCCAAACTTTTGCGATGGCATTACGAGCCTTCATTTTTTTGCTTTTGGTGAGTGGGGTGGCCCGCGCCCAGCTGAACGATCTGATCATAGTAGCCTACGTAGACTGGAACGCCGGCTCCGGTTGGGCGCTGAAGGTGTACAATCCCACTCCGCAGCCCATTGATCTTAAAAATTACTTCGTCCAGGTTTTTAACGGAAACAATACCACCGCCAGCAACAGCATCCAACTGCCCGGAACGCTCGCTTCAGACGATTATGTGATCATAGACAATGCCCTGAATGCGCAGTACTCCACCAGTTTCCAGGCCTGTGCAGCCGATATTTCCGTGGATGCCCTGGGCGTGAATGAAGATGATTGCCTGGCCCTCACCCGTGGCAATACGCTCAACTTTGTAGATATGGTGGGCCTGTACGGCCAAAGCGCCAAAATGACCGTAGATGGTACCGCCAATGCGCTGTACCGGCAAAAACTGATCCGGCGCGCGGGTAATTGCACGCGATACACGGCGACCAACGGGACGGCCGCCAACTCCTGGCCGGGCAACAGCAATGTAAATGTAACCGGCTGGCGGGTGGCCTCCCCCGCTTGCCTGAGCCGTAATACCACGGTATCGCTTTATCCCCGGGCGCGGGCCCGGCAGGTGGAACTCTGCCCGGGCGATAGCGTCCAGATAGCGGGCCAATGGGTACGCCAGGCCGGGACCTACCTGGATACGGTAGCCTCTTCCCAAACCTGCGACAGCATTATCCCCACCCGGGTGCAATTTACTTCCCCGCCCACCCGCCAGGAAGGTTATCGTCTTTGCCCGGGCGACTCCATCCTCTTGGGGGGCAGCTACTACCAAAGCGACACCACCGTAATTTATCAAAAAGCGGCCTCTGTGGGTTGTGATACGCTGGTGAGCGCCCGCATTGCCCTGGATTCTGTAAAGGCGGATTTTCAGGTTGCCTTTGACCCGGTAGACAGCAGCCGGGTGCAGCTTAGTGGTACGCCGGGGTACGCCCTTTACCGATGGTATCTGGAAGATAGCCTGCTGGCCAGGGGCGGCGCCAACTTCACCTTCGAATTTAACCAAGGGGGGCCCCAAACTCTGAGCCTGGTAGTGGAAAATGAACGGGGCTGCCAGGACACGCTCCAGCGGGTAATTTCCGTGCCTAAGCTGGAAAAAGACCTGAGCATCCCCAACGTATTCAGTCCCAACGGGGATGCCTATAATCCCGATTTTCGGGTAAGAAACGCAAATGACCGCTCCCCCTTTTCTATCCAAATTTTCAACCGCTACGGGCGCCAGGTATTCGAGGCAAAGACGGCCGACTTCCGCTGGGATGGCACCGCCCAGGGGCAGCCGGTCCCCACGGGTACTTATTTTTATCGCATTCAGTACGGAGCGGAATCCTTCCGGGGGCATGTGGCCTTGTTGCGTTGATGTACATCAATGAGCTTGGCTCAAGTTTTAATTTTTGGGCTTTTTTTGCCTTTACCATGGTTAAAGCTGTTCTTACGCGAGCAACGTTGCCCACTGGCTGTTTACGCGTCCCCTCTTCATCTCATCTTCCTACAAGCTAAGTTCAGCGGGCAAGCTCCTTTGTCGTCTCGCCACGGGCGAGACTTCCTTTGGTCGCTTCCTGTTTCCACCAAGCTTGTACTTTGATTCATCGCTCCCGCGCAAAAGGCCGGAACCCCAGATTCATTCGCCCGGCTTCTTTCAGCACACAATGGATTCGGTAAACTATAAACATACGGTCGATAAGATAATGCCTCCCCAGTGCTTTGTATCCTGGTTATACTAAAAGGATATGGGGCGGCGGTGCCGCTCCAGGGGGGCTTTCATATTAACCCTTAGGAGGCCGCTTTGGTATCGCCGCGCCCGCAGCGGATACGCGGCGCTCGCCGCGTTCCATAGCACCTGCCTGGAATGGACGAATGCCTGCTCGGGAAAGCCCCAGGGGGGCGTCAGCTCGGTAGCCAGGCCGGCTATAAACCGCCCCCAAGCCTGGTCTCGCCTCCGGTGCAACCTCTTTCCCAACGCCCCTACAACAGGTCATTGGCCAAGTTGGCCAATTCACTGCGCTCGCCTTTTTCCAAAGTAATGTGGGCAAAGAGGTCATTGCCCTTGATGCGGTCCACCAGGTAACTCAGCCCATTGCTCTGTTCGTCCAGATAAGGCGTATCGATCTGCTGCACATCGCCGGTAAAGATAAACTTGGCGTTTTCGCCGGCGCGGGTGATGATGGTTTTCACCTCGTGTGGCGTTAAGTTCTGCGCTTCATCCACAATGAAGATCACATTGCTCAGGCTGCGGCCGCGGATATAGGCCAGCGGGGTTACCAGCAGCTTTTCGCTTTGCAGCATCTCGTCGATCTGCTTGTGTTCCTTGTCCAGCTCGCTAAACTGGTTTTTGATAAACTTCAAATTGTCCCACAGCGGCTGCATGTAAGGATTGATCTTGGCCTTCATATCGCCCGGCAGGTAGCCGATGTCCTTATTGCTCAGCGGCACGATGGGGCGCGCCAGGTACACCTGTTTGTAATGGCGCCGTTGCTCCAGCGCCCCGGCCAGGGCCAGGAGGGTTTTCCCCGTACCGGCCACCCCGGTAAGGGTAACCAGTTTAATGTCCGGATTCCCCACCGCGTAGAGCGCAAAGGCCTGCTCCGCATTGCGCGGTTTTATGCCGTAGTAACTTTTCTTTTCCACCTGCTCCAGGCCCTCCTGGGCGGCGTTAAAGCAGGCCAGGGCATCGCTTTTCTCTCCTTTGAGGATGTAAAAGTGGTTGGGCGCCGGCTTAAAGTCCGGCCGCGCCTCCTCCAGCGATTCCCGGCTTACCCCGTGCTCCTTGTAGAGGCGGTCTATCAGGTTTTGGTCAAAATCCTCTTCTACCGATTTACCGGAATACAAGGCATCCACATCCTTCACCTTGCCCGTTTCGTAGTCTTCCGAGGGGATGTTGAGCGCCCGCGCTTTCAGGCGCAGGTTCACGTCCTTGGTCACCAGCACCACCCGGTATTGGGCAGCTTCCTGGGCCACGCGCAGGGTAGCATTAAGGATTTTGTGATCGTTTTTACTGGCGCCAAAAATTTCCGTGGCATCGCGCCCGCGGATGCCCTCTTGGTCCATCACTACCTTAAAGCGGCCCTTGCTGGGCCCATTGAGGCTGTTCCAGTCGGTGAGGTTGTGTTCACTGGATTTCTTATCCAGGAAGCGGATAAACTGCCGGGCCTCGTAGTTTTTGGTATCATGGCCCTTTTTAAAGGTATCCAGCTCCTCCAGCACGGTGATGGGAATGACCACATCATGCTCGTCAAAGTTGAGAATGGCGTTGTGGTCAAAAAGCACCACCGAGGTATCCAGCACAAAGATCTTGCGCTGGGCGCCGTTTTGGCTGGGGCTGGTGGCCTTTTGGGGTTTTTTGGTAGATTTTTGGACTTCCGCTTCTGTGGCCGGGGCGGAAGACCCGGCAGTTTTGCGCTTGGGCATAAATACGAGGGGGGATTGTATTTGCTTCAAATTTAAGAGGCCTGGCCAAAACCCCTTACCCTTCTCCCGCAAGAGATTTACACGAAAGCCCCCGCTTGCCTGTTGATAAGTAATGTTGCCCCTTCCCTCCTGCCGCTGACCTGGGCCTGGCGGCCAAATGTGGGGGCGGCCGTCTGGAGAGCGCTGTGCTTTAGGCAAGCCCGCATCCCCTTGGTGGCTATGGCCCTTTCTGCTTGAAATTATCACGTAAAGCACCGCCCACTTTCAAGAAACCGCAATGGCCCGGCGCCGGAAGCCCGATAGAGGCCAT
>JAVLBR010000160.1:0-4939 GCA_031581125.1 Schleiferiaceae bacterium | reverse complement strand
TACCTCTCCTTTTTTAAGGAGAGGAGAGGGCCGGTGCTTGCTGGCAAGCGCTGAGGCGAATGCGAAGGGTAGGGCAGCGGGCTAGTCGTTATATGCTTCCTGGTTCAGGAGGGGCTAGGGCCTCGCCACCGGCGAGACAAGTGGTCGTTTTTAATGGAGCGCCAAAAACTGCCCTGTAGACTAGAATTTTGGGCGGCCTGGGTGCTGCTTTTCTCCATTTGGCCACATTCTCCTATTTTCGCCTCCCGTGCATTAAACCCATTCCCCATGAAGTGTTTTAAACTTACTCCCAAAAGTCAGCTCCGCCTGAGCGATAACCTGCTCCTGGCCAAGGCCCCCCTAATTCCGCATCAGTATCTTTTCAAGGCCCAAGGGCACGACCTGGCCCTCATGCAGCACCAGGAAGATGGCAGTTTTTTGCTCATTTGCAGTGCCGATGATTTCTGGTCCAGCTATCAGGCTTACTACGAGGCCCGCTTCGAACTGGAGACCATGCCAGAAGACTACCAAGTACCGGAGGCCTACGAGGTAGTTTATGGCAAGGTGCAATTTGAAGACGGTAGTGCGGTAGCCCAGGAAGTTGCAGTCAATACCAATGACTCCACAGAGGAAGCGGCAGCAAGTACCTAAGCTAATTTTCGCTGCCGCTGCGCTCCCAGTGGCTATTTTACTCATTCCGGATACTGAATCCGCACGTGGTAGATGTTCATCAGCATCTTTTTGAAGATCTTTTTTACCTGCCTTATCTCCCGCAGCGTAATGGGCGCATTCTCAAACTGGCCCATGTCTATCTGGTGGTCTATCAGGCGCTCCACCAGCTCTTCCAGTTTCTCGTGGTCGGGCTTACTGAGGCTCCTACTGGCCGCTTCCACACTATCGGCCATCATCAGGATAGCCGACTCCTTGGAAAAGGGTTTGGGGCCCGGGTAGGTAAACTTGCTTAATGCCTCGGGGTCTTCCGGAAAGTTCTTGATGTACTGCTTATAAAAATACATCACCGTAGTGGTGCCGTGGTGGGTGCGGATAAAATCAATGAGCATATCCGGCAGGGCATAGCGCTTGGCCAGCCGGATGCCCTCCCGCACGTGGCTGATGATGATCTGGGCACTTTCCGAAAAAGAAAGCTCATCGTGCGGATTGATGCCCGTAGTCTGATTTTCGATAAAGTACATGGGCGATTGCATCTTGCCGATGTCGTGGTAAAGCGCCCCCGTACGGACCAGAAGGGTATTCCCTTTCACGGCGTTTACGGCGGCTTCGGCCAGATTGGCCACCTGCAGGCTGTGCTGGAAAGTACCGGGGGCCTGCTGGGAAAGCTTGCGCAGCAGCGGGCTATTGGTGTCGCTCAGCTCCAGCAGCGATACGTCTGAGGTAAAGCCAAAGAGCTTTTCCTGGAAATAGATCAGGGGAAAAGAGATAAGCGTAAGCAGCCCATTGAGGACGAAGTAGGGAAACACCCAGTAATCGATCCCCTGAAAACTACCTTCCTGCAGCACGGCCAGGCTCAAATAGGAAATACAGTACACCAGGGTGATCTTACCGGCGGTAAAAAAGAGCTGGCTGCGCTTATAAAGCCGATCTACCAGCACAATGGCAAAAACCCCCGCGGTGATCTGCAGGAAGATGAATTCAAAACTGTTTTGCACCACAAAGCCGATGATGAGCATGGCCAGGATGTGCATAAAAAGGGTAAACTGGGTATCGAAAAATGAACGCAGCACCAAGGGCAAAATAGCAAAGGGCACCAAATAAATATACTGACTATCAAAGCTCAAGACGAGCCGGGCCGCCATGACCATGAGTAACACGTTTACCAGGATAAAGGTGAGCCGGCTGATGTCTTCCAGCACCTGGGGCCTAAACTGGTAAATGAGCAGGTACATAATCAGAAAAAGGATGCTCACCAGAAGTACTTGCCCGCCCAATAAAAAATACCAGGCCCGCTGGTCACTTAGGCTGCCTTCGTACACTTCTTTGAGGGAGCGGAGTTTCGCGTACTTTTCCCCATCTACCAGATTGCCTTTAAAAATGATGATCTCCCCTTTCTGGACCATGCCCTTGGTGGGCAAAACCTGCTCCAGTTGGCTCTGCAGATACTTGAGGCTGCGGCTTTCATCCAGGATAATATTGTACTGCAAATAATCCACCAGCAAGCCGCCCGACCAGCGGGCTACGGGACGGGGAAAAAGCCCGTTCAGGGTATCTTGCAGCCAGGCATCTGCCTCCTGGAGGGTGTAGAAATGCGCCCGCTGCACGCCCCGGCTCCTCCCCTGTGTGGTGAACAAAAGCTCTCCGTAGCGATCGGCTAGGTTTCCTTCCAGGGCTTTAAGAAGGCCCCTCTCGTAAAGGTGGCGCAGCAGAGAAGCTCCTTTTTCCCGGACCGAATCGCGCAGTTGAAGGGTGTCTTCCCGCTCTTTGAGCACTTCGGAAAAGCGGCCCTGCTGGACGGCCGAGGCCCATTGCGAGGGGAACTCCTCCTGAAAGGCTTTCAGCTTATCGCTCCAGGCTTTCTCCTGTAGAAAGAGGGTCTTGCTCGCGCGGATCTCCTTCTTTTGAGCGGTGAGCTCCTCGGGGCTCTTCAGGATGGCATAATCAAAGGGCGCCACCAAATCTTCGTAGAGCCAGGGCTTACCTTTCTGAAACTCGTACTTAAACTGGGCTTCCCGCGGGATCAGGTACACCACCACCGCCATAGAAAACAAGAAAAGCAGCACCGCCGAAACCTGCGTTTGCCGGTTTTGCAAAAAATCTATCAGTTTTTTCATGCCAGGCGGCTTTTGACGGGCTTTTGCCCCGGGGCAACTGTCCTTTTTTTATTTATTTTGCCAGACTGCGAAATAACGACAAATCACTTACCCCCGCATTATGAAAGACGTAGTAATCGTATCCATGGCCCGCACGCCCATCGGCTCCTTTGGCGGCGCCCTGGCCTCTATCTCCGCTCCCCAGCTGGGCGCTCATGCCATCAAGCACGCCCTCCAAAAGATAAAACTCGACCCTCAAGAGGTGCAAGAAGTGCTCATGGGCAATGTGCTACAGGCCAATGAAGGCCAAGCACCCGCCCGCCAAGCTGCGCTCGCGGCGGGCCTGAGCCATAACATTCCCTGCACCACCGTCAATAAGGTGTGCTCCTCTGGCCTGAAAGCCCTCATGCAGGCCACCCAGGCCATCCGCTGCGGCGATGCCGAGGTGATCGTAGCCGGCGGCATGGAAAGCATGAGCAATGTACCCCACTACCTCCAGGGCCGCAACGGCCAAAAACTGGGCGATATCAAAATGACCGATGGCCTCCTGCGCGACGGCCTGCTGGACGTGTACAACAAAACCCACATGGGCAATTGCGCCGAACTCTGCGCCCGCGACATGACCTTTAGCCGCGAAGCGCAAGACGAATTTGCCATGGAAAGCTACCGCCGTAGTGCCAAAGCTACCGAAGAAGGCCGCTTCAAAGGCGAAATAGCCCCCGTGGAAGTACCCCAGCGCAAAGGCGATCCCCTGCTGGTAGACCACGATGAAGACGTGTACAAGGTGAAATTTGAGAAAGTCCCCCAGCTCAAACCCGTCTTTGACAAAGAAGGCAGCGTAACCGCCGCCAATGCTTCCAATATCAACGACGGCGCCGCGGCACTGGTGGTCATGAGCGCCGAAAAAGCGCAGGCCCTGGGCCTGGAGCCCCTGGCCCGCGTCACCAGCTACGCCGATGCAGCCCACGAACCGGAGTGGTTTACCACCGCCCCCGCCAAAGCCGTTCCCAAAGCCCTGGATAAAGCCGGCCTCACCAAAGACCAGGTAGATGCCTTCGAGCTCAATGAAGCCTTCTCCGTGGTAGGACTGGCCAATATCAAGCTCCTGGACATAGACCCCGCCAAAACCAACGTCAATGGCGGCGCTGTGTCCATCGGGCACCCCCTGGGATGTAGCGGCGCCCGCATCATCATGAGCCTTATTTCCGTGCTCCAACAAAACAAAAGTCGCTACGGAGCCGCCGGTATTTGCAACGGTGGCGGCGGCGCCTCCGCCATGGTCATCGAAAACCTCCGTTAACCCCCCACCCACCCATGCAACAGGGAATATGCAGCCTCAGCGCCGTGCCCCTCCGCAGCGCCCCCGCCGAAAGCGCCGAAATGGTCAACCAAGTCCTCTTCGGGGAGAGTTACAACGTGCTGGAGGTAAGCGGCGCCTGGCTGCGCATAGCCCTGCATCACGATGGCTATGAGGGCTGGCTCAGCGCCGCGCAGCACCTGGGCCTCCCGGCCAAAAGTGGTACTACCCCGCCACAAGCGCCCGTCCCCGTAGCTTCTGATCTCATCGAAATAGTAGCCCAGGAAAATGGCGACCGCTACTTCCCCATTTTCCTGGGCTCGCTATTGCCCGGCTATACCCCCGAAAAACAAAAAGTACAACTGGCCGAGGAAGTTTACCAGTACAATGGCCCCGCCCAAAGCACCCAGCTCACCCGCAAGCAACTGCACGAGCTGGCCCTCCAGTATCTGGACGCGCCTTATTTCTGGGGCGGCCGTTCTCCCTTTGGCATCGACTGCTCCGGCCTGGTCCAGATGGTGTACCGCCTGGCCGGCTATCACATTCCCCGGGACTCCAGTCAGCAAGCCCAAGAAGGGCACACCCTAAGCTTTATCGAAGAAGCAGAGCTGGGCGATTTGGCCTTTTTTGACAATGAAGAAGGCGCCATCACCCACGTGGGGATTATCCTCGAAGACCACCACATTCTTCACGGCAGCGGCAAAGTGCGCATAGACCGCCTGGACCAAACCGGTATATTCAATCCGGAACTGGGCCGCCATACCCATCGCCTGCGGGTTATGAAAAAGATCATCGGGGTTTAGATCGCTTTCTTATACGGGGGCGGGTATGGTGCACAGAGGCTAGCTGGGAGTGAGATTGGCACAGGGCCTCGCCACGGGCGAGACAGGCACAGGGC
>JAVLBR010000159.1:0-4956 GCA_031581125.1 Schleiferiaceae bacterium | reverse complement strand
TAAAAAAACCCGCCTGACCATGAGGTCAGACGGGCCGAGGGATTAAGAGGGATGCTATGTGTTCAAAAGTAGCCTCTGCGGGCAGAAGTAAACCTGCTCACAAATAAGTATCACGAAGCTTTATACCACGCCCTGGTCGATCATGGCGTCCGCCACCTTTACAAAGCCCGCGATGTTGGCCCCTTTTACGTAATCTACGTAATCGCCTTCCGTGCCGTGATCGCGGCAGGCGGTGTGGATGTCTTGCATGATGCCGTGAAGCTTTTCATCCACCTGTTCGGCGGTCCAGTTGTAGCGCAGGCTGTTTTGGCTCATTTCCAGGGCAGAGGTCGCTACCCCGCCGGCATTGGAAGCCTTGCCGGGGGCGTAGAGGATTTTTTCTGCCTGGAAAAGGGCGATGGCCTCGGGCGTGCAGGGCATATTGGCGCCTTCGGCGATGCCCATCACCCCGTTTTTCACCAGCTTTTGGGCATCGGCCTCTTTGAGCTCGTTTTGGGTGGCACAGGGCAGGGCCAGGTCGCAGGTCACGCCCCAGGGCGTTTCGCCCGCGTGGAAGGTGATGGCTTCGTGGCGATCGGCCAGCTCGCTGATGCGGCCGCGGCGTACATTTTTCAGCTCCATTACTTCCGCCAGGAGGGCCTGGTCCAGGCCGTTGGGGATCTGCACGTGGCCGCCGGAGTCAGACATGGTTACCACTTTCCCGCCCAGTTGGATGATCTTCTGCGCGGCGTACTGGGCCACGTTGCCGCTGCCCGAGATGGCTACTTTTTTATCTTTTACCGCCTGGCCCTTGGTGCGCAGCATTTCCTGGGTGAAGTACACCACGCCGTAGCCGGTGGCCTCCGGCCGAATGAGAGAGCCGCCCCAATTAAGCCCTTTCCCGGTAAGGACGCCGGTAAACTCATTCTGGAGGCGCTTGTACTGGCCAAAGAGGTAGCCTATTTCGCGGCCACCCACGCCGATGTCGCCGGCGGGTACGTCCGTGTTGGGCCCGATGTGGCGGGTCAGCTCGCTCATGAAGGACTGGCAAAAACGCATCACTTCGTTGTCGCTTTTGCCTTTGGGGTCAAAATCAGCGCCGCCCTTGCCGCCGCCAATGGGCAGGGTAGTGAGGGAATTCTTGAAAATTTGTTCAAATCCGAGAAACTTCAGGATGGAGAGGTTTACGGTAGGATGGAAGCGCAGCCCGCCTTTGTAGGGGCCCAGGGCCGAGTTGAACTGGACCCGAAAGCCGCGGTTTACCTGGATCTGGCCTTTATCGTCGAGCCAGGGCACGCGAAACTGGATCACCCGTTCGGGTTCTACCATGCGTTCCAGTATGCGAAAATCTTTGTAGCGAGGGTTTTCCTCTATGAAGGGGATCACGATTTCGGCTACTTCATGTACGGCCTGCAAAAACTCCGGCTCGTGCGGATTGCGGCTTTGGGTGTATTGCATGAAGGCATCGATCGCGGAAGCGTGGGGTGAGGACATAATCGATCAGTTTAAGTTTGGGCAAAAGTAGTTTTTTTAAGGCCTGTTGCTGTTTTTTTAACGCGCGGTTTACATGCCGGGTGGGGTACCACATTTGGCCGGTAGGCCCAAAAAGGAGGCCGGGCATGCCGGCAGCTGATCCACCGTACTGCCCGAGCGATGCGTACCTTTGCCGGCAAAATGATGAGTATGAACATCCTTATCCTCGGAAGCGGCGGCCGGGAGCATGCCCTGGCTTGGTGCGTGGCCCAAAGTCCGCATTGTAAAAAGGTTTATTGTGCCCCGGGCAATGGCGGCACGGCGGGCCCTTACGAAAATGTGGCCCTGGATCCGATGGACTTTGCGGCGGTGGGGGCTTTCTGCCGGGTGGAGGCCATCGAGCTGCTCATCGTGGGGCCGGAAGCGCCGCTGGTGGCGGGCATTGCGGACCACTTTAAGCGGGACGAAACCCTGCAAAAAATAGCGGTAATGGGCCCCGGGCAGGCAGCGGCGCAGCTGGAAGGGAGCAAGCGTTTTGCCAAAGAATTCATGAGCGAAAATAACATTCCCACCGCCCGCTATCAGGCTTTCCAGCGGGGGGAAGAAGCGGCGGCCCGTGCCTTTTTGGGCGAGCTGGCACCGCCCTTTGTGCTTAAGGCCGATGGCCTGGCCGGCGGCAAAGGGGTGCTTATTCTGCAGGACCGCGCCGAGGCGGAAGAGGAAGTGAGCGCTATGCTGAGCGGGAAGTTTGGCGCGGCCAGCCAAACGCTGGTGATCGAAGAATTTCTGGCCGGGCGGGAGTTTTCCGTTTTTGCCCTTACTGACGGGCAGCATTATCGGCTCATGCCCGCGGCGGTGGATTATAAGCGCCGGGGCGAGGGCGATACGGGCCTCAATACGGGCGGTATGGGCGCCCTCTCGCCCGTACCTTTTATGAGCGATGAACTCCAGGAAAAGGTGGAATCGCAAATCGTGCAGCCCACCCTGGCCGGCCTTCAGCGGCGGGAGCTGGATTACCGGGGTTTTTTGTTTTTTGGCCTGATGGAAGTAAATGGCGCGCCTTACGTGATCGAGTACAATGTGCGCCTGGGCGATCCGGAGGCGGAAGTAGTACTGCCCCGGCTGGCGGAAGACTTACTGGCCGCCTGCCAGCAGGCCTGGGAAAGAAGCTTGCCCCAAGCGCCCTTTGCCGAAAAAGCGGCCTGGGCCTCCACGGTGGTGGCGGTGATGGAATCTTACCCGGGTGCTTATCCCAAGGGCCAGGCCATAACGGGCCTCGCGGAGGTAGCAGAAACGGGAGCCTTACTCTTTCAGGCGGGGACCCGCAGGGAGCAAGACGGGAAGACTTATACCAATGGAGGAAGGGTGCTGGCGCTTACCGGCATGGGCCCCACGCTGCCGGAAGCGCTCGCTCAAAGTTATGCCGGGGCCCGGAAAGTTTGCTTTGAAGGAATAGATTACCGACGCGACATAGGCCGCGAAGGGAATCAGGGGGGGAGCGCTTAGTTTTCCCCGCGGCGGGCGTGGCCGATCATCTGGCTTACCCAGTAGCCAAAGAGGATAAGGCCGATGGCGAGGAAGAGAAAATTGGGGCCGTTTTGCGCGGCGGTAAGGAACTCAAAGGTCCACTGAAAAAATTCACCGATGCCGATCCACACGTCTTTTAACTGCATAGCTCCGTAATTTGCGGGCAAAATTAAGCAATACGCCGCTATGCTAGCTTCCCTTTTTGACAATATTGGCCTGCGCAGCCTTTTTGCGGCCTTGCTGGTCTCGGCCGCCTTGCTGGCGCTGTGCTGGTGGCCGGAACTGCCCTATCCGGAAGCCGGCCTGTCGGGGCTGGCGGATTGGGGGGCGGCCGCGCGCAAGGGGCTGGGCTTTGGCGTGCTCTTCCTGGGCGCTTTGATCTTTAACGAATTCCTCAACCGCCGGCGCATTTTTGACGGCAGTTACCACTTTATGCCTTTGATGGCGGCGTTGGCCAGTGGGCTGGTTTTACTGCCAGGCGCCGATGCCGGCTGGCTTTACCTGCCCGTCCACCTGATCCTGATTTACCGCCTGCTGGACCTGCAGCGGACCGCTGACGCCCGCTACCTCTATTTTGACCTGGGGTGGATTACCGGGCTGGCCGGTTTTGCGGAGGCGCAATTTTGGTTTTACCTGCCCCTGGGCTGGTTGCTGGGCCTGCTGGTGCGCCACGCCCAGGGGCGCAATTTTGCTGCCAGCCTGCTGGGCTGGGCGGCCATGGTGTTTTTGATGGGTGCCCTGGGCGATTTTACCGGCTACGACGGCTGGGGGCAGTTACAGCGTCAGGCCCAATCGCTGTCCATCACCTTCGGGCTAAGCCTTCCTACCTGGCAGAGCTACCATGTTTTGCTGGGGGCCCTGCTCTTGCTGCTGCTGGTACAGTTTCCCCAGCGCTTGCAGCGGGCCAATGCCGCCCAGCGGCAGACTTTTCAATTCTGGTATCTGATGGTGCTGTACGGCTGGTTGGGCTACCTTTTCCTGGGACGGCCGGCCAGCTGGGCGGGGCTCTGGCTGGTTACCACCGCCTGGGCCCTGGCGGCCCTGGTAAGCCACCTGCAAAACCGCTGGCTGCGAATGGCCCTGTACCTGGCGGTATGGCTGGTGCCGGTGCTGGCCCTGCTGGCAGTCATCTAAAAAATTTCTTATTTCCCTCACTTTCTGCATGTTGCTTCTTTTTCGGTGAGGGCTAATTTGGGGTGCTAGTGAGCCTATTGCAAGCCCTGGATAGAAAGTTACGTAGGGAGGAGCACTCCTCCATCACCTCTCTCTTTTCCAGTATTTTAGCCCCCTAAATCCCCCCAAGGGGGACTTTAGGCCGCGTCTGGACCTCCAACGTTCCGTTTCTTGGAAGCTTGCCGCTCGTAATTGCAATCTTTTGATGGGGTAGCAGGTGTTAAGCCCCCTTGGGGGGTTTGGGGGCCTTTTCGGTTTAAATATAAGTGAGCGTAAAGCGCCCCAAACTTCTGTAAAACGGCTTGATGTCTAAAATCTATTAGCGAAGCGGTCTAAGACCTCTCAACGAGATGCCTTCTCCGTGTTTCTGGCGCCTGTCTCGCCCGTGGCGAGATGCCTTCTCCGTGGTTCTCTGTGATATTAAAAGCGCCAGTCTCGCCCCCCGGCGAGAGGAGTGCCAGCGTCCACCATAGAACTACAGGCAGTCTAGATACCAAAAGCGCAGCGATCTAATGTCAAATATTTACTTCTCACGCCCCTCACCAGTTAAACACTTACCCAGTTCAACAATTCAAGCTCATCTAGTGCAGGGTGTCCTCGTTATACTAAGAGGATCTGGAGCGGTGGTGCCACTCCAGGGGACTCTCCTATAGTTTGCGTCCATACGGTGGCCTTGACCTGGAAATGCTCAGAAAAGGGGATTTATAGACAGACCCTCAATAGCAAAATGACAACCACCCCTACCCCTCCTTTTTTAAGGAGGGGAGAGCGGGGGTGCGCTCTTCAAAATGCTGGTATGCAGGT
>JAVLBR010000006.1:0-34095 GCA_031581125.1 Schleiferiaceae bacterium | reverse complement strand
ATGCCCAATATCCCCAGTTTAGACTTAGCTAATTTTCTCAGCGATGACCCCACCCGCCGCCAGCATTTCGTTCAAGACCTGGGGGCGGCTTATGAAAATATTGGTTTTATAGCCCTTCGTAACCACCGCCTTTCCGAGACCCTTACCGATCAACTTTACCAACAGGTAAAAGCCTTCTATCAGCTCCCCGAAGTGGTGAAGAAAAAATATGCCATCGAAGGGCTGGCGGGGCAGCGGGGCTACACCCCCTTTGGACAGGAACATGCCAAGGGCCGTAATACCGGTGACCTGAAAGAATTTTGGCACTTTGGCCAGTACGTAGAAGACCAAGATCCGGTGGCGGAAGAATACCCCAGGAACATCGCGGTAGAAGAACTACCGGATTTTAACAAGGTGGGGAAAGAAGCTTACCAAACCTTAGAAGCTACCGGAAAAGACATCCTCAGGGCCATCGCCCTGTATTTGGGGCTGGAAGAGCACTTTTTTGATCGTCATATCCATAATGGCAACAGCATCCTCCGGCCCATTCATTACCCCCCTATCACCCATGCCCCAGAGGATGCCGTGCGGGCCGCGCAGCACGAAGACATCAACCTGATCACGCTTCTCATGGGGGCCTCCGCGAGCGGTCTGGAAGTCCTTAGCCGTCAAAATGAATGGATCCCCGTAACGGCCCTACCCGGTCAAATTGTGGTAAACGTGGGCGATATGCTGCAGCGCCTCACCAATAATCGCCTACGCAGCACCACCCACCGGGTGGTTAACCCCCCACAAGAGGAATGGGGCCAAAGCCGTTACAGCATTCCCTTTTTTCTGCACCCCCGGTCCGATATGCCCCTGGATTGCCTCTCCCAATGTGTGGATGAAGAGCACCCACAGCAATATCCCCCCATCACGGCCGGAGCCTATCTCGAGCAACGTCTAAAAGAAATAGGGCTTAAGGAATGAGTAAATCAAAGAAAGGCAACAGCCTTGCTGACCTCGGCGGAATGGTATACAGCACCAATCCTGAAGAAGCAGGCGACCCGGATAGTGATGAGGTAGAAACCCCCGCCCCCTCCGAGCAAACCCTGGAGGCCCATCTGGAAAAGAAAGGCCGTGGCGGCAAAACGGCGGTGCTTATCAAGGGGTTTCGGGGAAGCGAGGAAGACCTTAAAGCCCTCGCTAAAGACTTAAAAGCGCATTGTGCTACCGGCGGCTCCGTAAAAGACGGAGAAATAATCATTCAGGGCAAGCAGCGAGACAAAGCCATGGCGTATTTGCGCAACAAAGGCTTTAAAGTGAAACGGGTAGGCGCTTAAGCCCTGGTAAGAGGCGCAGGCGCGTTAAGCTGCTGGTAAGCCACCTCGTAGAGCGGTCCAATCTTTTCAATGGAAAACTGTTCGGCTTGACGGCGGGCATTGTGCCGAAAGCTCTGCAGCTTTTCCTCGTCTTGCAGAAGGTTTAAACCCTTTTCTGCCATGGTTTCTACATCGCCCACATCGGCCGTATAACCGGTGACCCCGTTTAGATTGACCTCGGGCAAACCTCCCGTATTGGTAGAAATAACGGGAACGCCCGCTCCCATGGCTTCCAGGGCAGCCAGTCCAAAACTTTCTTTTTCAGAGGTAAGCAGAAAAAGGTCGGAAATACATAAGATACGCTCCACGTCATTGGTCTTACCCAGGTACTTGACCTTATGAAGCACACCCAACTCCCGAGCCAGCTCGCGGGAACGTTCCTTTTCCGGACCATCTCCCATCATAAGCAGTACGGCGGGCTGGTTCTGATAAATTTTGGCAAAAACTTTCACCACATCACTGATGCGCTTTACCGAACGGAAATTAGAAACATGGCTAATGATACGCTCATTTTCTTCCGAGAAGCTATTGGGACACTCTTCCGATTTGTACAGGCAAAGGTCTACAAAGTTGGGGATCACCTCTATTTCCCGGCTGATGTCAAAAAAGTTGAGGGTATCATCTCGTAAGCTGGCCGATACGGTGGTGACCGTGTCACTATGGTTTATACTGAAGTTTACCGCCTGTTTATAGCTGGGGTTACGCCCTACCAGGGTGATGTCCGTGCCGTGCAGGGTGGTCATAACGGGCAGGCTTATTCCCTTATCGGCCAGAATTTGCTTGGCCATAAAAGCGGCATAAGCATGGGGAATGGCATAATGCACATGCACCAGATCCAGTTTATACTTGATGGCTACGTTCACCATTTTACTGGATAGGGCCAGCTCATAAGGCTGGTATTCAAAAAGCGGATAATCCTGGACATTTACCTCGTGGTAATACACGTTGGGCTCTAAGAGATCCAAGCGGACAGGCTGACTGTAGGTGATAAAGTGAACCTGATGACCACGCCGAGCCATGTACATGCCCAGTTCGGTGGCTATAACACCACTACCTCCAAAAGTGGGGTAACAAACAATTCCTATCCGCAAAATCGATTGGCTTTAATACGTTAATCAATATCCCTCCATCCCAACCTCAGGAATAGCGCTTCCGGTTTAGACGAGCGGGA
Source organism: Schleiferiaceae bacterium (assembly GCA_031581125.1). GTDB lineage: Bacteria > Bacteroidota > Bacteroidia > Flavobacteriales > Schleiferiaceae > CAJXMS01. The sequence continues at coordinate 31,584 of JAVLBR010000006.1, read as the reverse complement.
AGGGCAAATGAAAGTAAATCGAAGGCTACCGTAAAACAGCCAGAAGACTATTTCAGTTCACCGTTCTTATACTTTTCGGTCTTTTCCTTATCGCCTTCTTCGGTGTAGTACTGCCAGGTGCCCTCCTTTTCTCCTTCGTCGTACTGGCCTTCCAGTTTGATATTCCCATTGGTGTAAAAAGCCCGGTAGGCCCCATCGCGTTGATTGTTTTGGTACTCGTAAATGGCCCTCACGGCGCCATCTTCATAAAAAAAGCGGGCTTCCCCTTCAATATTACCTTCCTCGTACGGATACTCCACGCTCATATTGCCATTGCGGTAGTACCAAATGGCCTTGCCATCTTTAATGCCATGATCATACTCGGTGTAGGTCTGTGCTTTACCGTTTCCGTAGAATTTCTTGGATACCCCGTGCAAAGTGCCCTCTTCGTAAGCGGAGCGCTCAGTTACCTTCCCATTGCTATTGAGCTTTAGGAGCTCACCGTGTAATTTCCCTTTTTGGTAATGCTCCACTTTTTGCACCCGCCCACGCTGGTTAAAATGGATATCCGGGCCATGTTGCCTTCCTTGGCCATCAAAACTTACCACCCGGCGGGGAATACCGGAAGGGTAGGTGGTCAGGATGGTGGTGTCTTTGGGCGGCTCACTTTGTGCCTGAGCGCAAGGGAACGTTATCACTAAGGAGACGAGAAGTAGAATCAGACTCAATCGCTTCATAAATGGCTTTTTGTATGCGGGTTCTTATGTCGAGTGATATAAGCTTTCTGTTCGAAGCATCCGGATATACCCGGTTAGACAAAAATATGTAAACGATCTCTTCTTCCGGATCTGCCCAGGCCAAAATACCCGTAAAGCCGCTATGCCCAAAACTTTTGCGGGAGAGGCAGCCACAAGTGGGTCCAGGGCCTTCCAACTGGGGTTTATCAAAACCGATGCCGCGCCGATTATCATCCTCGCAGAATTGACAGCGCACAAATTCATTGACCGTCACCGAATCAAAGTAGCGAACTCCGGCATATTGCCCTTTTTGTAAGTACATCTGCATCAGTTTGGCCAAGTCATTGGCATTGGAGAAAAGCCCCGCGTGCCCCCCTACCCCCCCGAGCATAGCGGAGCCCTGGTCATGCACGTAGCCTTGCAACAACCGATGCCGAAAAAAGTCATCTCGCTCAGTGGGGACCAAATCCGCTATGCCAAACTGGCGCCGGGGGTGAAACGCCATAGTATAAGCCCCCAAGCGATTGTAAAGATGATTATGCGCCAAAATATTTAGCTTTTGCCCCGTGATATTTTCTATCAGCTCTAGCAGTAGGTAGTAGCCCAAGTCGCTATATTTATACTCCTTTTTATGACGGAGCGGCGAGTCCAATACCCAATGCATAATGGAATCCCGCATATCGCGCCGCGCGTAAATGCCAGGCGCCACTACCCATGGAAAGTCAAAGCTTCGCTGGGAGGCATAGAACTTGTCAGCCGGCCTCCCATTGCTATTGAGGGTCTTTTTATAGAAAGGAATCCAGGGTTTTAGCCGGGCCTGATGGGCCAGAATATCACGAATAACCAACTGCTCTTTATTGGTTCCCCGGGCGCTGGGCAGATAGGTTCCGAGCGTTTGGTCCAGGTCCACCTTGTTGTCTTCCACCAGTCGCATAAGAACCGGTAAGGTCGCGGCGATTTTAGTTACGGAGGCCAGGTCATAAATATCCGTAGAGCTTACGGGCCTGGACGCCTGGTAGGTGTGATGGCCATAACTTTGGTTCAAGATTACCTTGCCTTTACGGGCTACCAAAATCTGGCCGCCGGGCGTGGCGCGCTTGCCGATGGCCTCCCGCATGATCTGATGCACTTCCTGGAGTTTGTGGGCGTTCATCCCTACCTCGCCCGGCAGGGCGTAACCCAGCCGGCCCAGCGATGGGGTAGTAAGGCCAAATCCCGCCGAAAACTGAGGGCCCACCGTAACGGGTAATTGTCCACTGGCCCCCAGGGCCCCGAAAATAATCTGCGCACTAACGCTCTGCGCATCGGAATGGCTTTGGTAGCTCAAAACCAGGCCTTGCGCCTCTTGTGCTTCCGGGAAGTCCCGCAGACTGTAAGGGTTGGCAAAAAGATCGATCAGGAGTTCATTCTGCAAAGACACTTGATTAATAAAGGCGCGCAGCTGCCGGTCCACTTTATAGTCCTGCCAGGGATTGTCATTGGCCGTGAAAATACCAAAGATCACCTTATCGTATGGCGCCAGGTGGGCCAGGAGCTGCTGCTCCTTACCTTTTTGATAGGCATAGTGATCTACGGGAGCGTAGTTTTTAAGGGTCTTAACAAAAGTTTCCCCAGCCACCGGCCCCGCCGTTACTACGGCAAAGCGCTTATCCGAAAGCTCTTTAATGGGAAGGGCCTTCTGGTGATTGATCAGTACGGTAGTGGCTTTGGCAAAAAGCCGCCGGTTTAAAATGCGGTCTTCTTCCCGGCTTAAATCCTGCTTTAAGCCGCGGGAGGAAGGCAGGGCTGCCCCCGGCAAGCCCAGCGCAGACTTAGCCAGCAGGATTCTTCGCACCCGGGCCGTAAGCGTGGAATCAGTGATACGCCCTCTTTTTAAGGCCTTACGCAAAGCGGCCTTAGCGGCCCCTACGTCCCTGGGAAAAAGCAGTATATCATGGCCGGCCTGAAACGCTTCTAATTCCACCTCGCCCGGCTCGTAGCTATCGGTTACGCCACGCATGTTGAGCGCATCCGTTACCGCCAGGCCATCGAAACCTACCTCTTGCCGCAAGTAATCCAGCGCGGGCTTACTCAGGGACGTAGGTTTTCCGGAAGGATCCAGGGCGGGCACTTCCAGATGAGCCGCCATCACGGCGGCCAGGTTGGTATCGGCCAGCTCCCGGTAAGGATACAATTCTATGTTGCGCAAATGCGCCAGGCTATGATTAACCTGGGGCAGGGTTTTATGGCTGTCTTTATCGGTATCCCCATGCCCGGGAAAATGCTTGGCGCAGGCGAGCACCCCGGCTTCTTGCAAGCCACTCATGTAGGCCTGGGCGTGCCGGGCCACGCGCCAGGGCGTTTCGCCAAAGGAGCGCGCATTGATAATGGGGTTATCGGGGTTGGTATTCACGTCTACCACCGGGCCAAAGTTGAACCGCACGCCCAGACGACGGCAGTGCTCGCCGATGGCTTTTCCATAGGCGTAGCTGAGCTGGGTATCGCGAATAGCGCCTACGGTGAGGGGCCAGGGAAACTGGAAGCCGTCCTCAAGCCGCATTTGCAAGCCCCATTCCGCATCCTGCCCTATGAGCAGTGGTAGCGCTGCCGCCTGTTGGTATTGCTGGGTGAGGGCCAGCTGCCGTTCTGTACTGCCTTGAAAAAAAATAAGTCCGCCGACGTGCTCCTCACGGATGAGGCGTGTCATTTTTTGCTCGTGTGCCTTGCCCTTATTGCTGTATGCCGCTACCATAAAAAGCTGGCCCAGTTTTTCGTCCAGGCTCATGCGCCGCAGTTGGGCATTGACCCAAGCCGTATCACCTTCATAAATTAAAGAATTGCCTTGGATCTGGGCGCTAGCACTTTTGGCCGTAGGCCAAATGAAAAAAAGCACGACGAGTAAGCGCAAGATTATTTTCATAAAGGCAGAATTGATAAGAGTGACCATCCAAAGGGGCTAAAATAGACGCTTTAAGATGGATGCAGGGCGCACATAGCAACAATTATTCCACAATGCACGGGGGATAAAAGCAAAAGGAAACCTTTTGAGGAGGCCTCGCGTTTTAGCGCTAATTTTGCCACCTTCGGCAAGCTTTTACCTGAAATATACTCTCTTTGGACGCAGCTCATATAGAAGTTCTCGGGGCCCGGGTGCACAACCTTAAGAACCTGGACCTCAAAATACCACGTGACCAGCTGGTGGTCATTACTGGCTTAAGTGGGAGTGGTAAATCCTCTCTGGCTTTTGATACCATCTACGCGGAAGGACAGCGCCGCTACATAGAAACCTTTAGTGCCTACGCCCGGCAATTCCTGGGCAATCTGGAGCGCCCAGATGTAGATAAAATAGAGGGGCTGAGCCCGGTTATTTCCATAGAACAAAAGACCACCAGCAAAAATCCGCGCTCTACGGTAGGGACCATTACGGAGATCTATGACTTTCTGCGCCTGCTCTTTGCGCGTGCTTCCAAGGCCTACAGCTACGAGACGGGCGAGGCTATGGTAAGCTACACGGAAGACCAAATCCGAAAGCTGATCAATGAGCAGTATCAGGGACAGCGCATTAATATACTGGCCCCGCTGGTGCGGTCGCGAAAGGGCCACTACCGGGAGCTCTTTCAGCAAATAGCCAAACAAGGCTTTGTAAAGGTGCGCGTAGACGGGGACCTGAAGAATATAAGCGCCGGGATGCGGGTAGATCGCTATAAAACCCACGATATAGAAGCGGTGATAGACCGCCTGGAGGTAAAGGCTTCCAACGAAAATAGACTCAAAGAATCGATAAGTGTGGCGCTCAGACAAGGCAAAGGCTCTATGATGGTGCTACCGCACGATAGCGATGCCGTAAAACACTACAGCCGCAGCCTGATGTGCCCTACTACGGGCATCGCTTATCCGGAACCAGAGCCCAATACCTTTTCCTTTAATTCGCCGAAGGGCGCCTGTCCCCGCTGCAAAGGCCTGGGCGAGGTCAATGAGGTGTCGGTAGATAAGGTGATAGAAAGCCCTCAAAAGAGCATTAAAAAAGGGGGGCTGGCGCCCCTGGGACGCTATAAAAAGACCTGGATATTTAGCCAGCTGGAGATCATAGGCGACCGCTACGGCTTTGACATGGACACGCCCATAAAGGATATCCCCCGGAAGGGTATGGAGGTGATCCTTTACGGCAGTAAGGAATCTTTTGAAGTGACCAATAAAAACCTGGGGATAAAACGCCGCTACAGCTTGGACTTCGAGGGGATTATCCGCTTTATCGAAAACCAACACGAAGAGGCCAAGAGCCGCTCCATAAAACGCTGGGCAGAAGATTTTATGGTGCGTAAGGCCTGCCCCAGTTGCGATGGACAGCGGCTGCGCAAGGCTTCGCGCTACTTTTACATCGGGGATGAAAATATAGCTGACCTGGCGCAAATGGACCTGGGAAAGCTTTTCCCATGGCTGAAAGAGGTTGAAGCCGGCATGAGCGGAGATCAACAAAAAATAGCCCACGAAATACTGAAGGAGCTCCGCACCCGGGCCAGCTTTTTGCTCAATGTGGGCCTCGATTACCTCAACCTAAACCGTCCCGCTAAGTCGCTTTCCGGCGGGGAAGCTCAGCGGATCCGCCTGGCCACCCAAATAGGCTCTCAGCTGGTAAACGTGCTCTATATCTTAGATGAACCGAGCATAGGCCTGCACCAGCGCGATAACCACAAACTCATAGGCTCCCTCAAGGAGCTGCGCGACCTGGGCAACTCCATCCTGGTGGTGGAACATGACCGGGACATGATGGAGGAAGCAGATTATGTAATGGACCTGGGGCCCGGCGCTGGAAAACACGGAGGCTATCTGGTGGCCCAGGGCACCCCGGACCAGCTTTATCAAGAACAAGGCCTTACGGCGGAGTACCTGCGCGGCGTCCGGGAGCTGGCCCTGCCGGCCAAAAGGCGCAAAGCCAAAAAAGAGCAGCTCTTGCTCAAAGGCGCTTCTGGCCATAACCTGAAAAATGTGGACCTCAAATTGCCCCTGGGCCAGCTTATCGTGGTTACGGGCGTAAGTGGTAGTGGCAAATCTTCCCTGGTGAACGAGACGCTTTACCCGGCCCTTAGTAAGCATTTTTACCGCTCTGTAAAAGAGCCCCTGCCCTATAAAAAGCTGAAAGGCCTGGATCACATAGATAAGGTAATAGACATAGACCAGAGCCCCATAGGGCGTACGCCCCGCAGCAACCCGGCTACCTACACGGGCGCCCTCTCTCCTATTCGGAGCCTTTTTGCCAATCTGCCAGAAGCCAAAGTACGGGGCTACAAGCCCGGGCGCTTCAGCTTTAACGTGAAAGGCGGCCGCTGCGAAACTTGCGAAGGGGGGGGCATCCGGGTGATAGAGATGAATTTTTTGCCGGATGTATACGTGCCCTGTGAAACCTGTCAAGGCAAGCGCTTCAACCGCGAAACCCTGGAAGTGCGCTACAAGGGCAAGAGCATCAGTGATGTGCTGGAAATGAGCATTGAGAAAGCGGTCAAGTTTTTTGAGCATATTCCCAAAATATACCAAAAGCTCAAGACCATCGAAGAGGTGGGACTAGGCTATATCACCCTGGGACAGCAGAGTACCACCCTCTCAGGTGGCGAAGCCCAACGGGTAAAACTGGCCACCGAACTCAGCAAGCGCGACACCGGCCAAACATTGTATATCTTAGACGAACCTACTACCGGCCTGCACTTTGAAGACATCAAGGTGCTGATGGAGGTGCTGCAAAAACTGGTAGACAAGGGCAACACCGTCCTGGTGATAGAACACAATATGGACGTAATAAAGCTGGCAGACCACCTCATAGACGTAGGTCCCGAAGGTGGCGATGCCGGGGGGAAAATAATTTTCCAGGGAACCCCGGAAGAAATCATTCAGCAAAAAGACAGCTACACCGGGCAGTACCTTAAATCTGAAATGAAACGTATTCAAGCCGTATGAAAAAACCCCAAGACGAAAAAGAGGGCCCATCCATCCAGAAAGTATTTGAATCAAAAAACTGGAATGAGGTCCGCTCCAACGATAGCTGGGCTATTTTCAAGATCATGAGCGAGTTCGTAAATGGCTACGAGTCGCTGGCCCGGATAGGTCCTTGTGTTTCCATTTTTGGCTCCGCGCGCACCAAAAAAGAACATCCCTACTATGCCCTGGCCCAGGAAATAGCCCAAAAGCTAACGGAAACCGGCTACGGGGTGATCACCGGGGGCGGCCCGGGCATAATGGAAGCTGGCAATAAAGGAGCCCAAAATGGCGGCGGTACCTCGGTGGGGCTTAACATAGACCTGCCCATGGAGCAGGAGCCCAATCCTTACATAGACCAAGATAAGAACCTGGACTTCGATTATTTCTTTGTCCGTAAAGTGATGTTTGTGAAGTACTCCCAGGGCTTTATCGTAATGCCGGGGGGCTTTGGCACCCTTGATGAGTTTTTCGAGGCGCTTACGCTCATTCAGACTTACAAAATAGGCCGCTTCCCCATAATCCTGATAGGTAAAAAATTCTGGAGTGGCCTGTTGGATTGGATCAAAGAGGTACTGCTGGAGCAGGAAAACAATATCAATAGGGAAGACCTGGATATCTTTAGCCTGGTAGATACCGCGGATGAGGCCGTAGCGGTAATCGATGAATTTTACTCTCGCTTCATGCTGAAGCCGAACTTCTAAGGGACGAAATTTATTCTGGTGTGTTGGGGGCCGCTAGCACATTTGGCCGCTAGGCCCCATCATTGTTAATAGAGAACTGGTAATCTTCCATAGCAACGGGGGCTGCCTTTGGTAAGCCGGGTGCCAAAAGGGCTGGCCTCAGTCCGAAAACAAGTTCTTACTTAGAACAAGCTAAGCCTTAAAAGCAGAATACTCGATTTACCAACAAACCGTAATAGTGGCCATCATCAGACTTTGGCTCGCTTGGCTCTATCCCAGGCGGCTTCCTGGCTTCCCTTTCGCCAGCGTAAAAAACCAGCCATCACGGCGTAGTTCATCATCGCAAAATAATAGGGTACAAACAGGACCTTAAAACGGATGCGCCGGTTTTCTAAGCCCCAACCTACCAAAGCCATACCATAAAACATTAGTTGCGCCATAAGAACGGCTGCATAAAAGGTTGAATCAAAAGCCAGATAAAGATTGACCAGTAATATTAAGGGTAAGGCCAGGGTACTGATACTCCAGCGCATAACACGATGAGAGACGTACTGCCAGGTGAGCTGCGGGTGTTCCCAAAAACGCAGCAGAGCCGGTAAGCGGCTCATGGCTTGCCAGCCACCAGCCGATATCCGTATTTTTCGCTTGAGCTCTTCTCCTACATTATCACTAGCGCTTTCTACCGCATAGGCTTCGGGCTCATACAGGACCCGATAACCTTGTAAGCAGATCCATACGCTCTGAATAAAATCGTCTAAAATGGTATCTTCATCCAAGTCTTGCACCAGTTCCGTCCGGAAAGAGATGAGCTCGCCGGCCGCACCCACGAGGGTGTGAAATCTACTTTCCCATCGCTTGATGGTGCTTTCGTAGCGCCAATAGAGCCCCTCTCCGGCAGCACTAGCCGCTTCTGCCCGCTGGCTGATTACCCGCTTTTCTCCGGACACGGCCCCCACGCTCGCGTCTCTATAATGACGTACGAGCAATCGAATACTCCTTGAATTGAGGAAAGTATTGGCATCAGAAAAAATGACAATGGGACTAGCCACCAAGGTCATGGCCCGATTCTCGGCAGCGCTCTTTCCCGCTCTGTGGGGCGTATGGCTAACCTCCACCCCGTCAAAATCTTGCAGAATTTCTGCCGTCTCGTCAGTTGAACCATCGGTCATAAAAAGAATACGTAATTTTCTTTTAGGGTAGTCCAGCATCAGGCTATTGCGGGCCTTTTCAGCTATTATTTCCGCTTCGTTATAGGCCGGAATAACCAAGGTAACGTAAGGTTCGTAAGTGCCGTAAGAAATGGGCTTACCAGGAAGTAGCGCTTTGAGCTTAGCCACTATACCCAGGATTAAGGCGTACCCTAAGTAGGTATAAAACACCAAGCTTACAAGCAGCCAAAAAAGGAGTTCCACTTATATATCCGTTTTACTGGGATGTAAGGTAAGTAAAAAGCCAAACGATGTGCGCTTGACGGGTACGCCAAAGGGAAGTACATAAATCAACAACCCCAAAGATAAACCTCAAGCCACCGTGCCCGCCTTATCATTTGGAGGGATTGGTCATTTACCGAGTGGAGTTCAGGTGTGGAGGGTTCGCCATTAAAGGGAAGTAGGCGCTGCTGGAGCTCATCCTGCGGGGGTTAGTGGCGTTTTACGGGTAATAGCCCAAAATGGCTATCCTTACCGCCGCTGCGCAGGTGAATGCCCTTAGGGCCTTTCCGCCCTCCGCCCCCTCTATTAAAAAGCAAGATGGGCTGGTAGCTATACCCTATGTGCCGCCCAGTATACTTGAGGATATCTGATTATTTATACCTAAACAGCTCCCAGCGTGGGGTTTACCGTTTGGCCTCCGGCCAAAGGTGCCCTGGCCCGGCGGGAAGGGCTGTTATAAAAAAGCCCACGATATTCCGGTAGCGTGGGCTTCCGTTCAATGCGTTAAGAAAACCTTAGGCCTGTCCTTGAGAGCCGAAGCTCATCGGGATTTGAGGCTGTTCGGTGTCTTTGATCTCGCCGTGCTGCTCTTCGAAACGCTGAATGTTGTCATTCAAGGCGCGAAGAAGGCGCTTGGCATGCTGTGGAGTGAGCACCAGCCGTGATTTGACGCGGGCCTTTGGTACCCCGGGCATCACTTTAAGAAAGTCCACCACAAACTCGCTAGGCGAGTGGTTGATGATGGCCAAGTTCGAATAGATGCCCTCGGCGATCTCCTCGTTTAGCTCAACGTTTAAGCGGCCATCGGGCGTTTGCTGTGTGTTTTCTTCTTGCTTGTCTTGATCCAATTTATTCGCCTTTTACGTTTTCGGTTTCTTCGGTCTGCTCCAGATCTACTTCCTGGGAAGCTTTGAGCTTCTCGTATTCCGCTTTGGAACCTACAATGATCTTATCGTACCACTTGATACCGGTACCGGCGGGTATCTTATGGCCCACGATCACGTTTTCTTTCAAGCCGTCCAGGGTGTCGCGTTTGCCGCTTACGGCGGCCTCGTTGAGCACCTTGGTGGTTTCCTGGAAAGAAGCCGCAGAGATGAAGGACTTGGTTTGCAGTGAGGCGCGGGTAATGCCCTGCAACATGGGCTTGGCCGTGGCGGGCTGTGCATCACGCGCTTCGGCTAGCTGCTGATCCGCGCGGCGTAGCAGGGAGTTCTCATCGCGGAGACGGCGGGGTGTCACGATCTGTCCGGGCTTGAGCTCTTCCGAGTCGCCGGCATCGGTAATCACCTTTTTGTCGAAGATCCAGTCGTTTTGCTCTATGAAGTCGTTTTTGTGCACCAGGTTTTTCTCCAGGAAAAGGGTATCTCCCGGGTCTTGGATTTCCACTTTGCGCATCATTTGGCGTACGATGGTTTCGAAGTGCTTATCGTTGATCTTAACACCTTGCAGCCGGTACACTTCCTGCACCTCATTGACGAGGTACTCCTGAACGCTATTGGGGCCTTTGATGGACAAGATATCGGCAGGCGTGATGGCGCCCTCGGAGAGCGGCATACCGGCCCGAACGTAATCGTTTTCCTGTACCAAAATTTGCTTGCTCAGGTTGATTAGGTACTTCTTCTTCTCGCCGGTGCGGCTCTCTACGATGATCTCGCGGTTGCCCCGCTTGATTTTACCGTAGGAAACTACGCCGTCGATCTCGGTAACCACCGCCGGGTTGGAGGGGTTACGGGCTTCGAAGAGCTCGGTAACCCGCGGCAAGCCACCCGTGATATCGCCCGCCTTGGCGGACTTACGAGGTATTTTAACCAGGGTTTGTCCAGTTTCGATTTGATCGCCCTCTTCAATGATGATGTGAGCGCCCACGGGCAGCGTGTAATGCTTAAGCTCTTTGCCCTCTTGATCCACGATGGATATGGTGGGGATAAGCTTTTTGTTACGGGTTTCAGAAATAACTTTTTCTTGGTAGCCCGTTTGCTCATCTACTTCTACCCGGTAGGTCACGCCCTGGTCAATGTCAGAGAACTTAATGGTACCGGCGGTTTCGGAAATGATAACGGCATTGTAGGGGTCCCATTCCACGATGATGTCTCCCTTTTTGACCTGGTCGCCGTCTTTTTTACGGACTATGGAACCATAGGGCACATTGTGGGTGGACAGTGTAGCTTGGCTATTGAGGTCTACCAGGCGCATTTCCGCGGTACGACCGATGACCATGTCTACCGTGTTATTCTCGTTGTCCTGTCCTTTTACGGTACGAAGTTCCTCGAATACCAGCTTCCCATCAAACTTGGCCGTGATGCTGCTATCTTCGGAGACGTTACCCGCTGTACCGCCCACGTGGAAGGTACGCAGGGTAAGTTGGGTACCCGGTTCTCCAATAGATTGGGCAGCTACCACTCCTACGGCTTCGCCGGTTTGTACCATCTTACCAGAAGCCAGGTTTCGGCCGTAGCATTTGGCACATATGCCCCGCGCACTTTCACAAGTAAGCGGAGAGCGCACCTCCACCATTTGGATGGGCGATGCCTCTATGGCCTTGCCCTCTTTTTCGTCTATCAGTTCACCGGCCTTTACGTAGACCTCATTAGAAATAGGATCTACCACGTCATGGAGCGAGACCCTACCCAAAATACGATCATAGAGGGGCTCAACCACCTCTTCATTTTTCTTGAGGGCGGTTACCTCCAGCCCGCGAAGGGTGTTACAGTCGTGGTCACTTACGATTACGTCTTGGGCCACGTCCACCAGGCGGCGGGTAAGGTAGCCGGCATCGGCGGTTTTAAGGGCGGTATCTGCCAATCCTTTCCGGGCGCCGTGGGTGGAAATGAAGTATTCCAGGATAGAAAGCCCTTCCTTAAAGTTAGAAATAATGGGGTTTTCGATAATCTCTCCCCCGCTAGAACCGGATTTTTGCGGTTTGGCCATAAGACCACGCATACCGGAGAGCTGGCGGATCTGTTCTTTCGAGCCCCGAGCGCCGGAATCCAACATCATGTAGATGGGATTAAAGCCCTGCCGGTCGTTTATCATGTAGTTCATGGCGCTTTCGGTAAGACGTGCATTGGTATTGGTCCATACATCTATCACCTGGTTATAACGCTCGTTATTGGTGATCAAGCCCATGTTATAGCTCTGCAGGATGCTTTCGATTTGCTCTTCGGCATCGGTAATAAGCTTCTGCTTTTCTTCGGGAATAATGATATCTCCCAGGGAGAAGGACAGTCCTCCCCGGAAGGCCGTGTTGAAGCCCAGGTTTTTTATGCTATCGAGGAAATCAGAAGTAGAGGGCACATCAGTGCTTTTGAGGATGTCGGAGATAATTTCCCTAAGCGCCTTTTTAGTAAGGAGCTTATTGATGAAGCCTACTGATGGGGGGACCACATTATTGAAAAGGATCCGGCCCATGGAGGTTTCGATAAGCTTGGGCACCAGCTGGCCGTTTTCCTCTACCCGGGTACGCACTTTCACCGGCGCATTGAGTTCTACCAGCCCTTGATTAAAAGCAATTTCCGCTTCCTCTGCCGAGTAAAAGGTGAGTCCCTCGCCTTTCACTTTTATCGATTTGTTTGACTTACGGATTTTGGTCATGTAGTAAAGCCCCAAAACCATATCCTGACTGGGAACGGTGATAGGGGAACCATTGGCAGGGTTGAGGATATTGTGGGAGGCCAACATCAAAACCTGAGCTTCCAGGATGGCCGGGGCACCCAGTGGCAAGTGAACCGCCATTTGGTCCCCGTCAAAGTCCGCGTTAAAAGCGGTACAGGCCAGGGGGTGAAGCTGGATAGCCTTGCCCTCGATCATTTTAGGCTGGAAAGCCTGAATACCTAAGCGGTGCAAAGTGGGGGCACGATTAAGCATCACGGGGTGGCCTTTCATCACGTTCTCGAGAATATCCCATACCACGGGTTCCCGCTTATCGATGATTTTCTTGCCGGATTTTACCGTTTTGACGATGCCACGTTCGATAAGCTTCCTTACGATAAAGGGCTTATAAAGCTCCGCGGCCATGTCTTTGGGAAGGCCGCATTCGTGCATTTTAAGCTCTGGCCCTACCACGATAACCGAACGGGCTGAGTAGTCTACCCGCTTACCGAGCAGGTTTTGGCGGAACCGCCCTTGCTTACCTTTCAGGGAATCGGAAAGGGATTTAAGCGCCCGGTTGCTGTCGGTTTTTACGGCACTAGACTTACGCGTATTGTCGTAAAGGGAGTCTACGGATTCTTGCAGCATCCGCTTCTCATTTCGCAAGATAACCTCGGGAGCTTTGATCTCCATGAGGCGCTTCAAACGATTATTGCGGATGATGACGCGCCGATACAGGTCGTTGAGGTCAGAAGTAGCAAAACGTCCGCCATCCAGGGGTACCAAGGGGCGTAATTCCGGGGGAATAACGGGGACCACTTTCACGATCATCCACTCTGGCCGGTTCTCTATGCGGGTATTGGCATCCCGGAAGGATTCTACCACCTGCAAGCGTTTGAGTGCTTCTTGCTTCCGCTGCTGAGAGGTTTCTGTATTGGCCTTGTGCCGGAGATCATAAGAAAGCTGGTCCAGGTCAAGGCGGGAAAGCAGGGCCGTGAGCGCTTCCGCCCCCATTTTGGCGATAAATTTATTGGGGTCGCTATCCTCCAGATATTGATTTTCGATGGGCAGCTGCTCCATGATATCCAGGTACTCTTCCTCGGTAAGGAATTGCATGTAGTCCAGGGGACTGCCATCTGGATTGGTGGCGGCGCCGGCCTGGATCACCACGTAGCGCTCATAGTAGGTGATCATGTCCAGCTTTTTGGTGGGCAAGCCCAGCAAATAGCCGATTTTATTGGGCAGGGATTTAAAGTACCAGATATGGGCTACCGGCACCACCAGGTTTATGTGGCCGATGCGTTCGCGCCGTACTTTCTTCTCGGTAACTTCTACCCCGCAGCGATCACAAACGATGCCCTTGTAGCGGATGCGCTTGTATTTGCCGCAGGCGCATTCGTAATCCTTTACGGGGCCAAAGATGCGCTCACAGAAGAGCCCGTCCCGTTCCGGCTTGTGGGTGCGATAGTTTATGGTTTCCGGTTTTAAAACTTCACCATGCGACTTTTCCAACAGCTCTTCCGGAGAAGCCAGGCTTATGGTAATACTGGAGAAGTTGCTATCGTAACCGTTTTTATTGTTTGTCCTCAAGGCCATATTTCAGGAATTAAATTCTGTTTGGGTGTATGTTTTAGTCCATGGAAACTTTCAGTCCCAGGCCATTTAGTTCGTGCAGCAGCACGTTAAAGGACTCGGGGATGCCGGGTTCCGGCATGGGGTCTCCTTTTACGATGGTTTCGTAGGCCTTGGCCCGTCCCATCACGTCATCACTTTTCACCGTGAGGATCTCCCGCAAGATGTTGGAGGCACCAAAGGCTTCCAGTGCCCATACTTCCATCTCGCCGAAACGCTGACCCCCAAACTGGGCCTTACCGCCCAGGGGCTGTTGGGTAATAAGCGAGTAAGGACCGATGGAGCGCGCGTGCATTTTGTCTTCAATCATGTGCCCCAGCTTGATCATGTAAATAACCCCCACGGTGGCAGGCTGGTGGAAACGCTCCCCGGTACCGCCATCGTAAAGATGCGTGTGCCCAAAGCGGGGAATACCGGCCTGATCGGTGTACTTGTTAATCTCATCCAGGGAGGCCCCATCGAAAATGGGCGTCGCAAATTTCCGGTTGAGCTTAAGACCAGCCCAACCTAAGACGGTCTCGTAAATCTGGCCAATGTTCATCCGAGAAGGCACGCCCAGCGGGTTCAATACAATGTCCACGGGGGTACCATCTTCCAGGAAGGGCATATCTTCCTTCCGGACGATATTGGCCACGATCCCTTTATTACCGTGACGCCCGGCCATTTTATCGCCCACTTTCATTTTGCGTTTCTTGGCGATGTAGATCTTAGCCATCTTCACAATACCGGAAGGCAATTCATCGCCCACGGTGATGGTAAACTTCTGCCGCTTGTACACGCCCAGGTAGTCGTTGTACTTGATCTTATAGTTGTGCAGCAGCGTAGCAATAAGCTCATTTTTCTCCGCATCGGTAGTCCAGGTCCCCCCCGTGATACGGGTAAAATCATCAATACTGTTAAGGATTTTCTGGGTAAACTTGGTGCCTTTGGGGATAACGTCCTCATTGAGGTCGTTTTTAACCCCCTGACTGGTTTTTCCGGAAACGATGGTATTGAGCTTTTCCAGGAACTTTTGACGAAGGTTTTCCACCTTCATGTTGAATCCCTGCTCGAGCTTATCCAGTTCCTCTTTGTCTTGGATGCGGGTTTTCTTGTCTTTTACCGCGCGGGCAAAGAGCCGCTTATCGATAACCACGCCGTTTAGGGAAGGAGATGCTTTGAGGGAGGCGTCTTTCACATCGCCGGCCTTTTCACCAAAGATAGCCCGAAGCAGTTTTTCTTCGGGGGTAGGGTCGCTTTCTCCCTTGGGGGTTATTTTACCAATGAGGATATCCCCTGGGTTTACTTCTGCGCCCACGCGGATCATACCGTTTTCGTCCAAATCTTTGGTGGCCTCTTCGCTCACATTGGGAATGTCAGCAGTGAGTTCCTCTGCACCCAGTTTGGTATCCCGGACATCCAAGGTGTGTTCATCAATGTGGATAGAGGTGAACACATCATCGCGCACTACTGATTCGGAGAGCACAATAGCGTCCTCAAAATTGTATCCTTTCCAGGGCATAAAGGCTACTTTCATGTTCCGCCCCAGGGCTAGTTCACCGTCCCGGGTGGCATAGCCTTCGCAAAGCACCTGCCCTTTTTCCACGCGCTCCCCTTTCTTGACGATAGGGTGAATGTTAATGGTGGTGCTTTGATTGGTCTTCCGGAATTTTACGAGGTTATAGGTGGTAAATTCGTCTTCAAAGCTTACCAACTCTTCTTCCTCGGAACGATCGTATTTGATAACGATCTTTTTGGCGTCCACGTAGTCTACTACACCACTTCCTTCCGCATTTATGAGCACCCGGCTATCTCGGGCTACGCGGCGTTCCAGACCGGTACCCACAATGGGGCTTTCATTTTTCAACAAGGGCACTGCCTGCCGCATCATGTTCGAGCCCATCAGGGCCCGGTTGGCGTCGTCGTGCTCCAAGAAAGGAATGAGGGAGGCGGAGATGGAAGCGATTTGGTTAGGGGACACATCCATGTAATCCACCTTATCGGGCTCCACAAGGGGGTAATCGGCTTCATCCCGGACTTTCACCTTATCATTCACAAATTGGGCTTGCTCGTCGATGGGGGCATTGGCCTGGGCAATTACCTTTTGTTCTTCCTCTTCGGCACTCAGGTAATCGGGCGGGGTATTAAAATCCACCTTACCGTCTTCTACCCGGCGGTAAGCCGTTTCTAAAAAGCCCATTTTATTTACTTTGGAATAAACGCACATGGAGGAGATCAGCCCAATGTTGGGCCCTTCTGGCGTTTCAATGGGGCAAAGGCGGCCGTAGTGGGTGTAGTGTACGTCCCTTACTTCGAAGCCAGCTCTTTCCCGGGAAAGACCACCTGGTCCCAGCGCAGAAAGCCGACGCTTGTGCGTCACTTCCGAGAGGGGGTTGGTTTGGTCCATAAACTGAGATAGCTGATTGGTACCAAAGAAGGAGTTGATGACGGAAGAAAGGGTCTTGGCATTAATCAGGTCAATGGGGGTGAAAACCTCATTATCCCTTACGTTCATGCGGTCACGAATGGTACGGGCCATCCGGGCCAGCCCTACACCAAATTGATTAGCCAGCTGCTCTCCAACGGTACGCACCCGGCGATTACTCAAATGGTCGATATCGTCCACTTCGGCCTTAGAGTTGATCAACTCAATAAGGTACTTAACAATACTGAGGATATCCTGCTTGGTAAGCACTTGGGTACCCATCTCGATGTCGAGGTGCAACTTTTTATTGAGCCGATAACGACCCACCTCTCCCAGATTGTACCGCTGCTCTGAAAAGAATAGCTTGTCAATGATACCACGGGCCGTTTCCTCGTCGGGCGGCTCGGCGTTTCTAAGCTGACGGTAAATATGTTCTACCGCTTCCTTTTCGGAGTTCGTGGGGTCTTTTTGAAGGGTATTATGAATGATGGCGTAATCGGAGCTCTCGATGTCCTCTTTGTGAAGAAGAATAGTAGCCACTTCCGCCTCAAGGATGTCCTGAACATTGTCTTTATCGAGCACCGTATCCCGGTCCAGGATCACTTCATTCCGCTCGATGGACACCACTTCTCCGGTATCCTCATCCACGAAGTCCTCTACCCAGGTTTTAAGGACCCGCGCGGCCAGTTTGCGGCCCTGTATCTTTTTCAAGCGGGTTTTGGAAACCTTCACCTCCTCAGCCAGGTCAAAAATCTCAAGAATGTCTTTGTCCCGCTCATAACCGATGGCCCGGAGCAGGGTCGTTAAAGGCAGTTTTTTCTTCCGGTCTATGTAAGCATACATCACCGAGTTAATGTCGGTAGCAAATTCTATCCAGCTGCCTTTGAAAGGAATAATCCGGGCGGAATAAAGCTTGGTCCCATTGGCGTGGAAGCTCTGCCCAAAGAACACGCCGGGAGAGCGGTGAAGTTGGGAAACAATGATGCGTTCGGCGCCATTCACCACGAAAGTTCCGCGGGGCGTCATGTAGGGGATGGTACCCAGGTAAACATCTTGCACGATGGTTTCAAAATCCTCGTGCTCGGGGTCGGTACAGAAAAGCTTTAAGCGTGCTTTTAAGGGCACACTGAAGGTAAGCCCCCGTTCAATGCACTCTTCCTCGCTGTATCGTGGGGGGTCCACGAAATAGTCGATAAACTCCAGTACAAAGTGGTTGCGAGAATCTGTGATGGGGAAGTTCTCGCAGAATGTTTTATAGAGACCCTCATCGGCACGGTTGGCCGGTTTGGTTTCCAGTTGAAAAAAGTCCTTGAAAGATTTGATTTGGATATCGAGGAAGTCTGGGTAATCAAACGCATTCTTGATAGAAGCGAAATTTACTCTTTCCTCTTGCTGGGGGGCTACCGGATTTTTCGACATGGGAAAAGCATTATTAAAATAAACACAAAAGGGTTTAGGTCAGATACCGCCGCCAAAAGCGGGGTAAAAGACCTAAACCACAAATAATTAGCCAAGAGGGCTGGCGAGGATGTTACTTAACTTCAACCTCGGCTCCGGCCTCTTCGAGTTGGCTTTTGAGGGATTCGGCTTCATCCTTGGCCACGCCTTCTTTGATGGGCTTGGGTGCCTCATCAACCAGGGCTTTGGCTTCTTTCAGTCCGAGACCGGCGAGTTCTTTCACCAGTTTTACTACGGCGAGTTTGGAGCTGCCTCCGCTTTTGAGGATAACGTCAAATTCGGTTTGCTCTTCGGCAGCTTCTGCGCCGCCGCCTCCGCCGGCGGGACCTGCTACTACGGCCGCGGCCGCAGCGGGTTCAATGCCGTGCTCGTCTTTGAGGTAATCAGCCAGTTCATTCACCTCTTTTACGGTGAGGTTTACGAGCTGATCGCCTAGTTCTTTGATATCTGCCATGGGGGGTAAACTTTAGAGTTTGGGATTTAAAAATACACTTGATTTATGGAAGCTGAGTGCGTACAACTTTAGGCGGCGCGTTCTTCCAGCGCCTTGATTAAGCCACCAATCTTGTCTTTTCCACTGCCTTGCAGGCCGGAAATGACGTTTTTGGCGGGAGATTGTAGAAGAGCAATAACATCGGCAATAAGCTCTTCTTTGCTTTTGAGGGCGGCTAGATTTTCCAGCTGCTCATCGCCCAGGTAAATGGCTTCTTCTATGTAGGCGCCTTTTACCAGCGGCTTCTCCAGTTTCTTTTTACGAAGCTCTTTGATCATTTTGGCCGGGGCATTGCCCTTTTCGGCTATCATCAAAGAAGTGTTGCCAGAAAGCGTGTCATACAGCCCGGAATATTCTTTACCGCTCTGCTCCATGGCTTTCTTCAGCAGTGTGTTTTTCACTACCTGAAGCCGGATGCCATTTTTAAAGCATTGCGAGCGAAGCATACCGGTTTGAGCTGCATTAAGCCCGGCAATGTCGGCGAGATATACCACGTCTGATTCCTTCAGGCGCTCCGCTAGCTCGTCTATTTGTTGGTTCTTTTCTTCTCGAGTCATAACTAATGGATTTGGGCAGTAGCCTTAAATGGATTTCGCGTCTATATTTACCGAAGGACTCATGGTGGCACTCATGTGGATACTTTTCATGTAGGTGCCTTTGGCTGCCGTAGGCTTTAAACGCTCGAGGGTGTGCAAGAGTTCCCGCGCATTTTCGGCCAATTTATTGACCTCAAAGGAAGCTTTACCGATGGCCGCATGGACAATACCGTAGCGGTCCACTTTAAAGTCAATTTTACCGGCCTTCACCTCGCTTACCGCGCTACCCACATTCATGGTAACGGTCCCGGTCTTGGGGTTTGGCATCAAGCCACGGGGACCCAAAATACGTCCCAGCGGACCGATCTTACCCATTACACTAGGCATGGTAACGATAACATCCACATCGGTCCAGCCACCTTTAATCTTTTCGATATAGTCGTCCAGGCCTACAAAGTCGGCTCCTGCTTCTTTGGCCTCGTCCTCCTTGTCTGGGGTTACCAGGGCCAGGACTTTCACGTCCTTACCAGTACCATGGGGAAGGGTTACCACACCCCGTACCATTTGGTTCGCTTTCCGTGGGTCCACGCCCAATTTGACCGCCAAATCTACCGTTGCGTCAAATTTGGTATTGGACATCTCTTTGACCAGACCCGCTGCATCATCTACTGTGTAGCTCTTATTGGGCTCCAGTTTTTCGAGGGCCGTTTTGCGTTTTTTCGTTATTACCGCCATTTGGTTCTTTTTAAACTGTTAAAACGGCTTTTTACCCGTTACTGTAATGCCCATGCTCCGGGCGGTTCCGGCCACCATCCTCATGGCTGATTCCTCCGTAAAGGCATTAAGATCGGCCATCTTATCTTCAGCGATCGCCTTTACCTGATCCCAGGACACCTTACCCACCTTTTGCAGGTGGCTTTGCGGGGAACCTTTTTTGATCTTAGCCGCTTCCATGAGTTGGATCGCCGCAGGCGGGGTTTTGACAATAAAGTCGAAGGACTTATCTCCGTACACCGTAATGATAACCGGTAGGATTTTGCCCGCTTTATCCTGCGTCCGTCCGTTGAATTGCTTGCAGAACTCCATTATGTTCACGCCTTTGGCACCGAGGGCAGGACCTACGGGGGGCGAGGGGTTGGCTGCTCCACCTTTTACCTGGAGTTTTATTACAGCACTTACTTCTTTAGCCATTTTTATTAAGGTAAACTTATGTTACTAATTCTCAGCGACAAGAGAGGGAAGCGCTCTCTTTACCCCCTCCCGGGGGCCACTATGAGCTCACATCTATATTCTTATGATTCTTTTTCCACTTGCATGTAGGAAAGCTCCAGAGGCGTTTTCCGGCCAAATATTTTGACCATTACCTCCAGCTTGCGCTTTTCTTCATGTATTTTTTCGATAGTTCCGTTGAATCCGTTAAACGGCCCATCTATTACTTTTACGGTTTCGCCAATGATGAAGGGGATATTAATTTTTTCCTCCTCTTCACTCAGCTTATCTACGCGGCCCAGCATCCGATTCACCTCACTTTCTCGTAAAGGAACCGGATCGCCGCCTTTCACCTCACCCAGGAAGTCAATAACGCCCTGTACACTCTTTACCGTGTGCGCTACTTCTCCCCCTAGATGAGCCTCCAACATGATGTATCCCGGAAAGAAGTTACGCTCTTTGCTCACCTTCTTCCCGTTCCGGATTTGGTATACCTTTTCGGTGGGCACTAATATTTGCCCCACATAGTCTTGCAGACCACGGTATTCAATCTCCTTCTCAATGTAGTCCTTAATCTTGTTTTCCTGGCCGGAAATAGCCCGAACTACATACCAATGCTTACTGTCGCTCATCGAATTACCTTAATCTGGCTAAAACAAGTCATAAAAAGCCCCCAGGACAAAACTAATGGCCCGGTCCATCGCAAAGATGAGCAGGGCAATGATCACCGCTGATACGGCCACCAAAACAGCCGTCTTTTGCAGCTCTTTCCACGTAGGCCAAGTGGTTTTTTCCACGAGCTCGTGATAAGATTCCTGGAAATAGCTTTTTATTTTACTCATTCTTGAAGCTTTGCACGGGTGGCAAGAATCGAACTCGCGACCTTCGGTTTTGGAGACCGCTGCTCTACCAGCTGAGCTACACCCGTATGGAAAGTCGCAAAGGTACCTCAGCTTTGGGAGGCCGAGGCACCTTTGCGGCTTTTTATTTCATTTGAGTTAAATTACTCAATAATTTCAGTTACCTGACCAGCACCTACTGTACGGCCACCTTCCCGCATAGCGAAGCGCAGACCTTTATTGATAGCTACCGGGGCAATGAGTTCTACGGTGATGGTGAGGTTGTCACCGGGCATTACCATTTCGGTACCTTCAGGCAGGTGAATTTCACCAGTTACGTCTGTGGTACGAAGGTAAAACTGGGGACGGTACTTATTGTGAAAGGGCGTATGACGGCCACCTTCTTCTTTTTTCAGTACGTATACCTCAGCTTTAAATTTAGTGTGGGGCGTAATGGACTTGGGCTTGGCAATAACCATACCCCGGCGAATATCTTTTTTCTCGATACCGCGCAGCAGGATACCTACGTTATCACCGGCTTCTCCCCGGTCCAGGATTTTGCGGAACATTTCCACACCCGTAACGGTAGATGACATTTTTTCGTCGCCAAAGCCGATGATATCTACCGGGTCACCAGTGTTGGCAACCCCCGTTTCGATACGGCCGGTAGCCACGGTACCACGGCCCGTGATGGAGAAAACATCCTCGATGGGCATCAAGAAATCTTTCTCGTTATCCCGCTCGGGCTCTTCGATCCAGTTATCACAAGCTTCCATGAGCTCGATAACTTTGTCACTCCACTCTTTGGCGCCTTCCAGGGCACCGAGGGCAGAGCCTTGAATCACGGGCGTATTATCTCCGTCGTACTCGTAGAAAGAGAGCAGCTCACGGATTTCCATTTCTACCAGTTCAAGCAGCTCCTCGTCGTCTACCAGATCTACTTTGTTCATGAACACCACGATCTTGGGAATGCCTACCTGGCGTCCCAGCAGGATGTGCTCGCGCGTTTGGGGCATAGGGCCGTCGGTAGAGGCCACTACCAGAATGGCGCCATCCATTTGCGCAGCACCCGTTACCATGTTTTTCACGTAGTCAGCGTGACCGGGGCAGTCCACGTGAGCGTAGTGCCGATTAGCAGTTTCATACTCCACGTGGGCGGAGTTAATGGTAATACCCCTTTCTTTTTCTTCAGGAGCGTTATCGATAGAGTCGAATTCACGCTTGTCGCCAAAACCAGCTTCTGCCAATACATTGGTAATTGCGGCAGTCAAAGTGGTCTTACCGTGGTCAACGTGTCCGAGCGTACCGATATTCAGGTGCGGTTTGTTCCGAACAAAATTCTCTTTTGCCATGGTTAAAAACTTAAAATTTAATTTCTATTTAAACTAAGCAAGACCACCCTGGTCTTTCACTTAGAGCCAATGAGGGGATTTGAACCCCTGACCTCTTCCTTACCAAGGAAACGCTCTACCCCTGAGCTACATCGGCATAATGTCTATGAGCGAAGGGGCCTCACCGGAAGCCTCCCAGGCCTTCGATCAGTCCCACTCTACTCGTGGAGCGCCTGCAGGCCAGGCGTCCCTATTAACAGCCAGCACCTCCGTATGGATGCCCTTACAAGAGGGAACTCCCATAATCAAACCGAAGCGCATAAAGAGCGGGAGACGGGATTCGAACCCGCGACCCTCAGCTTGGAAGGCTGATGCTCTAGCCAGCTGAGCTACTCCCGCATTAAACCGGTTTTAAGGCCGGCTTCTGGCTGTGGGGAGAGCAGGATTCGAACCTGCGAAGGCTAAGCCAACAGATTTACAGTCTGTCCTCGTTGACCGCTTGAGTATCTCCCCGGGTAAAAATTTTCAAATAACGAAGCACTTTATCGAGCGCCGGTCTTTCATTTGGCCGGAGGCCGAAAAGAAAAAGGAGCCTGTGGAGGGACTCGAACCCCCGGCCAGCTGATTACAAATCAGCTGCTCTAGCCAACTGAGCTACACAGGCCTATAGCTACCAAAAAAAGAGCAGCCCGCTTTTTTTAGCGGACTGCAAATGTAAAAACAAATTGCATGGGGGCAAGCCCCACTCTGAAAAATTTGTTTACACCGAAGCCAGGTGCTTTTCTTTGTGCTTACGTAGCTGGCGGCGAAGGGCTTCCACCGCTTTATCGGTGGCATGTTCGAAACTTTTGGCTTGCTTTTTCACCATGACCTCCTGCCCGGGTAAGTGGGCCTTCACCTCTACCAGTTTATTATCCTTAGCGGGCGTATTGTCCACTTTCAGATACACCTCGCTCTTGAGAACGCGGTCGTAGTAGGTTTCCAGTTTGTCGAGTCGATGCTGGATAAAGGAGATCAATTTACCATCGGCGGTAAAATTTACGGCTTGGAAGGTAGCTTTCATAGGCCTACTATTTATGGCTCCGAGGATGAGCCTGGTTATACATACTTTTCAGCTTTTCGATAGAATTATGCGTGTACACCTGGGTAGCCGCCAGAGAGGCATGCCCTAAGAGCTCCTTAATGGACTGCAGGTCGGCTCCGCGATTCAGCATATGGGTGGCAAAGGAGTGGCGCAACACGTGGGGGCTTTTTTGGTCGGTACCAGATACCATACTAAGGTAGTAATTTACCACTTTATACACAAGCCTGGGGTAAAGCCGCGCCCCGTCCCTTGTTTGCAGCAATGCTTGGCCTGCGGGTTTGGGATAAGCGGCCAGGTATTGCTTTATTTTTTCGTTTAGGCCTTCGGCCAAAGGAATTTCACGCTGCTTGTTGCCTTTCCCCGTAACGGTGATTTTTCTTCCCGCGAGATCGCAATCTCCTACATCGAGGGCCACCAATTCGGCTACCCGGATGCCGGTACCATAAAAGATCTCCATTATTAAAGCCTGGGTGGCGCCCCAGGTGCCATTTTCCAGAGGCGCCTGAGCCAGAAGGCGCTCCATCTCTTCCTCCGCCACCACCCGTACTAGCTTTTGCGGGGCCTTGGGCATCTGAACCAGCGTAGCTGGGTTTTGGGCCACTTGCCCCTCGCGCAGAAGGTGCCGGTAAAAACTTCGCAAAGCACTTAACCGCCGTTTGATGGAGCTCCGGGCTTCTTCCCGGTCCATCTGGGCCAAAACCCAGGCCCGTATCAAATGGTGGTGCACGGCGGTAAGGTCGGGTTCCCCGCACTCTTCGTTTAAAAAGGCCAGAAATTGCTCCAGGTCACGGCGGTAATTGCTCAGGGTATGGGGGGAAAAGCGCTTTTGGTAGCGCAGGTAATCCAAAAAACCATCTACATGCTCCATATCCACGGCCCAGCGTTGATTATTGCCCGGAAGGCTAAGGTAGCAAAATAAAAAAGCACCCCAACCAATTGGCGAGGTGCTTTGTCATTGCTTTTGCCAAGCTTGGACTGTAAGGCTCGAAACTTTACTCCTCCTGCATCCGCTTATTTTGGATGTAGGCCGCCTTGATCACTTCTTTCCGGCGGGCTACGGAGGGTTTGATGTATTGTTTGCGGGCACGAAGCTGGCGCATTACGCCAGTGCGATCGTATTTACGCTTGTAGCGCTTGAGCGCGCGTTCTATAGATTCACCTTCTTTTACAGATACTACGAGCATGGAGTGTCTTTTATTGAATTTTTTTGGGCGTGCAAATATATATTTTTTTTAGTGGCCCGCCAGTGCCTGGTGCATTTTGCCTCAAACGGAGGGGAAGCCCCCTATGACCTTGATTTTAGAAACGGTAGAAGGGCAGCTGGCCGGCCCGCTTTTCTAGCCCTTATTTCATCAGATCTTTGGAGATAACCAGTTTTTGGATTTCGGTAGTACCTTCGCCGATGGTGCACAACTTTACATCCCGGTAAAACTTCTCCACCGGAAAATCCTTGGTAAAGCCGTAACCGCCAAATATCTGAACGGCCTCGTTGCAAGCTTTTACGGCCACTTCCGAGGCATACATTTTGGCCATGGCACTTTCCCGGGTTACTCTTTCGCCCCGTTCCTTAGTGTCACAAGCCTTGTAGGTGAGCAGCTCCGCCGCTTCCAGTTGGGTGAGCATATCGGCCAGTTTAAAGCCTACGGCCTGAAACTGTCCGATGGGTTTGCCAAACTGCTCCCGTTCTTTGGCATACTGGCGCGCGGCGTGGTAAGCCCCGTAACCGGTACCGAGGGAAAGCGCTGCGATGGATATGCGGCCGCCGTCCAGGATTTTCATGGCCTGAATAAAGCCATCTCCTTCATTGCCCAGCATGTTTTCTTCGGGCACTCGACAATCTTCGAAGATAAGTTCGGTGGTTTCGGAAGCGCGCATGCCCAGCTTATCTTCCTTACGCCCCCCTGAAAAACCCGGGGTTCCTTTTTCTACCACGAAGGCGCTCATGCCGTGGGAGTCGCCTTTCTCGCCAGTGCGCACGACCACCACTGCCACATCGCCGGATATACCGTGGGTTATAAAATTCTTGGAACCGTTAAGCACCCATTCATTGCCATCTTTTACGGCGGTGGTGTTCATACCGCCGGCATCGCTACCGGTGCCTACTTCCGTAAGCCCCCAAGCCCCTATCCACTCCGCGGTGGCCAGCTTGGGCAGGTATTTTTGCTTTTGCTCCTCGTTGCCAAACATTAAAATATGATTGGTACACAAAGAATTATGCGCCGCCATGCTTAGCCCTATGCTGGGATCTACTTTACTGAGCTCTACTATGGCGGTGACGTACTCAAAATAACTAAGACCACTGCCCCCGTAGCTTTCCGGCACGAGCATGCCCATCAAGCCCATTTCTCCCAGCTGCTTGAGCACCTCTACCGGGAATTGCTGGCTTTCGTCCCACTTCATGATGTGCGGGCGAATGCTTTGTTCGGCAAAATCACGCACCGACTGGGCGATCATTTGCTGGGTTTCGCTTTGCTCAAAATCCATTCCTACTGCCGCAACAGTACTTGCCGTATCTTCCATTTTGCTCGTTCTAAGGGGTTATGAAGGTTTTTGCGAGGGTAGTTGGCCAGCTAATTTGTCTTAGGCTCTTCTACGTAAAGGTAAGGTGCAATTTTACGGAATAAAACGGTGTCGATCAAAGCAATGTTTAAAAGCTCTTTTACGGAGCGGTAGGGCCGCATTCTTTTCCGGAAAGAAATGATGGCCTCTACCTGGCGGTGCTTAAGCATGGGCCAGCGAATGAGCGTATCGTAGGGTACCTGATTGAGCGGGTAGCGCCGGTAGGCCCCTTCGCAAACCAGCTGCGAGGACAGGGTTTCATAGCGCGTGCTGTCTACGGAGTAAATGCCCCTCAACTGCTCCAGACTATAAAACCCGCCAAATAGGCGCCGTCTTTTCAGGATTTCTCCTGCGGTGAAGGGGCCTATGCCGCGCACCTTAAGGAGGGTAAGACTATCCGCCTCGTTGATGTTGATATGGGCTGGGATGCTGTCTTCGGGGGCGGTATCACTTTTGGCCGAAGGCCGCCCCTGGCGCCCCGCTGAGGGCACCTGGGCATAAGGCAAGAGGCGCTGGGCCAGGCTGCTGTCCAAGCCGTAAACCTCCAGAAGTTCGTCGGGGCTTCGAAAGGGCCGATACCGCTCCCGAAAAGCCAGAATCCGATCGGCATGATAGGGGCTTAAGCCCATTTGGAGCAGCTGCCTTTTGGATATCTGGTTAAGCTTAAAAGGACGTAAGGAAAGGCGAGCGGGGGCGCTGCTTTCCCTTGTCGAAGTTTCTTTCGGTGGGGGCTCGGAGGAAGTGGTAAATCGAAAAAAAGACCGGGCGCGCGCCCACCAAAGGCTGTCCATTCCGTAAATTTTAAGCACGTCCTGGGCCTGGTGAAAGTGACCGCCGGCCGCAAGATAGGCTTGCCAGCGGGCTGCCAGCGCGGAATCCAAACCGGTGTTTCGCAAAAATGCCGCCGAAGCATCATTGGGATCAAAGGGCTGAAAGGCCGCTCGCTTTTTTTCCTGAAGGGCTTGCCAGGCCGCTTCGGCGGCTGCCTGGCGGGCTGTATGGGCCTCAGGGGGCGAAAACCAAATGGGGGTATAGTGCCATAGCAAAAGCAGGAGCATTAAAAGAAGGGCAAGGAGCCCTAATTGGTACCGCTGGCGCCGCGCAAAATGCAGAAATGACCTAAGGGAGGAACTCATAACCACAGGAATGAATAGAAAGGTTGGAGCGAATATAGGATTTTTTTCGGGCCACCCCTCCCCTTGGAAATGGACCGAGAGTTTGCCGGCGGTAGCTGGGCCTTTGACCCTTTTAGCTAGTGTTTGTCTATAAAGTCGGTCAGCTTCGTTAGGCTTGCCTCTCGCTTCAAGCGAGACTCATTTACCCTAGTAAACTCCGCGTTTTTGGGCTGCGCAAGGTCGCTGACCAACTTTCTAGGCCAGCCCCTCGACTCTGTGGACAGGCACTAGCTAAGGGACCGGCAGCTTAGCTCCCATTCAATTTTATCATGTGTGGTTTTTTCCCGATAATTGTGGCTTCTTAAAATTTTTAGAAACCGCTCACATGCGCACTTATATTTCTACGGTATTATTAGCTCTATTCTCCAGCCTGGCCCTGGCCGCCGGTCCGCTCGAGGTGGAAGATTTCACCCTTAGTAATCCCTCCGATGCCATAAACGATGGCAAGGCCGTGATCAAAGTGTCGGGAGGCCAGCCGCCTTACCGCTATTACTGGAGCCAGCAAACCATCGACACGAATTCCCGCTCGGCCAATAAGCTGATAGAAGGCATAGACTACACCGTCACCGTAAAAGATGCGGCCGGAGCGGAAGTAACCCAGGAGTTTGAAATAGCGGAAAACTCCGTAGCGGAGTATTTCAACGGGACTTTTAAGCCCATTGTGGATGGCGTGGCGGCCGTGATCTTTTGGGATCCTTTCTACGCCATGGGGCTTTACGACAACACGGTGTATAGCGACGATGGCACCGTGGCCCGCCACCCCAATGGTGATGTACGTACGGTGGCCATACCCTTCATAGTCATCTGGCTCATCTTTGGCGCCGCCTTTTTTACGGTGCGCATGGGCTTTGTCAACTTCTGGGGCTGGCGCCACTCCATCCACCTGGTACGGGGAAAGTATAATGAAGACGACGCGGAAGGGGAAGTTACCCACTTCCAGGCGCTGGCTACGGCGGTGAGTGCCACCGTAGGCCTGGGGAATATAGCAGGGGTAGCGGTGGCCATTTCCCTGGGCGGTCCCGGAGCTACCTTTTGGCTTATCATAGCGGGCCTGCTGGGGATGGCATCCAAATTTACCGAATGCACCCTGGGGGTAAAGTACCGCGACATAGGAGAAGATGGCGTGGTAGAGGGCGGCCCTATGCGCTACTTGCGCAAAGGGCTTAAAGGCATGGGCATGGCCGGCTTGGGTCGTTTCCTGGCCTTGTTTTTTGCCATCCTCACCATCGGGGCCAGCTTTGGCGGGGGCAATATGTTTCAGGCCAATCAGGCCTACGCCCAATTGTCCAAGCAATTTACCTTCCTGGAAGGGGGTGGCCCCATTTTCGGGGTAATCCTGGCCATTTTGGTAGGAGCCGTGATCATCGGGGGCATCAAAAGCATAGCCCGGGTTACCGAAAAGATCGTTCCCTTTATGGCAGGGATCTACATTCTCGCGGCCCTTTCTATTATAGCGGTAAACATTGCCGGCCTGCCCGAAGCCTTTGGGCTTATCATTGACGGCGCCTTTGCGCCCTCCGCCATGCTGGGGGGCTTTATCGGAGTGCTGATCCAGGGTTTCCGCCGGGCGGCCTTCTCCAATGAGGCAGGGGTAGGCTCCGCGGCCATAGCCCACTCTGCTGCCAAAACCAGGCACCCCGTGAGCGAAGGTTTCGTGGGGCTGCTGGAGCCCTTTATCGATACCGTGGTGGTGTGCACCCTCACCGCGCTGGTGCTTATTTTTACCGGCTACTATCAGGACGATGGCCAGGGCGGTGCCACCCTTACCTCCGCTGCCTTTGGCAGTGTGGAGTTCCTAAGCTGGTTCCCTTACGTGCTGGTCATTGCCATCTTCCTCTTTGCCTTTAGTACCATGATCAGCTGGAGCTACTATGGCTTGCGGGCCTGGACTTTCCTCTTTGGTCGTACCAAAATCACGGAGCTCAGCTACAAGTTGCTTTTTCTGGTATTTATCGTGATCGGCTCTTCCGTGAGCTTGGGAGCGGTACTGGCCTTCTCGGATATGATGATCCTTTCCATGGCCCTGCCCAACATTGTAGGCCTGCTGCTGCTCTCCGGCGAGGTGCGCCGGGACCTGAAAGACTACTGGCAAAAATTAAAATCCGGCCAGATCCTCCAGCGCAAAAAGGATTGATCCAAGGCTTCAAACAAAGTTTGTTAGGGCCAGTTATGCCCTCTATGTGCTTCTTACCTTTGCCGGCTTTTATCGGGCGGAGCTATTTTGAGCCCCTTCCCTTAGCGCTTTATCTACTAGCATGAGCCGAAAAAACTCGCCAGAACCAAAAGAAACCCGCAAGCGCCCCACCCGGAGTGCTTTTAAGAAGGCCCTTAAGCTGTACCGCTACATTCGCCCCTACCGCGGGGAGTTTTTGCTGGGGCTCGTTTTTCTGCTGCTTTCCAGTAGTGCCAACCTGGCTTTCCCCAAATACCTGGGCGATCTGGTAGACGCCGCCAATGCCGATGACCTGGTCAACAATATCAGCCGCATCACCCTCACCCTGGCGGCCATTCTCACCTTTCAGGCCGTGGTGTCCTTCTTTCGGGTGATCCTCTTTGTGAACGTGACCGAAAAAACCCTGGCTTCCCTGCGCCAGGCCACCTACCAGCACCTCATCAAGCTGCCCATGCGCTTTTTTAACACCCAGCGGGTGGGCGAGCTCAACAGCCGTATCTCGGCCGATATTTCCCTGCTGCAGGAAACCTTCACCACCACCCTGGCCGAGTTTATCCGGCAGCTCATCATCATTTTTGGCGGGGTGGCCATTCTGCTTTACACCTCTCCCCAGCTCACCCTCTTTATGCTGGCCATCGTGCCTGTGGTAGTGCTGGTGGCTGTGTTTTTTGGCCGTTTTATCCGGCGCTATTCCAAGCAGGTGCAGCGCGAAGTGGCCGACTCCAATACCATCGTGGAAGAAACCCTCCAAGGTATCTTTAACGTAAAGGCCTTTGCCAATGAGTTTACCGAAATGGGCCGCTACCGGCACAAAACCAACCAGGTAGCCCGCACCGGCATGAAAGGCGGCAAGTACCGCGGCGCCTTTTCCTCCTTTATCATCTTAGGGCTCTTTGGCGCCATCGTGGCGGTGATATGGCAAGGGGTAAACCTCATAGGGGCCGGGGAGCTTCAAACGGGCGAACTCTTCAGCTTTGTGATCTACTCCGGCTTTATCGGGGGCAGCATAGGGGGCTTTGCCAATGTATACGCCAATATCCAAAAGGCGGTAGGCGCTACCGAAGAGCTCATGGAAATTCTGGACGAATCTACCGAACCCCTGGATGAGCACCAAAGCCAGCAGGAGCGCCCCGATTTCAAGGGCGCCATTGCCATGGAAAAGGTACAATTCCACTACCCTTCCCGCCCTGATGTGCCCGTGCTTAAAGGCATAGACCTTCAGGTAGAACCGGGGCAGCAGGTAGCCCTGGTGGGAGCCAGTGGAGCCGGGAAATCTACCCTGGTGAGCCTTATCCTCCAGTTTTACCAGCCCACGCAGGGGCAGCTTTATTTCGATGGCCGGCCCGCCTCCGATTACGGCCTCAGTGAACTGCGCAACCAAATGGCGGTAGTGCCCCAGGACGTGTTTCTATTTGGGGGCAGCATCCGGGAAAATATTGCTTACGGCAAGCCGCATGCCAGCGAAGAAGAAGTGATGGCCGCCGCGCGCCAGGCCAACGCCTGGTCCTTTATTCAAGCCTTTCCCGATGGCCTGGATACCGTAGTGGGCGAGCGAGGGGTACAGCTTTCCGGCGGGCAGCGGCAGCGGGTAGCCATCGCCCGGGCCGTGCTTAAAAATCCCCGTATTTTGCTTCTCGATGAGGCCACCTCCGCCCTCGATTCAGAATCCGAAAAGCTGGTGCAGGAAGCGCTTGATACCCTCATGGCCGGCCGTACCTCGGTGGTCATAGCCCATCGTCTTTCTACCATCCGTAGTGCGCACAAGATCATTGTGCTAGAGCAAGGCCAGGTGCAGGAAACGGGGACCCATCAAGAGCTATTGCAAAAACCGGATGGCTTGTACCAAAACCTCGCTTCCCTCCAGTTTGAGTCCTGAGCTCCTGCCCCCTTGTGAAAATCTTTTCTGCGCGCCCCTTGCCCCCATACCGGGCTTTGACCTACCTTAGCCCTTATGAATCGCTGGCAAAAATGGCGTCAAGAGCGCTGGTTTCGCATCCTTACCCATAAATTTACCCTGGCCACCCTGGGATTTATCATTTGGATGATCTGGCTGGATGCCAACTCCCTGGTCATCCACCACCAGCTCAACGAGCAGATAAGCCAGCTGGAGGAAAACATCGATTATTATCAGGAAAACATCCAGAAGGACCAGCAGCGGCTCCAGCAGCTCAATTCAGACCCGGCACAGCTCGAGAAGTTTGTCCGCGAGGAATATTATTATCACCGGCCCGGCGAGCGCATTTATCTGATCCCGGACAGCGTACGCCCCTAGCGCCCGTAGTGGGCCTGGCGGCCAAAAGTGGTTTATCGCCTACTAGTGACACCCCG